>QIAP01000132.1 GCA_003225075.1 Acidobacteriota bacterium | reverse complement strand
GGCCCTGGCAAGCGCCGCTGCCGTCGCGCGGCCAATTCCTCTTGATGCGCCCGTCACAAGCACCTTTTTTGTGTCCTGAACCATTCTCCCCTCCAAGCGGTTATTTATGAGAAGTCCCATCTGGATGCCGAGCTTGAATCGCCCCGCGAGCATCCCTCAGAGCGGACTTCAGCTCCGGTAGTCCGGGGGGAGCGAGAAGATCTCTTTCTCCGGATCGGGCAGGTCCTTGACGCCGCCGGGCAGGAGGGCCTGGGCCACCGCGACCGGATTCAGAGACTCCCGCAGCAGCTTGATCTGGCCGTTCTCGGCCACGAGACGGCCAGTAAATAGATGATGGACGGTGCGCCCGGTCGCCTTCGCCGTCGGGTGGGCCATGTATTCGGCGAACACCTGCTCCGGGGTGTCGATCAGGACGTGGGTGTCCTCGGGCTTGAAGGCCAAGTCTAGATAGAGCCCGGCGAGGCTGTCTTGGAGCTCGCGGATCGCCTGGCGACCCTGGTGGCGCCAGGGGATGCCCACCGAATGCAAGAACGGCAGTTCGAGCGCCCCGTCCTCGGCGAACAGGGCGGCGGCGTCTTGGCCGTGCGTGACGGCGGCGAGGAATTCGAGCAGCAGGGTCTTAGCGTCCAAAACAAGCCGTTTATTTTTCTCCCTTACGTTGTTCATTAAATTTTCCTTTCGCGAGTGGTCTCCACTCTCGTCACAACTTTTTTCTATCCTGCCTACGCGACAGAAGACTTGATCGAGTCCTGGTCGGGTACCACCGAATCTCCGTCGCTCAAGAAGATCTTTACGTGCTCCAGGAACGTTTTTCTGTGTTGATACTGCGCTCCATGATTTGAATCCGGGTACATGATGAGCTGAGCGTTTGGCAGATGCTCCGCCAGAATGAAAGCGTTTATCGGTGTCACTACGATGTCTTTATTGCCGTGAACTAGGAGTGTCGGATGTGTGATGTTCTTGAGGCTGGCGTAACGGCCGGTCGCGGGTATGGTTCCCCATTCTCTAATCGCGGCGAGCTGTGCGACGGCCGAGTTCCTGGACACAGGAAGGTCACGATCCTGCTTGCGCGCTTCGAGTCGCTTCATATAATCGCGACCAGCCGCTTGGCTCGCCTCGGAGGGTGAGAAGAATGCTGCCAGCAAAAACGCAACTGGATCCGCCTGTTCTTCAGACGAGAGTTCTGTGAAAGTCATCCCTTCTCCACCACGAGGCCCTGTGCCTAACAAGATCAGGCGCTGGATGAGGTGAGGGTGTTCTAGGGTTAGCTGCTGCGCAATCATCGCACCCAGCGAGAAGCCCACCACATGAATCGCCTTGAGGCTGAGTGCGCGGCAAAAACTAACGCAATCGCGCGTCATCTCCGCTACGGTGGAAGGTGTTTCTCCTCCCGAAGCCCCAACGCCCGCATTGTCAAACAGAATCACCTCGTGATCCCGAGCGAGGCTGTTGGTTACGGCGGGATCCCATCCGTCCATGTTGGAGTTGAAGTACTCCAGAAAGAGCAGCGGAATGGTTCCCGCCTTGCCGAAACGACGGTAGGCATAACGGACTCCATTGGCCTCAACAAAGTTTGTCGGGACTGTTTCGTGTGTGTAATTGCTCGCACTTGTCTCTCCAACCCGGTTTCGATTCGGCATTGCTCACCTCCTGTTACTGACTTGTAACGAACTTCCCGTGCTGCAACTCATTGGTATGTTGGGAAAGTCTTTCCGAACATGGGACGGCCGCTCTTTGACTGTTCTTCCGTCGCTTCATCCTGAATGACGTCCCAATGCTCCACAAGGATTCCGTTTTGAATGCGCACGATATCTGCGGCAATCCAGTTCACAGGGAGGCCGAGGTTCGAAAATCGCCCGTGCACGATCACGAGGTCTCCCTCGGCCACAATCATTCCCGGTTCGTACTTCAACGTTGGTGGGACGCCCTTGATGAGATTGAACAGACCCTCACGACCAGGTGCGATATGAGCGCTGTGTTGAATGTAGTCCGGCGACCAGAATCGTTCTGCCGCAGCATAATCGCGCTTGTTGAAGAGTGTGTCGAACGCTTCCATGACAAGGACCCTGTTTTGTTCGGGTGTAGTCTTCGTTATTTCAGCCATCTGAGTTGTTTCGGACATTTGAGATTCTCCTTTTTATGTGATTTGGTCGTTTTGCTTCTTGGCTCCAAAATTAGCCCGCGAGCATCCCTCCATCCACCGCCAGGGATGCACCGATGATGTAAGAGGCCTTGTCAGACCCAATGAACACGATGGCATTTGCAATCTCTTCGGGCGTTCCCATGCGCTTGGTAGGAATGTGTGTCTCGAGGAAATTTGCCTTGTTTTCCTTCGTTTGCGCAAACCGGTTGAACATCCCCGTTTCCGTCGGCCCAGGGCCAACGATGTTGACACGAACGCCTGTGCCGGCGAGTTCGATGGCCGCAGACTTCGTGATGCCTTCCACAGCGTGCTTGCTGCCGACATACACCGCCGCGGTCGGGCCGCCCACTTTGCCGTACGAAGACGAGATGTTGACAATGCTACCTTTGCCTTGCCGAAGCATGGCCCGAATCTCGTACTTCATGCACAGAAGCACACCAAGCACATTCGTGTCGAAGATGGCTTGATAACTCTCCGGGGTTACATCGGCAGCCGAACCGGGCGTGCCGACGGTGCCAGCGTTATTGACGGCGATGTCGAGGCGACCGAAACGAGCGATGACCTTGTCGACGAGGGTCTTGACTTCCTCTTCATGCCGCACGTCGGTGCGCACAAATTCGGCCTCAGTGCCGAGGTTGCGCAGTTCCTTGGCTAGCTTCTGACCTTCATCATCGTGTCGACCGGAAACAACGACCCGCGCCTTTTCACGCGCGAAGGCCATGGCCGTGGCGCGACCGATGCCGGTCAGCGCTCCGGTAATCAAAACAACTGGTGAACTCATAGCGCTACCTCCCTTGATTCAGAGCCATATAGCCTAGGCATGGCTAACTCGCGCCCCGCCAGGTCATTCTGCAAAGCTCAAATCACCTAGTTAGATCGCGAAGGGAGCTATTAGTAGCGCGGCTGCAGCATACTTTGTTAAGCTGGGAGCAATGCTTTACAAGCATGGGAATTGAAAATGGAATTACGACATCTTCGTTACTTCGTCGCGGTTGCCGACTCGGGAAGTCTGACGCTGGCAGCACAGCGAATGCTGCACACGTCGCAACCTTCGTTGAGTCGGCAGATTCGAGATCTTGAAGACGAGGTGGGTGCCGAACTCCTGACGCGAAGAGCCCGCGGTATCGACCTGACACCGGCGGGTCGCGCCTTTCTTGATCACGCCCGCTCGGTGTTATCGCAGGTTGAAGCGGCAGGTGAAGCTGCACGTCGGGTCGCTCGTCCCGCCAAGCCATGCTTCACCATGGGCTTTCTGACCGGACACGAATTGACGTGGATGCCCGAAGCCCTGCGGATATTGCGCGACGAACTACCTAACATCGACGTGATGATATCGAGCCAATACTCACCTCTGCTTGCGGATGGGCTTTCGAAAGGAAAAATCGATGCAGCCTTTCTTCGACGGGAACGGGGGGTGCCAGACTTGGCGTTCCGCCTTCTCGTCAAGGAGCCCTTGATGGTGGTTTTGCCTAGCAACCACCGTCTCGCTGCGCTCAAATCCATCGGTGCAAGGGATCTAGTGGGCGAGCCCTTCGTGACCGTGTCCAACACGGCCCCTGTACTCCGCGTAATCATCGACAATTACCTGAAGCGCTCCGGAATCGAGATCACGCCAGCTCACGAGGCTGACCACCTATCCATGGGAATGTCGTTAATAGTTTCGACAGGCGGCGTGGGGCTGTTACCTGCTTACGCACAGAACTTTCTCCCTGCGTCTGTAACGAGCCGCCCTCTGAAGGGAGATGCGCTAACTGTCGATCTGGTCCTCGGCTACAGGAAGTCGAACCAGTCTCCGATCCTCAAGCTTTTGCTTTCGAGATTGGACGAGTTGGTCGCTCGTGCGGCGAATAAGACCCGATAAACTCGAAATGCACCCTAGTAAATGACTATGGAGTTCTTGAGTCAGGGGCGACCCTGATGTTGAGCGCTGTCGACTAAGATGAGTACCGAGAAATGCCCTTGTGCTGATTGAAATTTGAGCACTTCAACCCGCCGGGGGCTTGACTCCGAACTGAAGGCAAATGCCATCATCGGGCTGAATGCGGAGCGTTATGACATTCGGCTCTCCTAAGAAGACTGATTCGCTATTGCATGGTTCGAGCGGCTCGACCAGTCGCCCGTCAGTGATCAGGCCTCTGCCCGTGCGTTTGCAGGAGCGGACTTGTTGGCAAGCCCTTTACCAAGCAAGTCCGCCTCCATCTTCCGCGCAAGAGAAGCGGGCACGAGAGCGTTCAATATGCGGTTCAGCCGGCCTGGAACGATTCTGGAGCGGTTTTTGAGCAGGCCGCTGAGGCCCTCGGATACGCACTGCTCGACGCTCATCGGTTTCATCGGCATGGTCTTCGGATCGAGGCCGAACTTTTCGGGCACGGCTGTGTTCGTAAACCCGGCTGCCAGTACCGTGACATAGACACCTAGAGGTTTGAACTCAAAGTGAAGCGCCTCGCCAAGGCTGTGTACATACGCCTTCGCGGCTCCGTCATTCGCCATACAGGGAACGCCGTTTTCCGCACCCATTGCCCCCGCGAGGATCAAGCCGCCCCGTCCCCGCTTGGCGAGTTTCGCGCCGAAATGGTGGGAGATGTTCAGATGCGCCATCGTACTGAGCCGTAAAGTCGCCTGAAGCAACTGCCGATCAAGCTTCAAGAACTCGCCGGG
>QIAP01000131.1:3169-8663 GCA_003225075.1 Acidobacteriota bacterium | reverse complement strand
GTCGAGGAAGGAGCGGATGAGACCCTCGCGCGGATGCTTCTTTTGTTCCGCGATAGCGCCGCGGAAATAATCCGACATCTGCTGCACGCTGTCTAAGACTTTCGGTACGTGATCCGGGTTGTGCTGGAAATTACCGAGCATTTCGGCAAAATCGGCCGACCAGGCTTTCAATTGATGGCGGTCACTCGTGGGAACCCCTAGCATCTCGGCCGTCACGATGGCTGGTAGAGGCTCGGCGAGATCAGCAATCACATCCATCCGGCCCTTATCCGGTAACCCATCCAAGAGGTTCTCGACGATCTCTCGAATATGGGCGCGCAGGGTTTCCACACGAGCCGGCGTAAAGGCTTTGGAAGCCAGCCCGCGCAGACGAGTGTGAGCGGGGGCATCGAGAAATAACATCTGGCGGACCATCACCCGAGCTATGGGATTCAATTTGGCCAGACCCATGCCGGTAAGTTGCTCTGGGCTTGGCGTGCGGTCGGCTGAAAACGTATGCAGCACCTCCATAACATCGGTGTACCGGGTCACGATCCAGGCATGCAGGAAAGGATCCCAGTGCACCGGATCTTCGGACCGAAGGCGCTGGAATAGCGGGTAAGGGTTGGCCAGGACCTCTGGATCCAACAAATGATACAAACTGAGAGTTGGATCGGGTTTCCCCTTCCTCAAGACCACCGGCTGAGTGTCAATGCTCATATTACGATTTTACGATTCTAAACGACGTCACGATCCGCGGTTTCCAGCTTCTCCAGGATTAGGGTTTCGATTTCGTTTGCGAGTTCCGCAATCGTGGGGTGATCGAAAAGCCCGAGCAGCGGAATTTCCACTCCAAATGTGTCCCGAATGCGAGAAATGAGTTGGGTACCCAACAGAGAGTTTCCGCCGAGGAAGAAGAAGTTGTCATTCACTGCGACGTAGGGAATATTCAGCAAAACTCCGAGGATCTCGCCAAGCCTCTCTTCAATCATGGCTCGCGGGGTTACCTCAATTTCTGTCTGCGGAACCTGGTGTGGCGCGGGGAGTGCCGAACGATCCACCTTTCCATTGGCGTTCAAGGGCAGCGACGATACCGGCACGAATGTTTGCGGCACCATGTAATCGGGCAGGCGCCCCGTTAGAAAACTGCGCAGTTCTGTTGCCGACGGCTGTGAACCGGATTTGGGAACAATATAGGCAACCAGCGATTTCTGGCCGGATTGATCTTCATGTGCGAGCACAAAGCTCAGCTCCACCTCGGGATGTTCGTCGATGGTCGCTACGACCTCATTCAGTTCTACCCTGTAGCCACGGATCTTTACCTGATCATCGATTCGTCCCAGGAAGGCGATCTGCCCATCAGGCAAGCGGCGTCCCAGGTCTCCCGTACGGTAAAGACGTGCGTGGGAGTCAGGATTGAAGGGATCAGAAATGAACTTTTCCGCGGTCAGTTCGGGATTGGCGTGATAACCGCGCGCCACCCCGGCACCACCAATGTAAAGTTCGCCGACGCTTCCAAGCGGAACTTGTCGCCGTTGTTCATCGAGAATGTAGACCTGCGTGTTGTCAATTGGCCAACCGATGGGCGGAAGTAAGTCTGGACGCTTTTCGCAAGAAACTGGCGCAGAAGTAGCCACTACCGCGCATTCGGTAGGCCCATAGTTATTGATAAGCGTAAAGGGGAGGTTGGGAGAGGGATAGTGATGGAGCACGTCGGCTCCGGTAAGCAGCACGCGTAGCCTTGTTTCGGCTGGCCAATTCAGAGAAATGAGACGCTCGCCCAGGAGCGTGGGTACAAAACTTATCGTAATCTTCTGTTCAACCAACCAATCGCGCAAAGCTTCGGGTTGATAGCGAAGAGCCTCGTCTGGCAGGTGAAGACTGGCTCCAACCGTGAGATGCGACCATACTTCCCAGACTGCCGCGTCGAATCCGACGCTGGCCAGATGGGTCGACCGATCTTGGGCGGTTACGGCGAAGCTGCGCTGATGCCAAGAGACAAGATTCAACAGGTTCTGGTGCGTGATCTGAACGCCTTTGGGTTTGCCGGTTGAGCCAGAGGTATAGATTACGTACGCCATATCCTCATCGCCGAGCGTGAGAGATGGCGATTCTATCGGCTGTTGCTCCAGTTCAGGCATCTCCTCATCGATGCGAACTGTGCGCCACCGACCTGCGGGTAAACGCTCAGCCATCTCCTTATTGGTGATGACCACACGTGGCTGAGCATCTTTCAGCATGAAGCTAAGCCGTTCTAAGGGATACGCCGGATCGAGAGGGACATATGCGGCTCCCGCTTTAAGGATCGCGAGAGCACCAGAGATTTGAGCAAGTGACCGCCCGAGACAGAGTGCGACGAGAGTATCGCGCTTCGCTCCGAGCGAGCAGAGATAATGTGCGAGCCGATTGGACCGCCGGTCCAGCTCCCCATAGGTCATGGCCTCGTGCCCTTCGCTCAGTGCCAGCGCATCGGGCATTGCTTGAGCACAGGACATGAACAATTGCGGGACATTCATTTTTTTCCACTGGATCCCCGGCTCGGACAATACCTGATGGCTGCCGGAAATCGACGGTTCCAATTGGGGCGACGACAGTTTCATATTGACTGACTGAGACATGCTCTCACTTCCTGAATTCAGTATTGCGTTATGGTGAAACCGGGCTTAAGAAAATGCACAATTGGTCTTGGGACTATGTCTTGTGGTGCCCGTTGTTGCGGAGGTTCCACATTCGGAAGAGGTCTCCATTGGTCACCCTCGCCAATGATTTACGATCAGAGACCAATTTGAACATCGACTCCAGTTCGTTCCACTGGCCCAAGCTGTCGATCTCCCAGCTGTGTAGGTAAAGATGCGCGATACCGCCATACTGTTCGACGTGGTCCAGCGCACAGATGAAATGCTTGCGCCACTCCGTTGTGGCCCCATACGTGGCGAAATAGTTCCATACACCGCGGAAATTCTCTTCCAATAGAGCGTGACGAACTTGAATGTAGGGACTGTGATTGTACGCGTGGGTGCTTACCCCCCAGCAAAATGGGTCGCCTGGAAATTCGACCAAGTTGAACAGGCATGTGCGCGCGCCCAGGAACCCAGCTCTTCTGACCAGGGCGGCAGTGGTCGCACTGAACTTGCCGCGCGGATAACAGAATGATACGACCTCGTTGCCCAGCAGGTTCTCCAGCCAAATTTTGCCGTCCTTGACTTCCGACCACGCTTGCTCTTTATTCAAGCTCGTCAACGCGACATGATTGACAGTGTGAGCTCCGATTTCGAATTGCCTACCCAGCTGCTGAATCTGGCTCCCTGACATGACGCAGCGTTCGGCATTCCGCAGGGGAATGTAAAACGTTGCCTTCAACTCGTACTTTTGAAGCAGTTCGGCGGTGGTGAGATCCGTGGGATGCCCATCGTCGACACTGAAAGTTACATAGGATGGTTTCATCGTACTAATAGTTCTTTGCTAATTCCGCCAACATAATTCGGAATGAGAAAACTATATCAACTCATACTTGGTAAGTCCGAGAAGTTGAAAAGCAATTTTGAAGATGAATCTGGGATTATTGATCAGGTATCGCTTCCACAGCCGTCGAGGCTCTTGCGCTAGCCGGTGAGCCCATTGCAAACCAGCACGCTTGATCCAGTCCGGGGAGTCCTGAATCCTGCCCGTATGCATGTCAAACGCCGCCCCCACTCCCATCATTAGAGTGGTGTCTAATTTGTGGATATATTCCGCCATGAAGCGCTCCTGTTTTGGCGTGCTAAGCCCAACCCAGAAAATGTCGGGTTTTAGCCGGGCCACTGTGCTTATCAGTTCTGCTTCTTCGGCTGAATTTAATTTTCGAAACGGGGGCGTGTATGTGCCGACGACCTTCAGACCAGGGAAGCGACGGCAGAGGTTTTGCTTGAGTTCGTCAGCCACGCCAGTATTGCCACCGTAGAAGAAATTCGTGTAGCCAAGCTTCGCGGACAGTTCGCAGACACTCAGCATCAAATTAGGGCCAGTGAGCTGGTCCATCGTCCGGGATCCCTGCAGACGGCCGACCCAAACCGTGGGCCGGCCATCCGGTGTAGTCACCAAGGATCTATTGAAAATGCTCTTTAGTTGAGCATCCTTCTGAGCTTCCATCACACCATGAACGCCGGTGGCGCAAACATATCCTTTATTGCCGGCGGCAATGGCCGATTCAATCTCGCCAAGACTCTGGTCAAGATTGACATCGTGCACCCCGACTCCAAGAACGTTGATGCGACGGATATTGGACATTTGGGTTACCGGCCCTTTTGCTTAGGCTACGAGTTCCTTCGCCGCGAAGCGTCCCGCCTTCACCAGTTCACCCTCAATCCACTTGTAGGTCTGGCCCAGGCCCTGCTCGAGCGGTATCGAGGGTTCCCAGCCCAGCACCTGGCGCAGGCGAGTATTGTCGCTGTTTCGTCCACGCACACCTTGAGGCTTATTCAAATCGTGCACTTTCTCGAGCTTCTTGCCGGCAATGTCGCAGATCATATCAACGAGTTCGTTGATGGATACCATACGGTCCGTGCCCAGATTGAGCGGCTCACGATGGTCGGAAGCCATCAGACGGATCAATCCTTCTACGCAGTCATCCACATGCATGTAGGACCGCGTCTGCAGACCGTCACCCCAGATTTCAATCTGACCGCTATCTTCGGCGAGAGCTACTTTGCGGGAAATGGCAGCAGGAGACTTCTCTTTGCCGCCATCGTAGGTACCGAGGGGACCGTATACGTTATGGAAGCGCACAATGCGAGTTTCGAACTTAAAGTCGTGATAATAGTACTTGCACAATTCCTCAGCGTAGAGCTTCTCCCACCCATAACCCGGTTCCGGATCAGCTGGATAGGCGTCCTCTTCCTTCAAAGGAGCGAGATCGGTAGTCTTCTGTTTGTACTGAGCGTATACGCAAGCCGAGGAAGAGAAGAGAAACCGCTTTACGGCATTCTGACGGCTTGCTTCCAGCATGTGAGCGTTAATTAGAATATTGTTGCGGGAGATGTCGGCCAAGTAAGCGGTAATATAGCCGATACCGCCCATGTCGGCTGCCAGGTTGTAAACCTGGTCAATGCCGCTGCGCGTCGCGACTTTGCATGGTTCCCACTCACGCAGATCGAGGATCTCAAACTCGTCCGCCTCGCTGGTTTCATATTCTGGGTACTTGAGGTCAACGCCACGTACCCAATGGCCGTCCGCTTTTAGCCTGCGAACTAGGTGGTGCCCAATAAAACCACCAGCCCCAGTTACCAGAATCCGACTCATATTTGACATTGTTAGCCCCTTGGAAAAAAGTTTTTGAAAAAACTCTAGAAATCAACCCTTGAATTTAGGATTGCGAATGAAGGTTCACTGCCAATGATCGGGGGAGGATAAGAAAAATAGCATGCTCACAACCTGGCGACGTCTACGCCGCAGCTATGCGTATTGCCAGGGCTCCAATGTTTGGACTCGCGTCTTGCGCCTTTGGCGGAGCAGTTCGGCATAACCCAGCACGACTAAG
>QIAP01000131.1:0-3083 GCA_003225075.1 Acidobacteriota bacterium | reverse complement strand
AGAAACTGGTGCCCACGAGAACTTCAATGTAATCACTGTGCAAGCTCGAGGCGGAGCCGGCTCCCAGCTTGCCCAATACCCCAAATCGGCCAGCGGCATAGGCGCCAAGTCCGGTGAGGGGATGCTGCAACCACTGGTTCCAGGCGTATAACCACCAGTCCATGCGGCCGGTGAGGCTGGTAATGGTGTCCTGCTGCTGTTCGCGTTGTAGATAATTAATCAGCCCCCCTTTCAACCCCGTGTACAGCACCACTGGACTTAGCCCGAGGCTAAGCAGAGCAGCCATCCACGTACGATGAGAGAAGATCAGAATCAGGAGAACAGCAAATACAAAGCCGGCAAGGGCATTGCGAGTCTGCGCCATGATCATTGAGATCACGCCATATCCGAGAATAGCGAAATACCACGCCCGCTTTTGCTTGTGGCGTTCGATCGGCAACAAACGGCTGAGAGCGACAATTGCCAGGATAGCGCCGGAGGTTCCGATGGCGTTAGAGCCTTCTATCGGGAAAATACCATGCAATCTCGCGGAAGGGGCCTCCAGAGCCTCGCTTGGCCAAAGAACCACTCCCGCCCAAGCGAAAAGCAACAACAATCCATATAAAGTCCAAGTCCAATCGAAGACCGCCTTGAATTCTCTCGCCGAACGCATCGTCGCGAGAATCGCCGACAGCAGCGCCACATCCAACAGGAACTCGCCAGCTTTATAAAGAGTCCACGACGGATACACCGACCACAGAGCAGACACCGCGCAGACCAGGCTGTACGCTGCCAACGCTCCGACCAGCCCTCGAAATAAAGGACGCGTCCATGGTGGCCGGCGGGTGAGCAGCCGCCAAAGCAGACCGAGAACGACGAGGGCTTCCATTGTCAGGCGGAAGGTGGCCGGGCCATCCAGGAGATCGGTCTTGACCTCCGTGACATCTCGAATGCGAAACACGAGAGCACTTAGGAACATCGCAAACCACAGTGCGTGCCACCAGGTCAGTTCGCGCCGGAGAGCACGGATGTTGCTGGTCCCCTGACCAAATGCCAAGGCGCCGGCGATCACAACTAACGGTAAAGCCAGCAAAAGCACGACCGCGGCCGGGCCGTAGTGATTGAGCACCGAGGCGATCATGACCATCGCCACTGCCCCCGCGATTACGAAGGCTGGAAATTCCCAGCGCCGTATGCTCAACATGCCTGGCCGCAACTGGTTCTCGTTGGAAACGATTCTCATATTATTCCGAATTGGATTACTGATGTTTTTTCAGAGGTGCTTTGAGCTGACAGCATCGCAGGGAAATTGACGCCTGCTCCTTATTCTTGCCGGTTGGTCGAAATTCGATTCAGAGAATCATATGGTTTCCTGATAATTGGCCGCAGGGATCGCCACCGTTTCTGAAATCTTACGGCGCAGCAAAACCACAACCATGAGCAGCGCTCCCGCATCCGCGATGTTCATGCCCCAGACCGCGCCTGCGAGCCCAAATTGCCGGGTGGCGGGTATTCCAATAATGAGAGACAGAGCACTCGAGGCAAAGAAAGCAATAAAAACGGATTGAGGCGACTCCATGGCACGCAAAACGATCGCTGAGCCGCTGACCGCACTCCAAAAAATTGACCCGATCGCAACCACCGGAACCAGATACGCGACTTCCATGTATTTGCCCGAGTACAAGAATTGGAACACGGTTGTTCTTAGCGGGATGATCGTAGCCCAGTACGCCAAAGCACCAACGACAACAAACATCGTTATACGACGATTCACCACACTGGCACCTGCGCTACCCTCCTGCCCGTGGATCCTGGCCGCATACGGAAGAAAGAGTAGAGTAAGCGCTGCCTGGGTCTGCTGAAGAGGCAGCACAAGGTTCATTAACGCCTTCAGTTGACCGGATTGTACCATGCCCGAGAAACTGCTCAACAACGGATAATAGATGTAGGCTGGGATCCATCCCGCTACACAACTAGCGAGGGCCCACCGCCCATAGGTCCAGTGCCGATGCCATATCTCGCGAACTTGCAGATCATTCCGGTCTGGCGGAAGTGCGGCATTCAGCCGCATCATTTGGAAAATGCCGGTCGCAAGAGCTGAAACGGCAATCAGCAGAAAAGCCAGAAACGGGGAGAGTATCCCCAACCGCTCTGCCAAATAAAGACCCACCAACGCCAAGCTGAAATAAACAAGTGCACCCAGACAGGCACTCGCAGGCGAGAGTTCAAGGTAAAAAGAGCGCCGAGCCAGCCAAAAGAACAGGACACAGGGCGCTGCCAACGTTATACCGGCCAGCGCACCTGGCAACCCGGAGGACTGTCCCACAATGCGCGCTACCAGGGCCGCGGCACCAAGTGTGATGAAAATGAAAGATGCCAGCGCAGCGTGGATCCAAAGTAATTTCTTGAGGTAAGCGCGCAGGCTACTGCGATACGCCGAACCTCCAAAGACCGCCATAGGCTCCAACAGCAACGACTGGTAGAGGAGCGACACCAATACAAAAATGCTGAACGCTAGTGCGTACGCACCATACTGGTCCGGCATCAGCCAGCGCGCTAACAGAATGCTGATCAGGAAATTCGAGCCCGAGATCAACCCTTGATCCATCAATGCGAATCCACTTTTCATCGCCCAAGGAATGAGTGGGCGGAACGCAGAGGCAATCCCACGAGAACTCGCACCCGATTCTTCGACGGATAACATTTTTTCTTCTTTCAGCTCTGCATCCGGCACTTGTAGGATACCTGCCATAGTTTGATTGATTCGCGGCGCTTGATTATCCCTACGAGCTCTGCTTCTCTAGAGGACGCCCAGAATGCTGCCGACGTGCGCCTTCGATACACCCGCGCAATTCCCGTGCCGTCAGTTGCGCTTCTTGCCCCCGGACGATGCTGCCGTGGTTGCCGGCAATTTCGTGGATTTCAAGTCCGCCTGCTGCCAGTCTGCGCCATTCCTGTTGCGGATCATCCTGCCTCCGCATAGATTTCTGCAGTGGCCGGAATAGCGTCACGCTGCCCGGATAGGGCTGCGGTACGTATTGCTCGGAGGCGTGGACGCATGCGTCGCGCACGTCTTTAAGATGGCGCGGCAGTAACAGTCCGTT
>QIAP01000117.1 GCA_003225075.1 Acidobacteriota bacterium | reverse complement strand
ACGCCCACCTGCTCTGGGCCCGGATGCGGCGCCTGATCGACCGCTGGTTGCCTCCCGCCCGTACTTGTCATCCTTATCCCCTGCGCCGCCTGGGCGTTATTACCTGAGGTAAGAGCCGGATGCGGTAGCTCCGCTTGTCCGGATCCGGGGAGGGGTTGTGTCAAGAACGCGCTCTTAGGAGCGTGATGCTGTGCTGGAGATGAAGGTAGGCCCTTCGAAGCCGGTTTGCAGAAACAGGCTTCAAACAGCCATGAGCTGCTGCGGTCAAAAGCCGCGGTGGTGAACGTCATGGTTAAAAGGCGTGAGTAAATCACGTCATGTGAGGAATAGAGAGACGAACGCAAGTGAACCACCGAGAAAGCATCGAAACGGATCAACAGACGACATCGAAACCGGAGTGTCCCCTCTGCTCTGGGAACAAGCATGGCGGAAATCTGCTTACTGGCCATGTGGTGTCCGGTGCACAGGTGGCGTGACTCTATACCGGGCTCTGGTACGGAACTTGAGAACCTGCCGGCGGTGCTAAGGGAAAAGGCACAAGCGGAAGCCCCGCGAGGCCGAAAGTACTGATCCGCCGGGCAGGGGCGCACTGTCTCGTAGTAGTGAAGAAGTGGAGTAATGCCCACGGAGCGAAGGGGACAGGTCATCCATGTCGAGCTGGAGTCAACGGGCAACCGGAGGAACTCCTTTCTTTGACAGAAGGCGGCAGCCTTCGGTGGGTGGCACGAGCCGGATGAATCGAGAGATTCACGTCCGGATCTGTGAGCGGCTCGGGGTGAAACTCCCCGGGCCGACTCGGCGTTATGGGTAACCATGATTCCTACTCCGACTTGCGCCTCAGCGCTTTTGCCCTGCCGTGACGCGAACCGCCTGCTGGACAAAGAACAAACGAAAGACCTTGCCAAAAATGAACTCTTCCACAAGCAGTGCCACCGCAAGTGAAAAGAACAAACCGCCGATGACCGCCATTGCTGTAATTGCGAATTGCATAGGGTTCCCCTGTGACTACGGTTTATTGCTCGATTTCAACGTTCCCGGCTAGCTGCGAGGTCGTCTCCTGTGCCTCTGCCGGCTGATCCTGTGGTACTTCGGCCTGGGCGACGCTGGTTGCAGGACCCACGACTTTTCCGCCGAAGATTCTCGCGATCTGTTCATCGCGCTCGCCGCGAATCTCCACCTTGTCGCCAAGCTTCACCATGCGGAAGAGTTGCTCGATATCCCGATTGCGCATGCGAACACAGCCATGCGAAGTCGCTTCCCCGATCGAGCGGGGCGCATTCGTTCCGTGGATCCCATAACCTTTTGTGTTGAGTCCTAGCCACCGCGTTCCGATCGGATTATCAAGTCCCGGCGGAATTACTATTCCCGGGTGATAGTAAGTAGGATTCGCGAGTCGGGTGACGATCTGGAATTGCCCCGTCGGGCTTGGGCTTGCGTCTGCGCCTACAGCGATAGGGAAGACCATTAAAACAGCACCATTCTCGAGTAGCGCTAACTTGCGATCAGGAATACTCACAACAACATGCTGTTTCTGGTGCGATGGTGATGCTGACGCAGCCACTGTGTGTTGCGACACTGCCGGCGTCGTTAATAACAACGCGGCTGCCACCAACCAACCACTTGCCGATCTTGTATTGTTGACACCAGCTCTCATCATCACCCTCGCCGCATGGCGCATGACGAGAGGGGGCAGGTCGTTTACCGAAAGCATCTCATTGAAAGGATTAGGGTTATTTCCCGAGGTGAGGTGTTGGCCTGAGTCTCTCCCTACACGCTGTGTCAAAGCTGATACAGAGTCCGAGTGGATTTAGGCGGGCAAATCGAGTCCGCAGCGTCGCTGCGAGATCGTTGTTGATCGCTCAAAAACGCCGATTGGCGTATTGAAGGTCGTTCGGTTGTTAACCGACGGTTTTGAGAGGCGGTTAAGTGCTGTGCGGCCCGAATTAGCCGCTCTTCGCTATATCGGCTACATCATTGTGCAACTCCGCAAAAAACTAGCGGCGAACATTGCAGTTCCGGATGGGTAGGTTGCTGGCGCAAAGCGCTGAGCAACGGCTCCATGATCGTGATCAGGGAATACGGATCCTCCCTTAATACCCACCTCAGGCTTTCGCGATCTACGGCTAGTTCTCCAATCACCTCTCCCGCCGGGGAATCGAACGCGCGAGATTGCCCGCTTAATGGAGCAGCTCGTCGCCGCCTCGAGCGTTTCTTCGCGAATGGAAGGCGGGCGAATGGATACTCCAAGCTGTCAGTCGCCATCCAGTGCGCCAACGACTCCTGCACATGAGCCACGCAGCACAGGCAATGCACATCTTCCTGGATCGCCAGCGTATCGTTCCAGGCCAAAACCTTGAGGCGATCAAGCCATTCATTTTCGGTGAGCATGAACCAGCCGTCGAGGCCGACTCTTTCCTGCTCACAAATAGTACACACCATTACGGCTCTGCTATTCATGTGATTGTCTCATCTGATATTCCGTTGGATTGACTGTCGAGGTCGGTTTCCGTGCCTCGGTGTAGGAAACAGGTTGTCCGTTTGGTGTGTCTGGGTTATCAAGCTGCTTGATGTCAGCACTAGGGAGCCGGACCATAGACACTCCAGCCTCATCATCGAAAACCAACGTGATGCGAGGAAAACAAAGGTCGCAGAGCCAGTAGTGCTCGACACGCCGAAGGGCTCTGTTTCTTGGGGAACCTATTTCTTTCCCGTTGGCGTGCATTATTCGAGGGCGCGGACTCGAATTGGAACAGTTTTCCTGAGCGCGATTGTCGGAATTGCGTCGTACAGACCGGGTTAGCACACTTGTGAAGCATTTGCATTCCAGAAAATACTGGATGAAAAAGATGGACAAGCTTGTGCACGCAGAGTTCCGATTATGCGGGTCACTGGTAGCGCAACACTTTGGTTCTATGAACGAGTTATGAACCAGATTTCTTGGCTTGCTCGAGAGCCTCATAAGCATCTGCCGACTGAGGGTCAAGCCTGCCGATAAGTCGTCACGATTCGTGTCACAACGGCGACTTATTTTGTGATGAAGGTAACGTGCCGGGCCGAAACGGAAAGAGCATACAGATCGCTTCAGCGCTCGAGTTTTTTCAGCAACGTCCCGCAAATGGTGGAAGACTTGGTTCGCGAGACGCTATGATCATTAGCGGCCATGAAAAGTGTCCTGCTGTGTCCTCCAACCCATTTTGCTGTTCGTGACGTCAAGAATCCCTACATGAAGAATGCCGTACCCGTCGAGCGGGAGAAGGCCCAACGCCAATGGCAGGCACTCCACGGCGCCCTTGAGAGCGCAGGGTTGAAGGTGGAAACCATCAAGCCGGTGGAAGACTTCGAAGATATGGTCTTCGCCGCCAATCAAGTCTTCGTTGGAAAGCACGAGAAAATAGGGAAGTTTATTGTTCCAAGCAAGATGCGCTTTGCCTCTCGCCAACGTGAAGTTCCTTACTATACAGAATGGTTTCGCACGCATGGATACGGAATCATCGCCGTGGATCTATCAAACGAATACCTCGAAGGCCACGGCGACCTCATCTGGCATCCCGACCGGTCGAAGATTTGGGCAGGCTACGGTTTTCGCTCCAGTCTTGGTGGTTTAGAGAAATTCTCCGCGGCAATGACCGATTTAGGCTTTCCTGTAAGCATCTTGGAATTAGTCGATGAATATTGTTACCACCTTGACACTAGTCTTTGCCCCCTGAATAACGACGCAGCACTTATTTATCCCGGCGCCTTCTCTCCGCACTCTCTGCACGAGCTCCGCAGAGGCTGGAAGAGGGTTTACGACCTAACCCGCGACCAGGCCGTGCAATTCATGTGTAATGGCATTGTCGTCAACCGGCGCTACATCACCTCGCATATCACCAGCAATCTCAATGACATATTGAATACGGAGGGACTCGAGCCAGTGATCGTAGATACTTCGGAATTTGAGAAATCCGGAGGCGGGCCCTTCTGCATGAAGTGCTTTCTAGAGTGAGGTTTAGCTGGCCGGCACAAAACTAGAACCCTCCATAGTGAAGCGAGCGAACTGGGTCGGTCAGTCCATCTGTGAACAGGCTGGAATTGCCGTTGCGAGTGCCTGGGAGTAAGATGCCGCACAGCGGTTGAACGCCTTTTTCCAGCACGATCTGCTGGGACATCTTTAAGAATTGCTCGATGCCGCTGCACTGGGGAGATCAGAGTGCAGGAGCTGCAGCCTACTTCGCTAACAACGACTCAGACGCGCGAATTCCTCTCGGGGACCATAGCCGGTCGCTTCGTGATCGGGGCGCGGCTGGGCAAGGGAGGCATGGGCGAGGTCTATCGCGCTGAGGACAGCAAACTTAAGCGCATTGTCGCGTTGAAACGCATGGCTCCTCATCTTCGCGCTGATCCTCTTTATCGTCGCCGGTTCCAGGAAGAAGCCCAGCGCGTTTCCCGTTTCAGCGATCCCCACATCGCGTCGGTTTATGACGTTCTTGAAGACCGGGGCGAGATATTCCTGGTAATGGAATATGTGGAAGGCCAAACGCTGCGAGATCGGCTGCGATCTCGCGTGACATTGGACGAATTTCTGGACATCGCCATCCAGTGTGCGCAAGCGCTCATCGCGGCCCACGAGCGCGGAATTGTCCATTGCGATATCAAACCTGAAAACATCATGCTGACCAACTCCTGCCAGGTGAAGATTCTGGATTTTGGCATCGGCAAGCACCTGCCGCGCTCCGATCAGAGCTCCACTATCGACCGTTCCGGCAGCTTGGCCGGCACACCAGCCTACATGGCACCTGAGGTTCTGCTGGAGAAGTGTCCCGATGGCCGTGCCGACATTTTCTCGCTCGGCATCGTGTTCTACGAGGCCCTCACAGGTCACCATCCGTTTCTCGCCGACACCTTCGTAGGTACGATCGACCGCATCCGTCATGAAACGCCGGCGCCGATGCGAATCTTCAATTCCAAAGTGCCGGAGCAACTCGAAGCCGTGGTCGGCAAGGCCGTCGCAAAAGATCCATCTCAACGCTACCCGAATGCTCGCGATTTGTTGCAAGACCTGCGGCTGGTGCAGAGCAACCTGACAGCCGCGAAGCTGCAAATCCTCCCACATTTGCAGGCGCGAAAATCGAGCCGTCTCGCGGTGGCTGCAATCGTGTCGCTGTTAGTGCTTGCCGGAATTTTTGCTGTTTACCGCAAGGCGCATAGCGAGCCGATCCTACATGAGCGCGGGTGGGTGCTAATCAGCGATTTTGGCACTCGGGGAGACGATCCTTTCCCCGACATGGGAGTTCGCGAAGGACTGACAATTGCCTTGCAGCAATCGCGATATGTAAATGTCTTCCCACGAACCCGGGCGTACGATGTGCTGCAACGTATGAAGAAAGGAGATGTGGCGCGAATTGATGAAAACCTTGGCCGTGAAATTTGTCAGCGCGAAAACCTGCAGGTGCTGCTCAGCGGAAGCATCGAGCATATTGGACAAGTTTTTCAGATCACGGTGCAAGCCATCGAGCCGGCGAACGGCAATATGTTGTTTGCCGAACGGGAGCGCTTCGATCGCAAGGAACAGTTCTTCGAGAAGGCGGACGATTTGGCGAAAAAAGTGCGCAAAGATCTGGGCGAGTCGCTGGCCAAAATCGAGGACACTAGCCGTTCTCTGGCGAAAGTAACCACTAGCTCGCTGGAGGCTTTACAACTCTATTCGCAGGCCAAGGATGCCAAGGACCATGGAAGATGGGAAGAAGCGCTAACGCCTTTGCAGGGTGCTCTCCGACTAGACCCGAATTTTGCCATGGCCCACGTCGAACTCGGGAATTATTATGCGGCCATTGTTGGCAAGAACGAGAAAGCCGTTGCCGAGTTCCAGCGTGCTTACGACTTACGTCAGGGCGTCACTGATCGAGAACGCCTGTGGATTGAGGCTAATTACTTTTCGCTGCAGGAGCGATACGAGGATGCGGTGCAGTCCCTAGCCGTACTGGTAAGCCTTTACCCCGACGATCTCGATTCTCACTTGACCTTGGCAAATGCGTATGACAATGTTGCGCGGCCGGACAAGACGATTGCAGAACTCCGCGAAGTTTTGCGACTTAATCCCCAAGCCCTCGCGGCTAGCGGTTTTCTCGTTGTTTACCTAGCGCGTAGTAACGCTAATGATCAAGCTATCGGGGTGTACAACGAAGCGCGGCAGCGGGGCCTTGATTCGCCGCAATTGCACCGGGGTTTAGGTTTAGCGTACCTCGGACTGGGTAGGTTGGGAGAAGCTCGAGATGAGTTCCGGAAAGTAGAGCGGAGTGGGCAACCTTATCAAGACTTGGGTCAGTTCTATCTTGCCAGGACCGACATATACGAAGGTAAACTATCCGCTGCTCGCGCGCATCTGGCAGCCATCTTACAAAGGGACGAATCGACTCACACAAAGGGTTTGCAACCGGAAAGTCACAACCTCCTGGGTCGGATTTACATAGCGGAGGGACAGCCTATCCTCGCTCGTCACCAGGCGGAACAGATCTTGGCTGCTCCAGAACCGGATCTGCAACTGTTTGATCTGGTATCGGCAGGCATTCTCTATGCTCGTTCTGGGGACTTGGCGCCATCCCTCCGAATATTGCATCGTTTGGAACGCGCGAGCCACGAGACCCCGACCGCTTCAAATAAGAGCTTTCTACTGAGCTTACAAGGGGAAATTGCCATCGCCGACAAGCAGGCAGCGCAGGCGGCCACAGCATTCCGCGCCGCCGATGACGTGTACCCCGAGGCTGCTAATCATATAGGGTTGGCCCGTGCCTACGAGGCGCAGCGCGAGTGGCGAAGTGCGATCGAGGAATGGCAACACGTGCTAAGTGGACGGGGAGAGATTTTGGAGCAAGCATTTCCTGCTGATCTGGTCTTGGCACACTTGTACTTGGCACGTAATTATGTCCGGATGGGAGATATTTCTGCTGCCCGCGAGCAGTTTGTCGAATTTTTGCAGCTCTGGCAGCAGAGCGACGATCTTCGCGAAAAACGTCAAGCCAAGAGTGAGCTGAAAATGGCGATAGAGCAATCAAAGAAACAAGTTTTGCTGCACAAAACAAACGACTGAAGATATGGAGTTTACTTCAACGAGTGGAGGATAACATGAACCTGATTACCTTGTTAGGGGCCGCGGTTGGGAGCGCAACAATTTGTAATCTGTTGTTCGAAGATCCAGTGAAAGCGGCTCAGCTGCTAGGCATAGTCCTGACGGAAACCGAACTCAGCGAGCTGAAGAGATTCTTCAGTGAAAACAAGCAAGAGAAATTCTGTGGCCAATTTAGTGAGCTGAGAAACATGCTTTGTCGTAAACCGCCGTGCCCGTTTGCTGTGGTCTTGCCGGGCCATGCACAGGGCGGGCGCGCGGCCGCCTGACATCGTCGTGTCAGAGCATTTCGTCATAGCATAGCAGAGGGAGTAGTGCGCCCATGCCGTGCAGTAGTTCTTGCCCTTAGAGGCATGGGGGACAGGACTTCGGGCTCCTTGATCGCCGTCACCTTAGAACCGGTAACTGACAGCGAATTTCTTTACTCTCCCATGACCTTCACAATCACTCGCTTGTCGCGTTGGCCATCGAACTCCGCGTAGAAGATTCGTTGCCATGTTCCAAAGTCGAGTCTGCCTGCGGTGATCGGTGCAATTACTTCGTGGTTGATAAGCAGCGCCTTGAGATGGGAGTCGCCATTGTCTTCTCCAGTATGGTGGTGCTTGTAATTCTTGCGAAATGGCGCAAGTTTGTCCATCCACTCGTCGATATCTTCGATCAAACCGGACTCATCATCGTTCACATATACTCCGGCCGTGATATGCATGGCTGAAACCAGCACTATCCCTTCTTTCACTCCGCTTTTCTTCACAATCGCTTCCACCTGCGGAGTGATATGAATATAGTCGCGGTGCGTCTTGGTGTGAAACTTGAGATATTCGGTATGGTACTTCATGAGTCCTCCCTGGAATTAATGTGGGAATTGTCGTGAACGAGAGACCAGTTTCGCAGATAATGCCCTAGAAATCAGCTTTGGGGTGCTTTTGGATACTGACCGCAGCCAACTGCAGGAACTCCAACAACTGGTCGGCGAGCTGACCAGTCGCATCTACCGGATTGAACGCGCCATGGGCCTCGAACCTGCGCCGGCAGATGTTCAGCCGCAATCTTCGGTTCAGTCTCCACCGCCCGCACCAGATCAAGGACAGCTGCAACGGTTGTCGGAAGTGAAGCCGATGCCGCATATTCCGCCTCCGTCTAAGCGTTTGGTAGAAGCAATCCCCGAAACCGGTCTGGAATCTC
>QIAP01000024.1 GCA_003225075.1 Acidobacteriota bacterium | reverse complement strand
CGCCGCCGCCGTCAATTAGGGTTAGGCATCGTCAGATTACGAAAGGACAGAGGGTCGCACTGTGGATTAACACTAGGTCGCGGGAACATCGAGAGTAATTGTCGATTGCGTATGTCCCACAGATGGTCCCGCCAGACCCCCGCCGTCCGGCTTCTGCTACCATTTACAGTCGCTTTCGAACAACCAATCTCAGGAGACGAAGCCCCATGCCGCGTGGCGTAGTTCCCCGCCAACCTGCAAAAACCGGACGCCACGAAGGCGCCCGTACGATTGCGCGCGGGCTACGAAAACAAAAAGGGGCGGACGGAGTTTCGGCCAGGGACCTCGGCAAGTACAGGCAAGGCTCTAAGCGTCCAGGAAATGTTCAAGCCGCTCCTGCCCTCAAGAGCAAAGCCGGGCGAACTGAGAAGAGCAAGCGCTACGATCCTCTCGCCCCCGAACGCATCCAGGAAATTCTGCGTCGTCTCGACCAGCAATATCCCGGTGTGACCTGCGCCCTGACTCACAGAAATGCCTGGGAACTCCTGGTAGCAACGATTCTTTCCGCCCAGGCCACGGACGTGCGCGTGAACATGGTCACGCCTGAGCTTTTCAAGAAGTATCCGACAGTCCAGGATTTCGCCGCGCTAAATCCGGAACAGCTTCAGCCCGATATCCGTACCACAGGATTCTTTCGAAACAAGTCGAAGTCTGTCGTTGGTGCAGCCAAGAAGATTGTCAGCGACTTCGGCGGCCAAGTTCCTGAGGAAATGGACAAGCTGCTTACCCTGCCGGGCGTCGCCCGCAAGACCGCCAACGTTGTGCTCGGGACCTGGTTCTGTAAAAACGAAGGGCTGGTGGTGGATACGCATGTTACTCGTGTCAGCCGCCGCCTGGAACTGACCAAGAGCACCGATGCGCCCAAGATCGAGCAGGATTTGATGATGATCATCCCGCGTGAAAGGTGGACGCTATTTTCGCACCAGCTTATCTGGCATGGGCGCAAGTTGTGCATGGCGCGCTCGCCCAAGTGTACGGATTGTCCGGTAGAGAATCTATGCCACGCCGCGGACAAGACCTGGAGCACGGTGGAGATTCACAAGAATGCGACGTGGTAACTTCAAAACAGAATTTTCGATCAATCCAAACGAGACACAAGGATACGCATGCGTCATCTCATTCCATTTGTTATCGTGATTGCTATGTCCACTCTTGCTATTGCACAGACTCTGTCGGCGCCGCAGGCTATTACTGATCCCAAGCAGATCACCAGCAAGCCCAACGCGCAGGTGGAGAAGAGCCTCTCCATTGAGAAGCTCTACATGACGCGCGCCATCGGCGGCACAGCCTGGTCGCCGGATGGCAAGACCGTCGCTTTCATCTCGAACATCAGCGGGAGAAACAATCTGTGGCTTGTCTCCGCGGAAGGTGGCTGGCCGGTGCAACTTACCATCAGCGACCAGCGCCAGGCTGCGCCGGCGTGGTCTCCTGATAGCAAGTGGATCGCCTATCAATCTGACTACGACGGCGACGAGCAGTGGGATATTTTTCTGGTCTCGCCCAAGACTGGACAGGTAGTGAACCTCACTAAGACGCGCGAGATTGCGGAAGAGAGTCCCGCCTGGTCGCCTGACGGACGTTATCTCGCCTACATGGTCAAGCCCAAGACGTCTTCAGTGTTCGAAATCGATGTCTATGACATGGTCATGCGGCAGGTGAAGCACCTGACCACGGGCACGCCCAAAGACAAGCTGAATGCCGGACCCATCTGGTCGAAAGATGGCAAGTTGATCGTCTATACGCAACAACAGGCTAAGGGCACCGACTCCAACATCTTCATCGCAGACGTGGCTAGCGGTAAGAGTACGCTGCTGACTCCGCACAATGGCGAACAGCTCTATACCGCCAACGCGCTCTCGCCGGACGCCAGGAAACTGCTCATCACCTCGAATGCAGCGAATGGTTACGATAATGTCGGGCTGCTCGACGTAGCGACGAAGAAGATCGAATGGCTCACGCAGGACAAGTGGGAGATCTCCGGCGGCGACTTTTCACCAGATGGCCGCTACGCTACCTGGACCGCTAACGTGGATGGCAATAGCGACATCTATCTGCATGAACTCGCTGGCGGAAAAACCATTGCCCTGCCCTTGCCCAAGGGAGTGAACACGCCCGGCGGATCGGAATCAGCATTCACCCGCGACGGCTCGCGATTGCTCTATTACCACAACGGTCCCAACGCGCCTAACGACATCTGGGTATTCGATCTGGCTGGCGGCGATGTGGCCAGCGGCAAGTCGCATCAGGTCACACAGGCGCTGGTTGCAGGAGTGCGCTCGGAAGATATGGTTGAGCCGTATCTGGTGCACTATCCCAGCCGCGACCGCAAGTGGACCATTTCTGCGTTCGTTTATGTGCCTTACAATCTGCCGCGCAACGCGCAGCATCCCGCGATTGTTTACGTTCATGGCGGGCCAACCGCGCAGACGGTGAATTCATTCAATCGCTTCGTTCAGTACGTGGCCAATCAGGGATACATTGTGATCGCGCCCAATTACCGCGGCTCTACGGGATACGGAAAAGATTTCCAGCAGGCGAATTTGTTCGATATGGGCGGCGGCGATTTACAGGACGTGATTGCGGCGGCCGACTGGATCAAGCAGACCGGCTACGTCGATCCCAAGAAACTGATTCTCATGGGCGGCAGCTACGGCGGCTATATGACCATGATGGGGGTCACCAAGGCGCCGGAAGTGTGGGCAGCGGGCGTGCCGATTGTGCCGTTCGTGAATTTTTTCACTGAGATCGAGAACGAAGATCCGGTATTGCAACAGTCTGACATGGCAACCATGGGAGACCCGGTCAAGAACAAAGCGCTCTACCAGGACCGCTCGCCCATTTTCTTCATGGACCAGATCAAAGCGCCGCTATTGTTGCTGGCCGGCGGACATGACCCACGCTGTCCCAAGACCGAGTCGCAGCAGGTCGTCGATGCCATTAAGAAGCGTGGAGGCGTGGTTGAGTACAAAGTCTATGAAAACGAAGGCCACGGCTTCGCCCGGGTGGAGAACCAGATCGACGCCTACAAGCGAGTGGCTGATTTCCTGAAGGCCCACGTTCCTCCAGCCGATTGTGGTTGCTCGCTGAATGAGTAAGGGGTTTCGATGGAGAGCCGTACAGGTATTTGTACATATGTAACCATACTTACATCTTAAAAATGCCGACGGGCAAGAGTTTCACCTAAACCATCTATATCTTAAAGCTACTCTGCTCTATAGCGCTGCGCTTAGCCCCCGATTACGCTCAAGGGTACCGAGGGTCCACCGGTACCCGGATCGTCAATTGTAGGGCCTCTAGAACGCTCGGAATCGGCTATTCTAGAAGCCGACCGAGGACCGCATTCGGATGCTGCTTGCCAACGGCGCCGATTATCAATAACTTACAGCTAACTTGTCGATTTTGCTAGGTTGGGAACAGCGGACAATAAGAATCATTGCCGCCGGGGCGGCAGTGAATCCACAATCGCCTGCACCAGGCCGGGGATAGTGTACTCCCTGGCCTCGATGTCGACGGGTAAACTGAACTCCCGCAGCGTCGAAGAAGTAACCGGGCCGATGGAAGCAAATCTGATTCCCTTCAGTTGATTGGTAGAAACAAAACGCGTTCGCGCGCTGGGGCCTTTAGGATTTCCCAGTAGCGTCACGAAATTCCGAACAGTGGAGGAACTCGTGAACGTGATGAAGTTGGGACGGACACGGAAGTTTCTTAAAACTGCGCGCAGGCGCGCGCGCGAGGCGCGCGGTACGACAGTCTCGTAGGCTTCGACTACGTCTACTTTGGCTCCTGCTGCACGAAGATCGCGGGGGATGACATCGCGAGCGACTTTAGCGCGCAACAGCAGCACGCGCTTCCCCTTCACACGATTTCGCAAGCTGCGCACGGCTGACTCGGCAACGTACTCGCGAGGGACAACGTCCACTTTTGCTTTCAGCCCATTCATTTCAATGGCCTGCCTGGTCGCTGGACCAATGGCGGCGATCCGCAGGTGTTTGAAAGCGGCCTCGCTGACGCGAAGCTTTGCAATACGCTCCCACATGGCCTCCACACCGTTGACGCTAGTGAGTATCAGCCAGTCATAGGTGGCAAGATTTCTTAATGCAGTATCAAGTAAGCCGTACGAGTGCGGCTTGCAGATTTCGATGAACGGAATTTCTATGACTTCCGCACCTCGCCTTCGCAATTCCGCGGAAAGGGTGCTTGCCTGATGGCGTGCGCGGCCTACGAGGACACGAAGACCACTAAGGGACAGATCCTGCTTTCTGGAAGCTTGGGAAGTATTGCTGCGACGTTTCATGGCTGTTGCGGAATCACAACGCCTTTGCCGTAAACTTCCTCGAGTATCGAGTCGGCGCCACGGCGAAGCAGCGCTTCGCCCACATCGGTTCCCAGCTTAACTGGATCGTCGCCATCGCGTGACTCGCGTAGAACTTTCGAGCCGTCGGGGCGCGCGACAACTGCGACCAAGTGCAGGCGGCTGCCGTCGGCTCGTGCGAATGCGCCGATCGGCACCTGGCATCCCCCGCCTAGCTTATTTAGCAGCGCGCGCTCGCAGGTGGTGGTGGAGCGTGCTGGCGCGTCATCGAGAAAGGCGATGGCTTGACGCGTTATGGCGTCACCCGCGCGAATTTCAATTGCTAAAGCTCCCTGCCCTGCCGCCGGACACATTAACTCCGCCGGAATTATCTGCTTCACCAATTCGGTTTTGCCCAAGCGATTGAGCCCGGCCGCCGCAAGAATCACGGCATCGAATTCGCCGGACTCGAGCTTGCGCAGGCGGGTGTCCACGTTGCCACGCAGGGGTTCAATTTCGAGGTCGGGTCGCAAAGCGCGCAATTGTGCCTGACGCCGCAAGCTGCTGGTGCCTATACGAGCACCTCGCGGCAATTCGTCAATTTTCGCGAACTGGCGTGAACAAAATACATCGCGTGCATCTTCGCGTTGAGTGATGGCGGCGATTTCGAATTCGGCGGAGATTTCCGTTGGCAAATCCTTCAAGCTATGGACAGCGAGATCGACGCGACCCTCCGCCAGCGCCTCTTCAATTTCTTTGGTGAACATGCCTTTGGTTCCGACCTTGGCGAGTGCGACATCGGTGATTTTGTCGCCAGTTGTCTTGATGACTTCAATCTCGACCGCGTGTCCGCGCCCGCGCAGCAACGATGCGATATGATTAGCTTGCCAAAGGGCGAGTTGTGATCCGCGCGAACCGATCCGAAGAAGGGCCATCAGAATTTGTTACACAATGTCCTTTCGCCCCACCGAGCTTGGGCGGACAAACCATTTCTGGTCGCAGGCCTACTTAACCAGCCCTCAGCCCGGCACTCCCGGATCTCCGCCGGACTTCGACGCCGCAGCCTTCTTATCTTTCTCTTGCTCGTTTTCTTTTTCCCGGAGATTGAAGAGGCGGCGCACCAGGTCGATCACGGTAATGGCTTCGCGATCTCGTGCGGCGGTTTTCAACGTGCTGATCGGCGTATGCATGATCTTCTTGACGATACCGCGGGTTAGGGCCTCGATTGCCAATTCCTGATCGGGCGTCAGCGGACCGAGGCGTCCACGCGCACGGTCGATCTCGGCCTGGCGGATGGTTTCCAAGTGATCCTGCAACGAGACGATGGTGGGCACCACGTCGCGGGTCTGGACGCGGGCGTGAAAGCGCTCCACCTCGCTGTTGATGATTCCTTCGGCAAGTTCCGCCTCCTTCCGGCGGCCGGCAACATGGGAGGCGACCGCCTGTTGCAGATCGTCAATGTCGTAAACGAAGATGCCGTCCAGTTTGTTCATCTCCGGGTCAACATCGCGAGGGACAGCAACGTCGATAAAGAACATGGGACGATTCTTGCGGCGGCTGAGGAACATTTCGCCATGCTCGCGGCGGAAGATGGCACGGGGGGAGCCGGTCGAGGTGATCACGATGTCGGCGCGGTCGCAGGTTTCGTAGAGTTCGTCGAAGTGAATGGCCTGGCCGTTGAATTTTTCGGCAAAGAGGACCGCACGGTCGTAACTGCGATTGGATACAAAAATTGAAGTGCAGCCCTGGGCGAGTAGATGGCGGGCGGCGAGTTCGCTCATTTTTCCTGCGCCCACAAGGTAGACGTGTTTGCCGTTCAAGTTTCCAAAGATCTTTTTCGCCAATTCAACAGCTACCGAGGCCACTGACACCGCCGATGATCCCACCGCGGTTTCGTTACGAACCCTCTTGGCAACCGAGAATGCCCGCGTGAGTAACTGATCGAGTTGGGTGCGTACCGCTCCCACGGCCCGAGCCGTGGCGTAGGCTTCTTTGACCTGTCCTAAAATCTGCGGTTCGCCGACCACCATCGAATCCAGACTTGCAGCCACGCGGAACACATGGCGAACCGCTTCCTGCTCGTGATATTCGTAGAGGTGCGGCTCGAATTCATCAGGATCAACGCGGAAATAATCACGAAGAAAGCTGCGTAAATCGCCAGCGCCGTTTTTCATGTGCGCCAGCACTTCCACTCGATTGCAGGTAGAGAGGATCATCCCTTCGTCAATTCCCGGGTGTTCCGCCAGCCGCCTGCATGCTTCCGGTAAACGAGAATCGGGAATAGCCAACCGCTCGCGCACCTCCACCGGCGCGGTTTTATGATTTACGCCGATGAGCTGTAGTTTCATGACGAGGCAAACCTGTGAATGGCGCTGACGTAATTGGCAGCCCATGCAACCACCGCGGCCAGGAAGGCCCCGGTCGCGAGGTAGGCGGCGCGGCGGCCGCGCCAGCCGGCGCTCCAGCGGGTGTAGACCATGACCAGGTATACGGCCCACATCAATATCGAAAGAAACACTTTGGGATCGAGGAAGTCTACGCGCCCGAATTGCGCCTGGGCCACGACCGAGCCTGCGATCAGTCCGAGCGTCATGAAGGGGAAACCGAGAAGCAGCGAGCGGTAGCCGATTTCTTCAATTACCTCGAGTGCAGGCAGGCGCGAAAATATCCGGCTGGGATTCTTCGACTTGAGGCTGCTCTCCTGCAGAAGATACACGAGGCTAGCGCCAAAGCTGAGGAACAGCGCCGCGTATCCGGTGAAGATCAAGGCAATATGTGCGAACAGCCATCCGGTGCGCAAGCCGGGTGACGTCAGCAAAAACGGCTGCTGGCCTGTGGCGGCGACGAAAGTGAGCAGGAAGACGAGAGGGAAAACAACCATCCCCGGTGAACTCGTGTGGTACACCAGGTAAACGATCATGAAAACCGCCATCATCAGGAAGGCGAGCAGCGACTCCGAGTTGTGCACAGACGCGAGCGTGAGCTGCCCCGACACAAGCACGGCTTCGCTGAGCGAGACGAAATGAAAGACCATGCCGAGGCTGGCGGCGGGAACGGCGATACGGCTGAGGAAGTCGCTGCCACGGGTTAGCGCCACCAGCGCGTAGAGCAGTCCCACGCCATAGAAGCCGAGCGCGACTCGCAACCAAAGTAGAGGCATTCTGTGGATTTCCGGGTATCCGAGCCAGCCGGATAAATGATTATAGACTGCACCGCTGGCGCGGCAGAAGGCTTTGACCATCCGGCGTAATCCTTATTGCACGCCGAGCATGGCGAGCAGTTTCTCCAGTCCAGCACTGTCGATGAGCAGATGACGGCCGTTGGTCATCATGTCTTCAATATCATCGAATCCCTGGAAGAGGCGCATCTTGGCGGCACCGTACTGCTCAGCGTCATTCAGCTGGCGGCCGTGCGTGCCGGCCCAATTGACGACAGCTTTTTCCGGCAAGAAGACACTGACCGCGTATGTTGTTTTGCGATCTGAGGTGACATCGAAAATGAATTCCGTGGCTGGGGCATCGGGCTGACCGGGCAGGGCCGGACGCTTGCCGACGAAATAGTATTGGTAGACGTATCCCTGGCCTCCAGTGTAGGTCTTCATGCGACGGACTGTCATGGATGCACGCGCTCGTAGATAAACATCTTATGGCTTGCTGCTGTTTCCCGGTGAGACAACGCGGCCGTATTCCGAAGCGCGGCCCAGCCGGTCGAACATGCTAAAGGCTTCCGCGGAAATTTTGGTGATGGCGGCTTCGCCATCGCGTTCGCGGTGTAAATAAGTTGTCATAACACAGATTACGTAAGGACGGTTTTGAGCAAAGACGATACCGGAGTCGTTGCGCACGGCTTCGAGTTCTCCGGGCTTGTTGGCGATTTTCAATCCATCCGGCAATTCGCGCGGGATGAAACTGTCTTTGTGAGTGCTGAGCATCTTGAAGAAGTCATCAGTCATTTCCTTGTTGAATACTTTGCCTCGATAGATCGATTCCAGCAGGGTCATCATCTCGCGCGGAGTTGAAATATTTTCGCGGCCTTCGCTGGCCGCCTTCAGGTCCATCATCTTACGGCGCAGACGCGTGTGGGGGAGGCCGAGCGAGTCCATCAGGGCGTTGACATTTTCCATGCCCAGGCGATCGATGAGCACGTTGGTGGCGCTGTTGTCGCTGACCGCGACCATCATGGTGGCCAGATCGCGCAATGTAATCCGAGTGATGGCGGGCGTAAGCCCGCCCATGATATCGCTGTCGGGGACCAAGTCAGATTGCTGCATGGTGTACAGATCAGCGAGCTTCAGCTTGCCCTGCTGGGCCTGGTGATATAGCTCGGCAAGAACTGCAATCTTGATCGAACTGGCTTGTGGAAAGACATCATCGGCATGCAGCAGAAACTTCTGCCCACCGGTGAGGTCGAGGATGGCGACTCCCATGACACCATCGAGCGTGTTGTCAATATTGCTGATGCTGGTTTCAAGTTTCTGCCAGAGAACTTGCTGCTTGGCAGTAGCAATGTCTTTGCCGGTCTGAGCGCAGGCAGTGATGAGGAGGACAAGAATACAAAAAGCTTGTTTCAAGATAGAGGGCCTCCTGGAGCAGAGACATTATAGGCGCGGCATAGACAGCCGCCTGTCGACGGCGTGGAGAGCTGAACGCGCCCGTCCCCATGTGAGCATCGCTGAGGGGTGCTACACCTCGATCTTCGCGTCCCGCAGCCGCTGCACTGCGGTTTCCGAAGTCAATGGCGAGTAGTAGACCTCTTTGAATGTATACGATCGTGCCTTGGCGCCGAGAATCGGCAGAATTTCAACGTGCCAGTGATAGTCCTCGTCAATGGTTTTCCAATAGCCCAGGCTCTCGGAGCCGTGCAGGCTGTTCGGCGAAGTGTGCAGCACGAGGTGGAATTCTTCGGTTACGGCGCGGATGCGTTGTAACGTACGTCGTAACAGCGCGGCAAAGTCACGCAAAATGCCTGAGCCCCTCAATCCGGTGCGTTCGAAAGAGGCCTCGTGGGAGCGTGGCATGATCCAAGTTTCGTATGGGACACGCGGCGCGTAAGGGCACATGGCGACATAGTCGCCGCGAATCTCCAGCACGCGCAAGTTCTGGCGCTCCTCCTGAGAGAGGATGTCACAGAAGACGCAGCGCTCTTTCTGAGCGAAGTAATCCCGCCCGGCACGCAGCTCATAAAGCACCCGCCGGGGCACAAAGGTGGTGGCGGTAAGTTGCGAGTTGGGATGCTCGAACTCCTGTCCAGCATCGGGACCGTGATTCTTGAAAACGCTGACGTATTTAAAACGCGGATCCCGTTTCAGGTCCTGGATACGCTGCGCGGCGAGCAGCAGAAATTGCTCGATCTCGGCATCGCTTGAATTCCAGAGTTGGCCATCATGCCGCGGATTTTCTACAAGCACTTCGTGAGCGCCGACCGAGCGCATGCGATCGTAGATACCATCGCCGCGGCGTCCCGGTTCACCTTCGATGCGGTATAACGGCGCGGGATGGACTACTGATCGCGCCGACCAGGCAAGTCCATCAATGCCGGTCACGCTGGAAATGACCTGCGCCGGCGCCGAGGAATCGGGACAGAAACGGCAGAAGGTTTCCGAACGCGGCCCGGATTCGGCAACGTCGTCGCCGGTAATCACCCAGGAGCGGGTGATGGGATCTTTGCGGAGTTCCATGCGCTAAGGAAAACACTGGCGGAGTCGGCGCGTCAACTAATGATTTCCAACTATGATTTCTGTCACAGAAGCCGGGAGCGACGTTTGTTATAATCCGCGCACGCACCCGCAACAGATGAGCGAGCCGTCCACCCCGCTGATGCGGCAATATGCCGCCATCAAGAAGGACCACCCCAGCGCGCTGCTTTTCTTCCGCCTGGGTGATTTCTACGAGCTTTTTTTCGACGACGCGCTGGTGGCGGCGCGGGAACTCCAGATCACCCTGACTTCGCGCAACAAGGAGAAAGGCATTGCTGTGCCCATGTGCGGCGTGCCCTATCATGCGGCGGAAAATTACATTTCGAAGTTAATTCGCAAAGGCTTCAAGGTTGCTATTTGCGACCAGGTGGAAGATCCACGGCTGGCGAAGAAACTAGTGCGCCGGGAAGTGACCCGAGTGGTGACGCCGGGAACGGCAGCCGATTCGTCGCTGGGATCCGAGGAAAATAACTTTCTGGCAGCCGTCGCGTATGTGCGCGATGGCGCGGGATTCGCGGCATTAGATCTTTCTACTGGTGAATTTCGCGCTACCGAGTTTCATGGTGAAGACGCCGGGCGCCGGATCGAGGATGAGTTGCAGCAGTTGCGGCCCAAAGAAGTTTTGTATGGGTCATCGGCGCCGTTGTTTGACGCAGAGGCGCTACCGGGCGATGTCCGGCCGGACAAAGGGCGCCCATCCCCACGTGGTCCGGTAGGCTACTCGGAGACTCCGCTCGACGACTGGATCTTTGCCCCCGATCATGCCATTCCTCTGTTGGAAAATCATTTTGGAGTGATGTCATTGGAGGGCTTCGGTCTGGCGGGCAAACCCGCGGCGGCTTCGGCCGCTGGAGCAATTCTGCACTACGTGCGGTCCACGCAGCGGGGGAAACTGGATCACGTCGACCGCATCGGTTTTTATGAGCGGCAGAATTGCCTGGTGCTGGATGCAGTCACGGTGCGCAATCTGGAGTTGATTGAGCCGCTGTTCGCCGGCACTGACGCAGGGGTGACGCTGTTCCGATCGATTGACGCTACGGTCACGCCGATGGGCAAGCGGCTGTTGCGCTCGTGGATGCTTCGGCCTTCGATTCAGCGCGCTGAAATAGAGAGTCGCCTGGATGCGGTAGAAGTGCAGGTCAAGGATATCGTGGCCCGCGAGGAATTGCGCCGCGCGCTGGATGGCGTGCTTGATCTGGAACGGCTGCTCAGCCGGGTGACATTGGAAACGGCGAATCCGCGGGACGTACTCGCGCTGGCAGCGTCGCTGGGCAAGATTCCAGCAGTGCGTGCCGCCTTGGGGAGGCTCGGCGCGGAGCGATTGCAGGCGCTGCACGGTTTGACAGATGAATTAGCCGATTTGCGTGAACACATCGATAAGAGCATCGTTCCGGAGCCGCCGATTTCGTTGAGCGATGGCGGAGTGATTCATGGCGGCGTGGATAAGGAGCTCGATGAGCTCCGTGACCTGAGCCGTAACAGCAAGCAGTACCTGGCGCAGATCGAGCAGCGAGAGCGCGTGAGGACCGGCATCTCGTCGCTCAAAGTTAAGTTCAATTCTATTTTCGGCTACTACCTCGAGATATCAAAACCCAACCTGCACCTGGTCCCGACTGACTACGAGCGTAAACAAACTCTTGTCAATGCCGAACGCTTCACTACTCCTGAGCTCAAAGAGTACGAATCGAAGATCCTCGATGCGCAGGAAAAGATTGTAGAGATCGAGCGCCGGCTCTTTGCCGAGTTGCGGGCGGCGATTGCCGGCGAAGCTAAGCGCATCCGGCAGACCGCGCTGGCATTGGCCGAAGTGGATGTCCTGGCGGCGCTGGCGAACATCGCAGCACTGCGCAACTATTGTCGTCCGCAGTTTGATGACAGCGGCGATTTGGAGATTCTGGAGGGTCGCCACCCGGTCATTGAACAGCAGGAGTTGTCAGGCGTGGGCGACCGCTTTGTTCCAAACGATCTGTTTTTGAATTCGACCACGCATACCATTCTGGTGCTGACCGGACCGAATATGGGAGGCAAGTCCACATATTTGCGGCAGGCGGCGCTGGTTGTGATCCTGGCGCAAATGGGCTCATTTGTTCCGGCGCGTTCCGTGCGTCTGAGTGTGGTGGATCGGGTATTCACTCGAATTGGAGCGAGCGACAATTTAGCGCGCGGGCGCTCGACCTTCATGGTCGAGATGACGGAGACGGCGGCGATTCTGCACACGGCTACTCCAAGGTCATTAATTTTGCTGGACGAGGTTGGGCGCGGCACTTCGACGTATGACGGCCTGGCCATTGCCTGGGCGGCAATCGAGTACTTGCACGCGAGAACACGAGCCAAGACGCTGTTTGCCACGCACTATTTCGAACTGACGGAATTAGCCGAGCTGCTCTCCGGCGTGAAGAATTATCACGTATCAGTGAAAGAGACTGGTGGCGGGATTGTCTTCTTGCGGAAAGTGGAACCTGGTGCGGCGGATCGAAGCTATGGCATTGAAGTTGCCAAGCTGGCGGGCTTGCCCCATGAAGTGATCGAACGGGCGCGCGAGGTTCTGGCCGAACACGAAAGTGCGGAACTGCGTTTGACGGAGCAGTTGGCGAGCGATGAATCGCGACCTGCGCGGGCCGCTCAGCTCACGATCTTTACGCCTCTTTCGCAGCCGGTGCTCGAGCGGCTGCGGGAATTGGATCTGAATCGGTTGACGCCGCTTGAGGCTTTGAATTTGTTGGCGGAGTTGAAGAAGCAGGTGGAGTGAGCCGCAGTTAAAGTATTGGTTTAAGAATAGATTTCATGTCCAATAAGAGTAAAAGCTCTGATTTTCGGAAACAAGTCGGACAGCTCCTCATCATGGGCTTTGACGGCACCGAGATGTCGTCACGGCTCAGTTCCCTGCTTACGCGCTTCCAGCCCGGTGGGATCATTCTTTTCGCGCGCAATATCATCAGCGCGCAGCAGACGCATAAGTTATTGAAAGAATGCCAGGCGCTAGTTTCTACCCCGATGTTCCTGTGTGTGGATATGGAGGGTGGCAGGGTTGACCGGCTGAAGAATGTGATTGGTCCGGCGCCGTCCGCTGCGGACGTTTTCGCAAGCGGCGACCGCAAGCTGTTCCGCAAGCATGGCAATGTGATCGGCGAATCGTGCCGGGCAGTAGGTTTCAATACCGATTTCGCGCCTATGGTGGATTTGGCGTTTCGTGCATCGCGCTCGGTGATGAGTTCGCGTGCAGTTTCGGATAATCCAAAAGAAGTTATCCTCTACGCGCGGGAGTTCCTGCGTGGGCTGCACGATGCCGGAGTGTTGGGCAACGGTAAACATTTTCCCGGTCTCGGTGAGGCCAATCTGGACACGCATCATGAACTCCCAAGAATCGAGAAGCCATGGAAGAAGCTGTGGGAACAAGATCTGTATCCCTATCGGGTACTGCGGCGCGAGTTCCCTTTTGTAATGGTGGCGCACGCTGCGTACCCAGCGGTGACGAAGAACGGCACGCCCGCGTCGCTTTCGCAAAAATGGATGAACAACATCCTGCGCAAGAAAATCGGCTACCGCGGACTGATTATTTCCGACGACCTGGAGATGGGCGGCGTGCAAGCCGCAGCTCCCATTGAGCAGGCGGCGGTCGAGACTATTCGCGCCGGCGCCGACATTTACCTGATCTGCCACAACGAGGAATACATCACCCGTTCCTACGAAGCGGTGCTTGAACAGGCGGAGCGCGACCGCAAGTTTCGAAAACGCGTGATTGATTCGGCCAAGCGCGTGCAAACCCAAAAGAAGAAGCTTCTCTCATCGATTCGGTGGAAACAGCCAGCGGCCCCAGAATCCGTCAAATTAGAACGGTTGTCGCGGCGGCTTTGGGAATTCAGCGAACAGGTGCGCCTGGCGACAATCAACCGGCAGGAGAGGGGATGATCGTTGCTGGGGTGATGAGCGGCACCTCGGCCGACGGCATCAATGTGGCGTTGCTGCGAGTAAGCGATCGTGCCGGGGGCGGCGCGAGGCCGCGCGGCATCCATCAATCTATTAGTTTTCAATTAATCGGACATGCGCAGTACCTCTACCCTAAGCGCGTGCGAAGCGCGGTGCTTGCCAGCATGAACGCCGCACGGGCCAGCGTCGCCGATCTGGCGCGGCTGAACTTTCTGTTGGGCGAACTCTACTCCGACGGAGTGTTAGCGGCTCAAAGAAAGTTCCGAGTAAAGGCCGAGCTGGTCGGCTGCCATGGACAAACGCTTTATCATCAGGGCGAGGCAGCGCCGTTTCTTGGGCGCCGGATCGCAGTTACCTGGCAGACCGGCGAAGGTGCGGTGATCGCAGCGCGCCTGGGGGTACCAGCGGTAACGGATTTTCGTCCCGCGGACATGGCGGGTGGCGGCAAGGGAGCGCCCTTGGTTCCCTTTCTTGATTACCTGCTTTATCGTGATCAGCGGGTTGGGCGAGTGGTACAGAATATTGGTGGAATCGCGAACCTGACTGCGATCCCCGCCAGAGCAACTGCCGCCCAGGTCATCGCGTTCGATACTGGCCCGGGCAATATGGTGATTGACGCGGTAACTGAGAGGTTGTTCGGCAAACCTTACGATCGCGGTGGAAAAATCGCGGCTTCGGGCAGAGTGCGAGAAGATGTGATTCGCCATTTTATGCGGGCGCCATTTTTTCAGCGCAAACCGCCGAAGACTGCGGGAAGAGAAGAGTTTGGCCGGGAATTCGTCCGCGAATTTCTTCGCCGCTGTGGAAGCGCCGCAAAACAAGATTGTGTTGCCACCGCTACCGCGCTAACGGTCAATTCGATTGTCGATGCGGTGAGGCGATTTGTAGCGAAGCGTCCTGGCACATATCAGGAGTTTGTAGTGTCCGGCGGAGGAGCGAAAAATCCTACTCTGCTCACGATGCTGGGGAACAGGTTGGGAGCCCTGGGCCTCGCGATCCGATTATCCGACGAATTCGGATTGCCGTCAGAGGCCAAAGAAGCGGCAGCGTTTGCGTTGCTGGCGTATCAGACATGGAAGCGGCAGCCATCGAATGTGCCATCGGCGACCGGGGCCAGGAAGCCGGCCATTCTGGGTAAGATCTCGTATGTGTGAGCGGCCTGCGACCTTCGTGGTACGGCGGCGAATCTACGGCCAGGGGCAGTTCTGCCGCTCGCGTGGTCCGCGATGAACCGGATATCCTTCGCTTTAATCCTACTTGGGCTCGCACCTTTTTTGCTCTCCTGCGGAAGTAAGCCCAATCCTCGCACCCTGGTGATGATCATCGAGAGCAGCCCCACCAATCTTGATCCGCGGGTTGGGATTGATGCTTCCTCGGAGCGCATTCACGAATTAATCTTCGATGACTTGCTGGAGCGTGATGAGCACCTCAATGTGCGGCCGGCGCTGGCCGAACGGTGGGATATCCCCGATCGCCTCACCTACATCTTTCACCTGCATCATGGAGTGAAGTTTCACGATGGGGGACCGCTGACAGCTCGCGACGTGAAATGGACTTTCGATTCAATGCTGCAGGGAAAGATCCGCAGCACCAAGACCGCCGCCTACCGGTTTGTGGATCGAGTGGAGGCGAGGGACGACTACACCGTTGTTTTCCATCTCAAGGAGCCGTTCGCGACGCTGCTATGGAATCTTTCAGACGGCGCCATGGGGATCGTTCCTTACGGAAGCGGCGATGAGATCAGCCGGCAGCCGATCGGGTCGGGGCCGTTCCGTTTCATCAGCGCAGAGCCGGACAAAGAAGTCATCATTGAACGCAATTCAGATTATTGGGGCGAGAAGGCCCGCCTCGAACGCGTGCGCTTCATGGTCGTTCCCGATACGACGACGCGCGCGCTTGAACTGCGCAAAGGGAGCGCGGACATCGTCAACAATGCCTTGACGTCAGACCTGGTGCTGGCGCTGGAACGGGAGCCAAATCTTGAGGTCCTGCACGGACCTGGGACCGTCCTAAATTATCTTGCGTTCAATTTGCGTGATCCTATTTTGAAAGATGTGCGGGTGCGGCGGGCGATCGCTTTTGCCATCAATCGGCAACCCATGATCGAGTATCTGTGGCGTGGGTTTGCGCAACCCGCGGCGAGCGTGCTTCCACGGCAAAGCTGGGCATACAACGCTGAAGTGCCTGGTTACGATTACGATCCCCAGCGGGCGCGACAGATTCTCGATACAGCGGGTTATCGCGCAGTGGGTGGCGTGCGGTTTCATTTGACGATGAAGACATCTACCGAGGAAACCACACGTCTGATCGCGGCGGTGTTACAGCAGCAACTACGCGAAGTCGGTATTGCACTCGATATTCGCACCTTTGAATTCGCAACCTTCTTCTCGGATGTGACCAGCGGCGCGTATCAGCTTTATTCATTACGCTGGATTGGCGGTAATGAAGACCCTGACATTTTCGAATATGCGTTCCATTCCGCCAAGTTTCCTCCCCACGGGGCGAATCGCAGCTATTACTCCAATTCACGCATTGACGCGTTAATCGATCAGGCTCGTAGCGAATTGGACCAGAACGCGCGCAAGCAGCTTTACGCGGAGATCCAACAGATCCTGGCCGACGAGTTGCCGTACGTCAATCTGTGGTATCTGGATAACATGCTGGTACATTCAAAGCGGGTGCAGGGCCTGACGCTGAATCCTTCGGGAAATTATGACTTCCTTAAAACCGCCGAATTAGCGCCCTGAGTCAAGCTTTGTGATCGAGGCTCAAAAAGAACAGGCCCGCCAACCAGCGGGCCTTTTGTGCGAGCTGTGGTGTTCGGCGCGGATCCCGGTTAGTGGACCTCCACCACATTGGCGACTGGTGTCAGACAGTCCGGAGTCGCGCTGTTGGTCTTGAAGGTGACATTGAGCCGTGTGGTCCCCCTGGGCGAAGCCGCCGTTACGTTGTGGCCGGTGTCATCCCAAAGTTGAGGCAGCGGGTAACCCGCACTGCCGTTCCAGTCACTGTCATTGTAAGCAGAACCGGGGCCGGCCACCGCAAGTCCATTGATAGTGGTCGTCTCCTTGGCGACGATGGAGGTGCGGCTCTTTCCCTGCTGTCCGTCTGCCCCGATGTTGTCCCACAGGGTGAGCGACCCTGTGGCCGTTGTGGGGAGGATGAGACTGTAACTCAGCGAAGTGTTGAAGGTGGCGCCGGAAAGACCCGAGTCGTAAACCGCCACGTTCCCCGTACCGGTGCCCACCAGGACGATAGACGCGCCCTCAAACAACGGCAGCGGGGCCGCCACCCAAGGATCTGCGCCGCCGGTGGTTCCTGAAGCTCCTGGCTTGAGGGTAACTTTGTACAAGCCGTTTCCAGTCGCCACCGTCAACGGGATGGTGCCCCGGAAAACGGTGATCGTGGTACCCGTCCAGCAAGGTTGCGCTCCCGACCCTACTGCCGTCCCAACCACGTTGACCGCGACAGACGCGGGTGTAGGGAACAGTCGCTGGACAATAACGGATTGATCTGCCGCAGTGGGCGGACCTTGGGTGATGGCCGCCCAGTAGATCAGAGCAGCCTTAATGGGTGGCTTAGCTCCGCTTATTACAATGGCTCCCGCCCCTTGGTTCCTCATGCCCTTTCCGCCGGTTGCATATGATGCGCTGGGCAAAACCGCAACCGGGCTCATCGAAGTCAGTTCCACGTCGGACGGAACGTTAGCGGCAGTGGGAGAAGCAGCCGTTCCCTTTACTGCGAATGGCGCTTCCTGCCCGACGGCCTTTCTCGGAGCGAGCACCGTGATTACCAGCAGGCCCGCAAGGCAGAGCAGCACACAAATTGCAGCTTGTCTGCCTTTGAGCGTAGTGTTTTCGAGTTTCATGATTCCTCCTCTTTAGCGATTTGAGTTGATTGTCTGATTGGAACGCGTGGCGTAGCCGGGCTGAATGCACCAGAGGTTTTAGTGATGCTCTGGATTAAGATCCAATGCTCCTGAAAACTTCGATGTTTCCTGCGGAGAGGTGCAAACGAAAGCTTCCAGGTAATCTAGGCCATAGGGGAGGAGGGTGACGCAGCCTAGGGGCGCAGATTACATCGTTTCCCCGTTTGTGTCAAAGGCTCACGTCAGCAGGTGTCGTTAGCACATGATATGTCCGGTTGTGATAGCACGTGATCTGTCCGCTTTTCTGGCGGTGAGGGTAAGAGAACATGGCAGGCATGTTCTCTTACCCGAAGGCCGCGATGGAGCGGGCGATGAAAGTACAGG
>QIAP01000116.1 GCA_003225075.1 Acidobacteriota bacterium | reverse complement strand
GGAAGCATTCATCGACGGTCTCGGATTGACGAAGTTCGATCTTCTCGGTTTCTCGATCGGCGGAATGGTCGCGCAGCAGATCACGCTGGACCGTCCCGAACTGGTTCGCAGGCTCATCCTGGTCGGAACCGCGCCGCGCAACCACGACGCGGGAAACGGACAGGGGCACACCACGCCCGAGACGGCCGCGATCTTCGGTGCTGCCTACGATCCGCCCGAGAACCTGTGGCTCAAGGTCTTCTTCACTGATTCGGAGAAGAGCCAGGCTGCAGGTCGCGAGTTCCTGAAGCGGTACTTGTCACGCACCGAAAATCGCGACGCTCCGATCAACGATAAGGTCGCTCCGGCGCAGATTGCAGCTATTGGTCAATGGGGCGCACATCCGGGAGAGCGCTTCGCTTATCTGAGAGGCATCACACAGCCAACATTGGTCGTGAACGGCAACCACGACGTAATCGTTTATACAGTGAGTTCACTTTATCTGGTTCAGAACATGCCGAACGCCAAGCTGATCCTGTATCCCGACGCGAACCATGGATCTTGGTACGAGTATCACGAGGACTTTGTTTTTGAAACAAATCGGTTCTTGGATGAAAGCGACAAGATTGCTACGGGTACGACTAGCGCCGCAGCCGACTAATGTTCAGATGTTGGCTCAACAAGAGGAGGTTTTATGAGAGCGGACATTGTAGCGGGCGCGGTATTTCCCGATTATGAGCTGACCGATCACACGGGCGAACGTCGCAAGCTCTCGGACCTACAGGGGCCAGATCCGATGATCCTGGTGCTTAGCCGCGGAGGGTTCTGCCCGAGGGACCAGCGCCAGACCGAGGGTCTGGTCCAACTTTATCGCGAGATGGAGGTCGGTTACTCCCGCCTCGTCACCATCAGTACCGACAACATGCTTGCGACGAATGATTACCGCAGCGGCGCCGGCGCTCATTGGACCTTTTTATCCGATCCGGGACGCAGGGTTCAAAAAGACCTCGACATTGCCGAGTACACGGACCCCGAGCACGATCCGATGATCCCGCACGTCATCGTCGTCGAACCTGGTCTCGTTATATTCAAAATCTATAACGGCTACTGGTTTTTTGGCCGACCGACCATCGAAGAGCTTCGGCAAGACTTGCGTGCTGTGTTGAAGAAGTGCCGTCCAGACTGGGACATCACCACGCCCGAACTGAAATCCGCGTGGGAAGAGGGTAAACGTAACCGCTTTTATCCCTATGACAAGACCTTCGCGCAGGTGTTTCGGGATGGTAGAGGATTTTGACAACCTCTTCGCGTCAAAACTCCGATGCCCGTTCTATGACAAAACTCACGGGCAAGTGTTTCGGGAGGAAACGTAGTAAGGGCTTGGGGAGCACGACAGCCGCGGCCAGAGTTTGGACAAGGCGAGACAGAAGTTGATGCAACGGCGGAGGTAAGAATGGTTCAGCACAATAAAACCGCACTGGTGACGGGGGCTTCCCGTGGAATTGGGCGAGCTACTGCGTTGGCGCTTGCTGAGCAGGGTACCCATGTATTGGTTCACTACGGCCGCTCGGCGAAGGAAGCGGAATCTCTCGTCTCCGACATCCAAACAAAAGGCGGAAGCGCAAATGCAATCTCGACGGATCTCGGAATTCCGAGCGGCGCTGAGAAGCTAGCCAAACAGGTGCGCTCAATCGTCGATCGATTGGATGTGCTTGTGCTTAATGCCGGAATCAGCAAGGCCGCACTCGTCGCAGATTACACGGCAGAGGATTTTGACAACCTCTTTGCGACAAACGTCCGAAGCCCGTTCTTCCTGGTGCAGCAACTACTGCCCATTCTAGGTGACGGCTCGAACGTCATCGTGATCTCTTCCCTCGGGGCGCACGCCGTAGTTGGGAAGCCCGGTTTGGACAATCCTTCGCTCCTTGCCTACGCCTCGACCAAAGGAGCACTCGAGACTCTGGTCAAAAACTGGGCGGCCATTCTTGGACCCCGAGGCATTCGCGTGAATGCAGTCGCGCCAGGCGTGATCGATACTGACATGTCGAACTTCACAAAGACTGAGGCAGGCCGGGACGCCGCGCTCGGGATGCAGGCATTGAAACGAATCGGCAAGCCGGAAGATGTCGCGGAGGTCGTCGCCTTCCTGGCGTCAGACGCAGCCCGCTGGATCACGGGAGCCAGCATCCCCGTCGATGGCGGGTCGAAGCTTTAAGGACCTGATGCCTTGCTGGGCGTCAGCTGCAATCGAACGGATGAATGAGGAGGTCGGCAGATGGCAAAAACAAAAATGGCAAGTGAGACGATCGAATCCAAAAATAAAGCGTTCGTTCTAGAAGCCTTCGACACACTGTTCAACAAGCGTGACTACGCAGCGGCCGAGCGCTACTGGTCGCCCAACTACATTCAGCATAGTGCTCATATCGAGCCGGGCCGTGAGGGCCTGTTCAATCTCATTAAGAGCCTTCCGGCAACGCTTAAGTACGAAGCAGGAACGATCGTGGCCGATGGAGATTTCGCGATCGTACACGGACGATTTTCGGACTTCGGCCTGCCCGTGAACTGGATTGCAGCGGACGTTGTGCGAATCAAGGACGGAATTCTGGTTGAGCACTGGGATGTGATCCAGGATGAGGCGACGCGTGAGGCCTCCAAGAGCGGCGAACCAATGTTCGGCGACAAATTTCCACAGTGAACAAGTGAATTGCGCCGGGCAGCGGCTCCGTAAAACTTCGATCAACCGAATTTAGGGAGCGAGGGGAGGCGACAAATGCCGAAAATGAAAGCAGTGCAAGTGCCTAAGGCGGGAGCGGACTTTGAAATCGTGGAACGCGAAATTCCGCAACCTGGTGCCGGACAGGTGAGGATCCACGTGCAAGCCTGTGGAATCTGTCACAGCGATGTGATCACCAAGGAGGGCCTTCTGCCGGGAATCACCTACCCACGCGTCCCAGGCCACGAGGTGGCCGGCATGATCGATGAACTCGGCGCGGGAGTGAAGGAATGGCGCAAAGGCCAGCGCGTTGGAGTCGGTTGGCACGGCGGGCAGGACGGGACCTGTCTTGCCTGCCGTCGCGGAGATTTCGTGAATTGCGCGAACGGAAAGATATGCGGCATCACCTTCGACGGCGGCTATCAGGAATACATGGTCGCGCCGGTGGAAGCGTTGGCGCAGATGCCGGAGTCGCTCGACACAGCCGAGGCCGCGCCGCTGATGTGTGCCGGGGTTACCACGTTTAACTCTCTTCGGCATAGCGGCGCGCTGCCGAGCGATTTGGTTGCGGTTCAGGGAATCGGCGGCCTCGGTCACCTTGGAATCCAATTCGCAAAGAAGTTCGGCTATCGCGTCGCGGCCGTTGGACGCGGGCCGGGCAACGCCGCTCTCGCCAAAAAACTAGGCGCGGAACTTTATATCGATAGCGCCGCTACTGACCCCGCAGCGGAGCTGCAGAAACTTGGCGGCGCGAGTGTGATTCTTGCTACTGCGCCAAGTGGTAAAGCGATGTCGGCGCTGGTCGGCGGCCTCGGTGTGAACGGCACAATGGTGGTTGTAGGAGCATCGATGGATCCAATCGAAGTGTCACCCAATCAGTTGCTCTTCGGTAAAAAGGGCATCAAGGGCTGGGCTGGCGGAATCCCCACCGACTCCCAAGACACCCTGCGTTTTGCGGAGATGGCTGGCGTGCGCCCCATGATCGAAAAGTTCCCGCTCGCAAAGGCCGCCGAAGGCTACGCGCGCATGATGAGCGGGAAGGCCGAATTCCGCGTCGTCCTTACTACGTGACAGCCGACGGACGCCAGCGCTTCGGGCACGAACAGGAAGGATGCTGCAGGAAAGAAGATATGAAGCCGAGTACCTATCGAAGGGTCGTAACGATGAATGTCAATGGCAAGTCTGTTGTTCAAAGCGACGAACCGTTGCCGGCCTATGAGTTCAAGACTGTTCCCGGCTACGAGCACACGCTCCTCTGGGTCAACGCGGCGACCCCGGATCTCACCAAGGAGCAGAGGTTTGACAGCTATCCCGACTCTGTCGTTCCGGGACCTGGCGGCACGAGCCTGCACTTCGTGACGTTTCCGCCCGGCTCAGTCTTTGCGGATCCGTCTTTCGATGGCGAGGCCGCACGAAACGAAGCATTGGTTCGTCTGAAGGGATTGGCCGATCACTTCGAAAAGGAAGATCCTGCGATGCACAAAACGAACACCGTGGACTATGCAGTAGTGTACGAAGGAGAGATTTGGCTGGAGTTGGACGACGGCGAGATTCTGCATTTGAAGCGCGGGAACGTAGTCGTGCAAAACGGTACGCGTCACGCATGGCGAAACAAAGGCACCAAGCCCGTCACGATGCTCTTTTTCCTGAATGGCGCAATGCAAACAGAGCAGATCCGTGAACTTTAGAAAAGGAGAAACGAATGTGAACAGCCTTAAAGACAAGATCGCGGTCTCAACGGATGGCATGTATGTGATTTTGGGGGCGAGCGGGAACACCGGCTCGATCATCGCTGATTCCTTGCTATCGAAGGGCAAGAAGGTGCGCGTGGTAGGTCGCGACGCGGGGCGACTGCAGCGCTTTGTGCGCCAAGGCGCGGAAGCGTTCACGGGCGACGTGAGCGACGCGGCTGCGCTCACCAAAGCCTTCACCGGCGCGCGTGCAGCGTACTTGTTGTTGCCGCCGATTACCTCCCGGGAAGACCAAGAGCGAGAGAGCGATGCGATCGCGCAAGCCGTAACGGAGTCCGGCCTGCGTTATGCGGTGCACTTGAGCAGCTACGGCGCTCATGTCCCGGAAGGCACCGGGCCAGTCACGGGACTGCATTCCTCGGAGCAAAAACTCAACGCTATCGGCGGTTTGAATGTTCTGCACCTGCGCGCCGCGTATTTCATGGAGAACAATCTGGCGGCGATCAGCATGATTCAGGAGATGGGAATTTTCGGACATGCACTGCTACCCGACCTGAAGCTGCCCATGATGGCGACGCGCGATGTCGGTGACTACGCCGCGCAGCGCCTCCTGGACCTGGATTTTCCCGGCAAACAAACTCGCGAGTTGCTTGGCGAGCGCGACCTGTCGATGACGGAAGCCACCGCGATCATTGCGCGCGGCATTGGCAAACCGGATCTGGGTTACGTGCAGTTTCCTTACGACCAGGTGCAGCAGGTGTTAGAGCAAATGGGCATGTCGCCGAAGAAAGCCGCGGTGTACATCGAGATGTTCAAGGCCATCAACACCGGAGTTCTCGCTGCGCAGGAGCCGCGTTCGCGGGAGAACACCACACCGACTTCGTTTGAAACATTTGTGCAGGACGACTTTGCGCCTGCATATCATGGGAAGACTCGCGTCGCGTAGACCCAAGCGTTCAGGGGCGCCGGTTGCGCCTGTGTCCAAGAGCGGCGAACCAATGTTCGGTGACAAATTTCTACAGTGATCAAGTGAATTGCGCCGACCAGCGGCTCCGCAAAAGTTCGATCAACAGAATTTAGTGAGCAAAGCAGATGAGCACAACAACAGATGGCACGCAACTCAGCCCCTGCGTCAAGCTCTTCATCGAGTTGCTACTCGACGGAGCTTCTGCAGTCACATCAAGAGAGGTTG
>QIAP01000023.1 GCA_003225075.1 Acidobacteriota bacterium | reverse complement strand
GTACCGTCGCGATTATTTTTGAAAAGGTGGGAGATGGGCTCCTGCCCAGCAGGAAAGCCTTCCAGACGCGACCCATTCACAAGGAAAATGTCCAGCCAGCCATCGTTGTCATAGTCATAGAAGGCAACCCCACAACCAGTCGTCTCCAGCAGGTACTTGTTCTTGTGCTCGCCTCCAAAGATGGTCTTGATGTTCAGACCTGAGTCGCGCGCTACGTTTATAAAATTCACGTCAATCTCTCGCGGCGATTTTGGGAGATTGTCCGATTTCGAAGGCTCAGTATTTTTGGAATTCTGCGCGAATGCACGTATGCGGAGCGGTAGCGCAAGCGAGAGAACGCTATCCAGCGACAATATGAGAGCCGAACGACTCAGAGATTTGATAAACCTGCGGCGTGAGAAAGACAAAGGCCAGTACCCGCCCAAGTTGGGCTCATGCTAGAATTCGCGACTACTTTCAATAGTACAGCAGTAGTGTGTGCACCGCGCGGCAGCCTAGAAGACGGATCGATCATGATCCGTAGCTCGCAAAACACAAGCATGCGACGTCTCCACTGTTTTCGCTTGATACGCATCTCTTCGGTTTTTGTTGGCATAGCTCTTGTACTGAGTTTAGCCAGGGCGGCGGCAGAGCAAAGTACATCGCTTGAGCTCTCCCGCCCGGTACGGTCTTGGGAATTTCTGGCGGCGGTCGGCACTCGCGCGGGGATCTTCGGCAACGAAGCAGGCAACTTTGAGGCTTGGGTCTACCCGCTCAAAATCCTGCGCGACTTTGACCTACGTTTCCACACCGATGGACGCATACTACCTGCGGAGTCTCTGGCGCGCACCGTCACCCTTAGGCCAGAATCCTGCAGCATTCTTTATGCGGGAGACACATTTCAGGTTCGCGAGACTCTGTTCGTTCCAGTGCACGAATCCGGCGCTGTCATAATAATTGACGTGGAAACTGCTCAAGCGCTGGAGGTGGAGGCGTCCTTTCACCGAGATTTCCAACTCGAGTGGCCGGCCGCGCTCGGCGGCACCTACTTGAACTGGGAACCTGAGCTCCGGGCGTTTTATTTAGGTGAAGAACAGAAAAAATATGTCGCCCTGGTAGGTTCACCCAGCGCGACCCTCCTCAATCAGGAATACTTCACAAATTATTCATCTTCGGAGGAAAGTTCTTTCCTGCTCGGAGCGACCGCCAAGGGAAGAGATACAAAGATCATTGTGATTGCAGCGTCAGTTCAGGGACGGGCCGAGGCTGAGAGCACGTATCGGCGGCTTTCGGGAAATTACGCCGATCAGCTACGCGATTCCGCCGAATACTACCGCAAGTACCTGGACGGAACGGTAAGCTTGCGGCTTCCCGACGTTCAACTTCAGCAAGCCTATGATTGGGCGCGCATCAGCATGGCACAAGGGCTGGTTACAAACCCATTTCTTGGAACTGGTTTGATTGCCGGATACCGGACATCTGGTGAAAGCCAGCGGCCCGGTTTTGCGTGGTTCTTCGGTCGTGATGCGCTCTGGACGACGCTGGCTCTGGATGCCGAGGGTGATTTCAGCACGAGCCGGACAGCTCTGGAATTTTTGAGTACATACCAGCGTGCTGATGGAAAGATTGCTCATGAAATTTCACAGGGCGCGAGCTTCGTTCCCTGGTTCAAGGATTATCCCTATGGCTATGCTTCCGCCGACGCAACACCTTTGTATCTCATTGCGGCGAACGATTATGTGACTCGCAGCGGTGACGTAGCCTTTGCCAAGCAAAAATGGGACAGTCTGTGGCGGGCTTACCAGTTTCTCAAATCAACGTACGACGCTCAAAACTTGCCTCAGAACTTTGGCATTGGTCACGGCTGGGTGGAAGGCGGCCCGTTGCTGCCAGTGAAAACCGAGCTTTACCAGAGCGGATTGGGAGCCGAAGCTCTGCGTTCTCTGGCCAATCTCGCACGGCTTACGGAGAAAAATGATCTAAGCCAACAGCTCAGTCAGAATTTCGCGCAGCAAAGGACTCATCTGAACCAGGCATTCTGGGCGCCAGAGAAAAACATATTCAGCTTTGCCTTGGATAACACCAATCAGCGCGTTAATGGCGCCAGCGTGCTGGCAACCGTGCCCATGTGGTTCGGACTGCTGGACGAAGATAAAGCGGAATTGATGGTCAACCAACTCGCCGACTCCGACCACGAAGCCGACTGGGGCATGCGAATTATTTCATCTCGCGATCCAAAGTACAGCCCGGGCGGCTATCATTTTGGCGCCGTATGGCCGCTGTTCACGGGCTGGGCATCGGTGGGAGAGTACCGTTACCACCGCGCCTTTCCGGCCTATTCCAATCTCCGCGCCAATAGCTTGCTAGCTCTCGAGGGCTCATTGGGCCACGTCACCGAAGTTCTTTCCGGCGATTATCATCAGCCGCTCTCGACCAGTTCGCCACACCAGATCTGGTCGGCAGCGATGATCGTGAGCCCGCTACTTCGCGGAATGCTGGGCTTACAGATAGACGCTCTTTCTCATCAACTGGTGTTTGCTCCGCACGTTCCCGCCGAGTGGGATTCGTTTCGTGTGGACAATTTGCGTGTTGGCGACCGAACCCTGGAACTTAACTACCACAGGACAACTGACAGCATCACGCTGGAGGCGAAATCTGGAGGTCCGGGAGAGAGCACGGTCGAGTTTTCGCCCGCGATCAGCCTGCGCGCGCAGATTCTTGGGGCAGAGATAAATGGTCACCGCGTGCCAATTGATATACACAAGAATGCTCTTGACCAACACTTGACTGTGCGCGTTCCGGTCTCGGGTAATCAGAGGACTGTGCGGATCCGCCTTCGCAACGATTTCGGTCTGTCGTATTCTTCTACCTTGCCGGCACTTGGAAGCCCTAGCGAGGGCCTTAGAGTTGTTTCCGAAAATTGGAGTCCTGGGCGGGACAAGCTCGAGTTGGATGTATCCGGAAGATCGGGACACCTGTATAAACTTGATGTGTGGAATCACGAACAGATCGTCTCGGTGGAGGGAGCCGCTCTCGAAACCATTGATCAGGCGCGGGCTAGACTGAATGTCAGATTTTCAGGGACTGGAACGGACTATGTTCACAGCAAGATTGTTCTCCATTTCAAGGCGCGCGGCGATATTTTACATGGGCCTTAATGCTCGATGATCGTAGCCATCCATTAGGAGGAATTTCATGTTTCGCAATCTTGTAATTTGGGCAATGGTCCTCATGACCTTCTGCTTTGCCGTGCCTTTTGCCTGTGGACAAGCGAAGATCGTGGATGCCGAGGGGCACCAGTGGTGGCAGCACGCGGTCTTTTATGAAATCTATCCGCGCAGCTTCGCTGACAGCAATAATGACGGAATCGGCGATCTCAAGGGAATCACCTCCAAGATGGACTACCTGAAGGACCTCGGTGTCGATGCCATCTGGATGACTCCCTGCTATCCGTCGCCGCAGATAGATTTCGGATATGACGTTTCAGATTACGAGAATATTGATCCGATGTACGGAACGCTTAAGGATTTTGACCGGCTCGAGGCCGACGGCCAAAAGCGAGGCATACAAATCATCATGGATTTCGTGATGAATCACAGCTCCGACCAGCACCAGTGGTTCATTGATTCGCGCTCATCGCGTACCTCTACTCATCGCAATTGGTACGTCTGGCACGATGGCAAAGGTCCTGGACAACCTCCCAATAACTGGCAGTCAACCTTCGGACACTCTGCCTGGACCTTGGATCCCAAGACAAACCAGTACTACTATCATTATTTCTATCCTGAGCAGCCGGATTTGAACTGGCGCAATCCCGCAGTTGAAAAGGCAATGTTCGACGTGACTCGCTGGTGGTATGACCGCGGTGTGGCGGGCTTCCGTCTGGACGCGGTCGACACTTTGTTTGAAGATCCCGATCTGCGTGATAACCCGATCCTTCCCGGCAAGAACAAATTCGGCGACCCTAATATGGAAGACAAGTACAACGTGAAGTTGCCCGAGGTGCACGAAGTTTTACGCGATCTTCGCAAGGTTGCAGACCAACACAATGCGGTGCTGATTGGCGAAACCTGGACCAAGGATGTGAGTGAACTGAAACAGTACTATGGCGAGCACAGCAACGAACTTCAGATGCCAATGGATTTCTTGTTCACCACGGTAAACAAGGTATCCGCACCCGAGTTCCGCCGCCAGATTGCGGCTGTAGATTCAGCCGGCGGCTGGCCGGTTTACGTGCTCAGTAATCACGACATCGTCCGCTCTTACAATCGTTACGGGGATGGCCAACACAACGACGCGATCGCCAAGCTGATGGCCGGACTCTATCTGAGTCTGCGCGGGACGCCGATCATGTATTACGGAGAAGAAATTGGGATGGAGAATAACGACCCCAAGCGTAAGGAAGACGTCAAAGATCCCATTGGCAAAATAGGTTGGCCGCAGGAAAAGGGACGCGATGGCGAACGCACTCCCATGCAGTGGACCAGCGATGCGAACGCCGGCTTCACTCAAGGGACACCCTGGTTGCCCGTGCCTCCTAGCTACAAAACACACAACGTTGCCAACGAACAGCAGGATCCCAATTCGATTCTTCAGTTCTACCGGCATCTGCTCGCCCTGCGCCATCAAAACCGGGCTCTGCTCGACGGCGACTACGTGCCGCTTAACGAGAATGATCCCGACGTACTGTCTTATCTGCGACGCTACAAAGATCAATCGGTTCTGGTTGTGCTGAACATGTCATCGCAGGCGCGGACCATCGATCTGGATCTGGCATCCAAAGGAATCAATTCCAAGAAGGCCCAAACTCTGCTGACCACGATGGGCAACGAGGGGAAAGAAAGAACATTGCCCCAGATGTCATTGGAACCGTTTTCCGTATATATCGGTGAACTCTCCAAGTGAAGTTTTGAGGCGCAGCTGAATTCAGATGACGCCTTCACAGCCCTCGAGGCTCGCCTACATTGACTGGATGCGCGGGCTGGCCTGCCTGCTCATGTTCCAGACCCACTGCTACGATTCGTGGCTGGGGGGGAGCGCACGCAAAACTACATTTTTCATGTGGTCGCAGCTTGGTGGCACTCTGCCTGCGCCGCTCTTTTTATTTCTCGCCGGAGTTTCTTTCGCGCTGGTGGTTGAGAAGTTGCGTCACAAGGGACTGGCTCCCAGCCAGATCGCACGCACCACGATTCGCCGCGGAGCCGAGATTTTTGCTCTTGCGCTGCTGTTCCGGCTGCAGGAGTTTCTGATCGCTTGGGGATGGGCGCCGTGGAGCGATCTGCTGCGCGTCGACGTTTTAAATATCATTGGCGTCTCTATGATTTTGATGGGAATCGTTTGCTGGGCTGTCCTCTCTCGCTTCCCGGATTCTCGTCACCGGCTGCCTCTAATAGGAGCGACTGCTGGGGTCGCACTCGCTATTTCCTTGCTTACACCACCGTTGTGGACTACCTGGAGACCACGTTGGCTGCCGTGGCCGATCGAGTCCTACATCAATGGAGTACACAATCTTGGGAAACCTCAAGCCTGGCTCTTTCCAGTCTTTCCCTGGACGGCATTCGCCTTCGCCGGGCTGGCGATTGGTTTCATTCTCCTGAGCGAGCGGATGCGCAATCATGAGAATCAGTTTTTTGCACTGCTGGGGGCGGGCGGGCTCGGGCTTATCTTCCTGGCACGCTGGTTTGAGGCTGGGCCCTGGCATTGGTATGCGGTGGATGACTTCTGGCACACCAGCCCAAACTTCTTTCTTATCCGCGCAGGCATTTTGATGGTGATTTTCTCTGCCGTGTACGCCTGGTGCAAGTGGGGACTGGGACAGCGCGGTTTCAGCCCGCTGGCTCAACTCGGACAAACTTCCCTGCTTGTGTACTGGGTTCATATTGAATTTGTGTATGGACGTTTCTCGATTCTTCCCAAGCGGGCCGTCGGTATTCGTACTGCCTCGCTCGGGCTTCTCGCCATCTTCGTTTCCATGCTGCTACTCTCGATGATGCGCACCAGACTGAAATTCAGACGTTTGGCAGGCGCCAGCAGTCGCGACAGCCATGCGATGGTCCACCGGGCAAACTCGTGAGCAGGCAGAATGCTGGTGGTGAATCTTCCGAGGGCAGGAAGCATCCCGCTACGTTATATTGCTTCCCAAGTCAGTTTTTTGCATGTCCGAGGAGAGTCCTCCTGCGAACTTTGCTGGCTGCGACTATGCTCATCACCTCCTCAACATTTTTTTCGGCCAGGATGGCAGCGTAGTGCACCGTTTCAACTATGCCCAGAAGGCGCCGCTCGATATCAAAGAGGTCGGGATCGAGCATCGCGGTGATATTGAAATTCTTGACATCTCCTATGCCAGCCGCAAAGGGGGGCGCGTTCCAGCCTATCTGGTTGTGCCCAAGGGCAAAGGTCCTTTTGCTGGAGTCATCTGGGGCCACTGGTATTGGGAAAACTCGGCTTTCCGCAATCGCAAAGAGTTTTTGGATGAGGCCGTAGTGCTTGCCGGCAATGGGGTAATGTCACTGCTAACCGACGGTCCAATCGCGCGCCCCGGACATGTGGAGAATCAAGAGCCACTGAATGAACAGCAGATTACTGATCTCATCCAGCAAATCGTGGATATGCGACGCGGCGCCGACTTGCTGTTAGCACGCAAAGATCTGGATCCAACACGGCTGGCCTACGTCGGCCATAGCTACAACGCGACGGTTGGTGGATTCCTCAGCGGCATTGATAAGCGCTTCAAGGCTTTTGTGCTCATGGCCGGTGGGCTCTCGAATGACTCAGACTTCAAGTCGCAGGAGTATCAAAAATACCGGCAGAAAGTGGGGGCAGAAAAGTTTGATGCCTTCGCGGCCAAGTACGCCTGGCTCGACCCCGGCAAGTTTGTCTCTCATGCCGCACCGGCCGAGGTGTTTCTCCAATACGCCAGTCAGGAAAAGTTTCTTAATCCGGAGCGCGCTCGCCGGTACGCTGCCATCGTGAGCAACCCTAAGCGGTTTAAACTTTACGACGCTCCACACTCGCTCAATGCCGAGGCTCGCCGTGATCGCATTGCGTTCCTTGCTGAGAAACTCCAATTCAAGCCTCCGCAAACAGCGCTCGTGGCAAGCATTCCTGATCTTGTGCAACCGCCCGAGCCGGCGCCGTAGAGGTTCATTGCAAATGTCTAGGAAAGTCTATTTTCCAGTCATCGAACTCTGCCGAAGAGCGTTCTCCACTAGCTTCATCCCGATTGCCCACTGTTGTCGCGACTGCAATTCGTCGTCGCCATACCCAAATACATACGTCGTGACATAAAAGCCCTCACGCATGCGCGATTCAGGTTCTGTGTAGTAGCAGCGGCGAACCAAGAATTCTGCCGCGGCGGGAATCTCCGGCACCCGCTTCAGCAATTCCGTCGGGCGGATTACCAGTTGCTCGTGTTCGGAAAACAGGACGCGTGGATCGCGGCTGCTCAACACGAGATCCACATAGGAACCAAACTTGCACGTAGCGCCGAATATATCTTCTTCGGGTTTCATCTCGGTGCTCGACCATGCATCGCACTTTGCAGTCTCGAAGAGACTCGTAGGAGAATTGACGGCTGAAAGAAACTCGGCCAGTTCTGAGAAACGGCTCGCTTCAGCGATGGAAAGAAGTAGTTCCGGATGGCGTTTCAGGTCGTAATAACGTGGGCCGGCCTCCGCAGCGACCCAGGGGAACTCAAGGGTTTCATCGTCCGCTCCGAGTTCGATGGCGAAATCAACTTGCACGGCGACATGATAAACGAGTGGAATCAGGAGATATGAGCCCGGTTAGAACTGGCGCAAAAACTCGATTACCTGGCGTTCCGCCCAATGGCCATCGTAATCATTAGCAGCCCCGATAAAAGAGCAGTGTCCGCCATCTTCAGTTTCGCGGAATGTGATGTTGGGGTTGGTAAGAATCTTTTGGCGTGTTTGCGGCAATATACGAATGAAGGGATCGTTTGCGGCTTGCAGTATTAACGTCGGCACGGCGATCCGCTCGACCACGTTGGCAGCGGCGGCACGCGCGTAATAGTCATCCGCGCCGGTAAAACCGCAATAGTAAGCAGTAATTTTGTCATCAAAATCCCGCAGGCTGGTGAAGCGGCGCACCCGTGAAAGATCGAAGTGTTGGGGAAAGAGCTTCGCCTTTGCACGCATCCGTCGCCGAAGTTTCCAGAGAAAGTAGTACTCGTACACGCGATTGCTCCTGTTGTGAAGTGCATCCGCAGATGCGGCCAGATCTACGGCGGGGCAAACCGCGGCCACAGCCCGCAGTTGAGATGGAGCTTCCCTTCCCCATTCACCTGCCAGTTTCAGAACAAGGTTGCCGCCCATGGAGAACCCGGCCAGCGCAAGGCGGGAGATTTTGTCCCGTTCGAATAACTCGTGAGCTACGGCGGCAACGTCGTCTGACCGGCCAGAATGATATAAAGTAGGCCCTTGGCGGTCAGTACCGCCGCAGTTGCGCTGGTTCATCCGCACAACGTTCATTCCGGCGGCGAAACCCTTGTTCGCGATACCAAGCATGTACTGCGATTCGCTGGAGCCCTCCAGTCCGTGCAGCACGAGCACCGTGAGAGCACTTCTACGGTCTTTCTGCCAATGGCAGTGACAAAGAACTCGGGTTCCCGGTTCGACTTCAATGAGGCGTTCTTCAGTCGGAGGCAGAATTATCTTGCGCGAAAGGAAAAAAGCTGCGAGTGTCTGCAAATGGCCGCCACGAAGCCCGCGGCGCGCCGTGAAGACTGGGTTCCCGATCTTGGATGACGATGATTGCGAAGCTCCCACACATTGATTTTAAATAGGAATTACAGTTTGTGCTTCGCTATCGATATCTGCCAGCACGACAGAGGAGTCATAACATGCCGATTTTTGAGTACGCCTGCAAGGATTGTCAGCACGAGTTCGAAGCTTTGGTCTTCGGCAGCGACAAAGCGGAATGCCCCAAGTGCCGGGGCAAGAAACTCGAGCCCCGGCTTTCAGTGTTTGCGGTTTCTTCCAAGGGGACGTCGTCTGCTTCCTCTTCTGCGGGAGCATGTGGCAGTTGCGGCGATCCGCGCGGTGCCGGTGCCTGTTCCCTGCCCGATATGGACTAATAGCACGGTCGGGGGATTGCGGAGATTAGAATGGCAATCTCGCAAGTGCTTCACTCCACAGCGAAAACACTGTGACTTTCGAGATCAAAATCGGGTAACCGGTGTTACTTTGTTTGTCGCCCAAATTCCCATACTCTCGCTTCAGTCAACTCGAGTGCAATCTCACTATGGATCAACCTTACAAGTCGCGAGTGGACGCCATTCTGCCGGTCCGAATTTGGGGACTGGATAACGATTCACGCCCTTTCATTCAGTTAGCTCGTGCCAAGAACATCAGCAGCGTGGGGGCAGTGGTCCAGGGCTTAGCTCCACAGATCAAGCCGGGCGAGATTGTGGACGTTCAGTACGAAGGCAATAAGGCGCAGTTCCGCGTGATTTGGACCGGCAGGGCGGGCACTCAGCGCCAAGGCGAGATCGGAATCGAAAAACTTCCGATGGAACCCTGCATCTGGGACGCGAATGTGCTCCAGTGTATGCAGTTCGTCGGAAATGGATAGCATCCTTTCCAAACCAGGATCACTTGTCTTATTTCCTGCGCAAGTATACGGGCCGCTGTGTGCAGAATTTTTCCTCAATCCACACATCAGCAATCGTTGGGAACGAACGGGCCCGACATTGCAATCTCTTGCAACATCGCTAAGAAACAATACAAAAAAGGTAATGAGTATGCCTCTTTACAGGCTGACTTCAAGGGGACTCAATGTTAGCATTATGAAGCTGAATTGGCCCTGGGGTCATAGCCGGTCATTTTAGACCGAAATTCTTCGCAAGAAATTATTGTAAGAAGGGACATTTACTATGGAATGGACAGCTCCGCTTTTTGAAGAAGTTCTGCTGAACTGCGAAATCAATTCCTACGCCAGCGCCCAACTCTGATCGCTGTGGCATGCGCGTAAAGATTCTGGGGTCTGCAGCGGGAGGGGCATTTCCGCAGTGGAATTGCGGCTGTGCGAACTGCAGTTCATTACGCGCTGGACGATTCCAGGGCAAAGCGCGTACCCAGACGCAAGTTGCCATTAGTCATGACGGTAGTAAATGGTTTCTGCTGGGCGCCTCTCCCGATCTCCGGGGCCAGATTGAGGCCACTCCCGACTTGCACCCTCGCGATGGCTCGCGCCGGTCTCCCATTGCCGGTGTAGTGCTGGCCAGTGCGGATCTGGACCACATCCTTGGGCTGTTGCTCTTGCGGGAATTGCAACCGCTGCGGGTCTACGGAGCAGCTTCGATACTGCGAATCCTGCGTGAAGGAAACACCATGTTTCGCATGCTCAATCATGCTCCGCAACAGACAGTCTGGTCTGAAATCGTTCCCGGAAAACAGTTCTCATTACGTTCCACCGAAAACACAGATTTGAATCTTCGCTGCGAGGCGTTAACTTTGGGAACCCGCTATCCCGCATACGTCACAGAGAACCGCGCAGGAACGCTCACTCCGTCGGAGGCACTGCTGGGGCTGATTCTCGAGTCAAAGTCAGGCGGACGCCTGGCTTTCATGCCTGCGGTTTCGCGATTGGACGATGCTGTTTTGGAACAGCTAGAATCGACAGAGGTATTGCTTTTCGATGGCACTTTCTGGAGCGATGACGAATTGCCCCGGATACAAGGCTGCGGTCAGACGGCGCGCGAAATGGGACACATGCCCATTTCCTCGGCAGACGGGAGCTTGAAACGTCTTGCGGCTTTGCGGCGTCCGCGTAAGATTTTTCTGCACATCAATAACACCAACCCGATACTCGACGAGTCCGGTCCCGAGCATCGTGCGGTTCGCGACGCGGGCTGGGAAGTGGCGGAGGATGGATGGGAATTCGAGCTGTAGGCGCCCCCGCTGATACCAATCTGCTCTCGCAGGGTGAGTTACACGCGCGACTGCGCGAAGTCGGCGAGCAGCGCTATCATCATCGGCATCCGTTTCATCTGATGATGCATGAGGGGAGTCTGACTCGAGGTCAATTACAGGCGTGGGCTTTGAACCGTTATTATTACCAGAGTCGCATCCCAATCAAAGATGCGATTATTCTTTCGCGCAGTGAAGACCCCGACTTTCGCCGCGCGTGGCGCAAACGGGTGGTAGACCACGACGGAGATACGTCAGCCGACGGCGGTATTCGGCGCTGGTTGAAGCTGGCCGAAGCTACTGGCCTTGATCCGGAGCGCGTCGTTGGCGGTGATGAAGTGTTGCCGGCCACGCGCTACGCGGTAAATGAATACTTGAACCTGGTCAGGAATCGGCCGCTGCTGGAAGCTGTGGCCTCGTCGCTGACCGAGTTATTTTCTCGCGATTTGATTTCCCTTCGCATGGACCGGTTGCGTGAACACTATCCATGGCTCTCCGGTGGACTGGATTATTTCGAAGCCCGGCTGCACCAGGCCCCGGAAGATGCGCAGTTTGCATTGAATTACGCATTTGAAAACGCGCACACGCGCAGCGAGCAGGAAACCGTCATTCAGGCACTGCGCGACAAGTGCGACATTCTGTGGGCACAACTGGATGCTCTGTACTTTGCTTACGTGCAACCGGGTTGGCCTCCACCTGGTGCATTCCGAATCGAGGGCGCGTAGCGCATGCCGTGGCCGATCGATTCCAGCCGGCCTAAGCTGGCTGCGGGGTGCCGCTGGGGCGGAAGCGACGAGGAGAAGATGATTCTGTTTCCTGAAGGTGCAATTAAAGTGCAGACGACCGGAAGAAGAATTCTCGAACGCTGCGACGGACAGAATACTTTTCGTGAAATTGTCGAAGCCTTGCAGGCGCATTACAGCGCGTCAGAACCGGCCAAGATTCGAGACGATGTGGCCAGGTTTCTCGAGCAACTGCATCAAAAGCGGATTGTGGATTATTGATGTTATCGAACCCACTGGCACTGATTGCCGAAATCACTCACCGTTGTCCGCTGCATTGCGTCTACTGCTCCAATCCGCTGCAAATGGCTGCCGCCAAGTCAGAGCTTTCCACTGAGGAGTGGCTCCGCGTCTTTCGCCAGGCTGGAGAACTCGGGGTCCTCCACCTCCATCTGACCGGGGGCGAACCGTTGGCCCGCGCCGATCTGACCGAACTCATTGACGGCGCACATGCGGCGAATCTTTACACCAACCTCATCACCTCCGGTATCGGCCTTTCTACGACTCGGTTGACGGCGCTGGTCAACGCTGGCCTCGACCACATCCAACTTAGTTTCCAGGACTCGCGAGAGGACACCGCGAACTGGATCGCCGGGACACGAGCCCATGCCCACAAAGTAGAACTGGCGAAAGCAATACGGAAACATCGAGTCGCATTCACCATTAACCTGGTCGTTCACCGGCAGAATCTCGATCACCTTCCCGAGATGATTTTTTTCATCGAACAGCTCGCACCCGATCGCATGGAAATTGCTCACGCCCAGTATTACGGATGGGCGCTTCAGAATCGTGCGGCGTTGCTTCCGACTCGGGCACAATTGGATAAGGCCGTAGAAGTCGTGGCCGCGGCTTAATCGCGGTTGGCGGGCACGATTCGAGTCGACTCGGTGGTGCCTGATTACTATGGACGCTTTCCGAAACCCTGCATGGGGGGATGGGGGCGGCGCCTGATGTTGATCGATCCGGCGGGCAAGGTGCTTCCGTGCCACGCGGCCGGAGTAATTCCCGGGATTGAATTCGAGAGCGTCTCTAATCATTCTCTGGAATGGATCTGGCGAGAGTCATCGGCCTTCCGTCGTTTCAGGGGCGAAGAGTGGATGCCGGAGCCCTGCCGCAGTTGCGAGCGCCGCACGGAAGATTTCGGTGGGTGCCGTTGCCAGGCTTTCCTTCTTACCGGCAACGCAGAGGCGACTGATCCTGCCTGCTCGCTCGCCCCCGCCCACAGCATCGTTGAGGCAGCGGTACGCGAAGCAAATTCCGGCGCGGCTGCGAGCTCGCAACCGGTTAGTTCCTCTTTGCCGTCGCAATTCAACCAGCAAGCGACCGCACTCTGGGAATATCGGCTGAACCCCGAGTAAACGACTTAATCGCTATCCCAAGGTCTAGGCGCGATGCTGCTATTCGGGTACAATCTTTTTTGTTTTTGCTCTTATTCGCTTCACTTCGAGATCCGGTCACATCGGATAGCCAAAGTAGAAGCCGAGGAACCAAGCATGTTTGATCGTCGGTAGTTCTCGCCCCGCCGTTCCGCCTAAATTGCGGATACTCCATTCTTCTGGCGCAGCTAGAGTTTCGCGAGCGCCCTGAACGCAACCACAGACTGTGCAGGTAGCCATGGAAGTTGTCGCCACAGCCAAGTCGCAGCAGCCTACCCTATGGTCCTGCATCCGCGAGGCGATCAGAGGATCCCATCAGGATTTCACCACGGGGAGTCTTAACCGCGCAATTTTGCTGCTGGCTATTCCGATGGTGTTGGAGATGGTCCTGGAGTCGCTCTTTGCAGTCGTGGATGTTTTCTGGGTAGGGCGACTGGGGGCCAACGCGGTAGCAACAGTCGGTCTGACGGAATCAATGCTGACCCTGGTATTTGCAGTGGCCATGGGATTGAGTTTGTCCACCACAGCCATGGTTGCGCGGCGCATCGGTGAGAAGGATCCTGAAGGCGCAGCAGTGGCCGGAGTTCAGGCCATCGCTCTGGGTTTGGGAGTATCGGTTGCGATCGGAGTGCCATGTTTTCTGCTGGCGCCGCACTTGCTCCGCCTTATGGGAGCGTCGACGGACATAGTTGCGGTGGGCACCAGCTACGCAAGGATTGCATTGGGTGGCAGCGGCGTTGTCCTGCTTCTCTTTCTAAATAACGCCATTTTTCGCGGAGCTGGTGATGCCGCCATCGCGATGCGGCTGCTGTGGGTTTCGAACATTATCAATCTTTTCTTGGATCCTTGTCTGATCTTCGGTTGGGGACCATTCCCGCGACTGGGCGTCACTGGCGCGGCTGTCGCGACTCTCACCGGGCGAAGCATTGGATTGGCGTACCAGTTCTATCGTCTGCTGCGAGGCACCGAGCGCATTCGCATCCTGCGCCGGCAGATCCGGCTGAACTTCGAGGTCCTGGCAAGGTTAGTCCGGGTATCCATCACTGGCATTTTGCAATTTGCCATCGCCCATACCAGCTGGATTGGTCTCGTACGTATTGTGAGCATGTTCGGCGCTGCGGCACTCGCCGGGTACACGATTGCAATTCGAGTCATTATTTTCGTCATTCTTCCCTCATGGGGATTGAGCAACGCGGCCGCCACTTTGGTGGGGCAGAACCTGGGAGCGAAGCAACCGGAGCGCGCCGAGGCCTCGGTGTGGCGCACAGGCTTTTACAACATGCTTTTTCTGGGGACCATCGGAGTGCTCTTCGTGCTATTTGCTGAGCCCGTCGTGCGTCTCTTTACTCACGACCCTTCGGTGGTTCCCCTGGGCGCCTCGTGCCTGCGTATCCTCAGCTACGGCAACATTGGTTATGCGTACGGCATGGTCATGTTACAGGCATTTAACGGTGCGGGAGACACTGTCACGCCCACGATCGTGAATCTGTTCGGCTTCTGGTTCTTGGAAATACCACTCGCCTATTGGCTGGCAATTAAAGCTGGTTTGCATTCGAATGGGGTATTCTTTTCGATTGTGATCGCGGAGGCCGCAATTGCGGTCGCAGGTATTCTTCTATTCAGGCGTGGACGCTGGAAGTTACAGCAAATCTAACGCGGCAGATGATTCTTACGGAACAGGAAAATTGATCCCCTATGGTGAACGAGGAATGAAACATGCGCTAGCGTCCGCCATCCTGGCGATTGTTCTGCCGTTCACTCTGGCCTGCGGCTCGGGACAGCATTTCATGGAGACAACCACGCCCCCGCCGCCTCCGTCGCAAGTTCCGCTTACAAAATTGAGCACGGATACATTTACCAATACCAGCAGTCAGCATGCCACCGAAGTTGAGCCCGATACATTTGCCTTCGGTTCCACGATAGTAAGTGCTTTCCAAGTGGGCCGTATCTTCAGCGGAGGCGGCGCCGACGTCGGCTTCGCCACCTCCACCGATGGGGGCGCAACCTGGACCAGCGGTTTTCTGCCAGGAATCACCATATTTCAAGGTGGCAGCTTCAGTGCCGCGAGTGATGCCGCAGTGGCATACGATGCCGCTCATGGTATTTGGATAATCTGCACGCTTCCCCTGGGAACTTTTAACGAGGCTGCGGTAAGCCGGTCATCCGACGGAATCAACTGGTCTGGTCCGGTGCGGGTGAGTACGACTCCAGACGCCGACAAAACGTGGATCGTTTGCGACAACACTTCCGGCAGCCCGTTCTTCGGTCACTGCTACGTTCAATGGGACGATCCCAGCAGAGGAGGCCTGATCTGGATGAGGACGTCAACCGATGGCGGGCTCACTTGGGGAGTCGAGCGAAACACAGCAGACTTCGCCCGAGGTATCGGAGGGCAGCCGCTAGTGCAACCGGACGGAACTGTGGTGGTGCCGATTACCAACATCTCCGGCAACAGTATGCTCGCGTTCTCTTCCAAAGATGGCGGCGCCAGCTGGAGTACAACCTCAGTGATTGCCAACATCGCCGATCACCTGGTGGCTGGCGGCCTGCGGACTTCAGCCCTCCCTTCTGCAGAGATCGATGCGGTGGGCAAGATATACGTGGTGTGGCAGGACTGCCGTTTCCGCTCCGGCTGCATTTCGAATGATTTGGTGCTGAGTACGTCCATTGACGGGAGGACGTGGACCGCGCCAATTCGCATTCCCATTGATTCGGCTACCAGCACCGCCGACCATTTCATTCCCGGTTTGGCGGTAGATCCTTCGACCAGTGGCGACACTGCGCATCTCGCCCTCACGTATTACTTCTACCCAACCGCAAATTGCAGTGCCTCTTCCTGTGCGCTCGAGGTCGGATTCATTTCGTCGCCGGATGCAGGCAATTCGTGGACTGTGCCGCAGACCATCGCAGGCCCGATGTCCCTCGGTTGGCTGCCCAACACTTTTGCCGGACTTATGGTTGGTGATTACATTTCAACGTCCTACTCCGGTGGCAGTGCTCGGGGAGTCTTTGCTGTAGCGCATAGTAACTCGGGAAGTAAATTCAACGAAGCCATTTACACGACCACGAGCGCACTCGGAGAGAAAAATGCTGCTATGTCCCGTTCGCTGCGCGAGCAGCCTGTGCCCGACGCGCGATCTGATCATCCGGTGAGAGCGTTCTATGACCTGGAGCACAGATATCCGGCGGAGCCTCCAAAATAAAAGGAACAAGGGATGATGGTTGGGGTGGGAGATGGGAATCGAAAACACCCTGAGACGTATTTAGAACAACATAGAACGCAGCAGATGGCATGTTTTACTTTGTTTTCGATGTAGCGCAGTGCGAACGGCAGGGAAACGGCAGGTAAACAGTAGGACGGGAGTCTGGCACACGCCTGGAAAAAATAGCCAACTGAAACACTAATCCACTTTGAGCATTACTCGTGTAAATGGGGATATTTCGACAGTTATCTGCGACCTAGCGATCTGTTGGCCCGAGTTCATCCTCGGCCCCGGTCTGGATCACCATGATCGCGGCTACAGCATCCCGCCCGTCTGTACCGCCAGAATATTCAGCGCCATCTCCAGTTTCGTAATGGCCGCGCCGAGTTCTGGATGTTCTCCCATCTTCTCTTGCAGGTCCTTCAGAATCTGGTGAGCACTTGCAATATGCGCTGTTGCCCGGGCTGGATCTTGCTCGGGATTGCGTTCGCTCTCTGTTTCCATGTCCACGCGCTCCACTGTACCTTGAATTCTATCAACACCCTACAGGCGATACACTCACAACCAGATTGCTGGTGAAATGGGGATTTTACGACGGTAACCAGGAGTGGATTCCTCGCTAACAGTGACGCAGCATGCGGCAGGTTTCACCCGGACAAATCAGAATCAGCGTTCTTCAATAGCGCGGTGCACTTTTTTCAAAAGACCACGAATCCGGACACGAAGGCTAGTTCTTCGGCCGCGTGTCCAGACCGAAGTCGCGTTCCATGCTGCGGTACCAAGTTTCGTCGTCACTTGCATTCAGGTTCACCCACTCCTCGTCCGTCATTTGACGGCGCCACTGCAGGAAGGGAACGGCGTCGGGTCCCACCGGGTGGCGAAGTTGCCAAGTCCCGCTTTCAACGATTTCCACGATCTTCTGTGCGACCAGAGAGGGCGGTGCCGGATTCTTCAGCGAGGCCGTGAAAAGAGAAGCGAAACGCGCACGCTGCCGGTACGGTGAATCGGCCGGCCGATTTTCGATGCGCCGCGCCATGGCTGTATCAATAATGCCCGGCTCGACGATTGCCACTCGGACATTAAATGTCTTCATCTCGCCCGCCAAGGCTTCGCTCAGTGATTCCAGGGCCCACTTGGAAGCCGTGTAGGCAGTTAGCGGCGCACAAGTAATGCGCCCGGCGACCGAAGAAACATTGACGATGCAGCCGCTCCGGCGTTGCCGCATGTGCGGCGCCAAAGCCTGAATGCAACGGATCGCACCGAAATAGTTGGTTTCCATGACCGCACGGAAGTCAGCCAGCGGAAGCTCTTCCACCGCCCCTGCCCGTTCCACACCGGCGTTGTTGACCAGCACGTCAATCGGGCCGTGCTGTTTGTGTATTGCCGCGATCGCGCGGCCCACCGACTGGTCGGAGTCCACATCCATGGTCGAGACTGTTATGGGCAGTTTTTCTCGCGCAGCCGTTTCCGCGAGATCCGGAGACTGTGATGGGTTGCGCATGGTGGCGTGGACTCTGTGACCTGCACGGCCGAATGCCACCGCCGCCTCCAAACCGATTCCTTTGCTGGTTCCAGTTATGAGTACCGATGCCATCCTTTTCTCCTTTGGCGTTTGGCCCGCCCGCAGCGTTGTACGTTTGACGATTCTCACCGCGACTTAGCTTACACAAGCGACCACAGCCGTACCAGCAGACCGCCCTCTGGCAAGCTTGCACTTGAAGCTCAACTGTCCAAAGACGCTCTGGATTACACCCGCCTAGTCGCGCACTGCAGCTGCTATCCAGGTCTTGCGGTCGAATAAGGCAATCCGGAAGTAACTGATGACATAACGAGGTCGGCCTCGCGACGACCCGAGTAGACTTTACGGTTCCAACCAAAAAGGCTCGGGACGAAGGAGGCCGAGATGAAGATTCTAGATTCTCTCTTGAAATTCAATTTTTTTCTCTCTAGGAGAGGTGCGGAGAACCCTCTCTCTTTTTTCGTTCAAGCAACA
>QIAP01000115.1 GCA_003225075.1 Acidobacteriota bacterium | reverse complement strand
GCAATCCTTCGCTTATTGCCACGTGAGTACATGCAGCGTGCAATGCCTTCCAGAGATGAGACACAAACAGTGTCCCCATCCAGTTGCCGCTACCCGACCTCGCTGTGCAAGATTCTTCATCTTGACAACTTACTTTCTTCCGTTCAGACTTCGCCACGCTGATCTGGACCTTTGGTTCACTCCCCCTTTGAACCGACTTGGCTTTTGAAGCCCGCATTCCCAAATTTTTTTTGTTAGGCGAGTTCGCACTGATGCGACTTGTACGCCCGTCGCGAAGGTCGGGTTGCATGTCTATCGTTAGACGATACATTTCTGTCCCCGGGAGGATGTCTATGAAACGCACTCTGGTATACGTCAGTCTCGCTCTGCTCTGTGTTGCGGGTCTTTTCGCGTGGCAACGCGTCACGCCAGCGCCGGCGGCAGGTTCGAAACTTGCCGGTGCCCGCGCCGTCGCGGTTACGCCTGCCGCAGCACAGGTGAATGCTGTCTACGGTTCTCTGCCGTAAGCTTTGAGGCGAACCGCGGACAGACTGATAGCCGCGTGCAATTCTTGTCCCGGGGCAACGGCTACAATCTGTTCCTGACGCCGAGCGAGGCCGTACTTTCGCTGACTCCGCCGACGGCGCCGGCCAGGGCCAAATCCGCTGTAGTGCGCATGCGGCTCGTGGGCGCCAACCCTTCGCCGGAAGTAACTGGAGCGGAGGAACTCGCCGGCAAGAGCGCTTACTTCATCGGCGGCGATCCCAGCCGCTGGCATGCTGATATCCCGAATTACGCCAGAGTCCAGTATCGCGACGTATTTCCAGGCGTCGACCTTGTCTACTACGGCCATCAGGGCCGCCTCGAGTATGACTTTGTACTTGCCCCGGGCGCTGACCCCAGTCGCATCCGCTTAGCCTTCAGGGGTGCGCAAAAGCTGCGTCTCGAAAAAGGCGACGTCGTACTGAACATTCCCGGAGGCGACGTACGCTTGCACCAGCCACTGCTGTATCAAGAACGCGCCGGTCAAAAGATCCCAGTCGACGGGCGTTTTATTCTGGCAAGTTCGCGCGAAGTAACGTTTCAGGTGGGTGCCTATGATAAAAGCGCCGCCTTGGTGATCGATCCCAGTCTGGCCTACTCCACCTACCTGGGTGGAAGCAACCTCGAGAAAGCGTTGGGTATTGCCGCTGACAGTAAAGGCAATGCCTACGTCACCGGCTCTTCCGCGTCGGCTAATTTTCCAACCACCGCAGGTGCGTTGCAGACGAAAACACGCAGTACCGACACAACCGCTTTCGTAGCCAAGCTGAATGCTGCTGGCACAGCCCTGATGTACTCCACCTATTTGGGGGGCAGTAACAGTGATCTCGGTCGCGCGATCGCGGTGAATGAAAAGGGCGAAGCCTTCGTAGCGGGCGCCACGTACTCGTCAGACTTTCCAACTACAGCCGGGGCAGTACAGCGCATGTCTGGCGGCGGCCGTGACGCGTTTGTTGCCAGGTTGAGCGCCGATGGCTCCCACCTGCTCTATGCCACTTACCTGGGAGGCAGCGGAGATGAAGAAGCCCGCGGGCTCGCCCTGAACGCGGCCGGCGAAGCTCACGTTGCTGGTGTCACCCAATCTGCCAACTTCCCTCGAACGTTACAACCTGGGCAGAAGACGGCTGTTTGTGCGGCCGAGCAGCCTTGCCATCACGGTTTTGTCAGCAAACTAAGTGCTAACGGATCCACCTTGCTCTATTCCACTTTCGTAGGTGGCAGCGGACACGATTTCGCCAATGCAATCGCGGTGGACCTCAGCGGCGCAGCTTATATTGCCGGCCACACTTACTCTGCTGATTTTCCGCTGACTACAAAAGCATTGCAGATGCGCGCCAACGGACATCCGGCCTGTACAGCGGCTGGCCGCGACTGCGCTGATGTCTTCGTGACTAAATTGTCCACGCGTGGGATGCTGCTCTACTCCGGCGTTCTGGGAGGAAATGGAGACCAACGAGCCAATGCAATTGCTGTGGATAATGCAGGCGGCGCTTATATCACTGGCCGTACCGATTCCGCCGACTTTCCCGCTACCCCGCATGCTCTCAGTACAAGTGTGTCTAATCGTGGAGGTGTTGCATTCGTCAGTAAGATCAGTCCGCAAGGTTCGGCGTTAGAGTACTCAACTTATCTCGGCGGCGGGGCTGGTGATGAAGGCATGGCCCTTTCCGTGGACAGCGCAGGCAGCGCCTTTGTTGCCGGCTCCACTGCCTCACACACATTTCCTACCACCGCCGGGGCGATGCAGCGCAACCTGGCTGGAACTTCTGCTGCATTCTTCTCGAGATTGAACCAACAGGGCTCCGCCCTGCTTTATTCCACACTGCTAAGCGGAAGTGGATCTGATGCCGCCAACGCCATCGCACTTGATCGTGACGGCAATGTATATGTGGCCGGAAATACAGAGTCCAAGAACTTTCCTGTGAAGCACGCCTTGCATGGCACGCTTGATGGCCAGGGCAGCGCTTTTGTCGCCAAGTTTGCTGGCGTCCCCTTGGTTCCCACCGGCTCGCTCACGCCGCCTAACCTGAACTTTTCGACAGCCTTCGGAACCACCAGCGCACCCCAGGTTTCGACCCTGAAGAATGTTGGCACTACCAGCATGACCCTCAGCAGCATCGCGCTGGGCGGCGCTAATCCCGGGGACTTCGCTTTCGTAACTCCCCCACCTTCCGGCGCGTGCGCCAACACCACCGTGCTGGCGGTGAACGCCACGTGCACCATCAATGTGGTGTTTACCCCCACGACATTCGGCGGACGGAATGCAAATGTCACCGTCACCAGCAATGCCAATAACAGCCCTGAGGCTCTGGGGCTGAGCGGACAGGGCACGGGCTCATTCGTCACTCTTACGCCCCCCACCCTTACATTTCTGAATCAGACGCCCGGTACGTCAAGTGTTGCCCAGACCGTTACCCTGAAGAACAACGGAACCGCTTCTCTGACGGGCATCTCAATCACTGTCACTGGCACCAATTCCGCAGAGTTCGCTGTTACCACCGCCCCCGCGAGCAACTGCGGTGGCAGCGTGGCAGCCGGTGCCACCTGTACCATCAGTGTGGTCTTCACACCCGCCGCCGCCGGTGTCCGGGTTGCCGCGGTCAGGATCGCCGATAGCGCATTCAACACTCCTCAAACCATTCCGCTGACCGGCAATCCTCCGGTGGCGAAATTGTCTGTGGGTGTTGAAAAACGGCGTCAAGCGAATCTCTTTCCGGCTGCGAGTATCGCCGTTTTCTTCGCTCAGCTCAGTTAAGCGGTGGCTTGCCCCATGGGTGTTATCGGTTGGCTGAGGAAACGCACCAGTCGCTTGATGTTCTGGGCCGCCGCTGCAAGGAAGAACTGCTCCCGAACGAACTGCATCCGAGGTAAGCGCAGGCGACGCAGTCCGATCACATTCTTGAGTTCCGCAAACATCGCCTCCACCTTTTTCCGCTCCCGTTGTGCACTGGCGAATGCAGGTGTGTTCGCCAAGTCCCTGGCGCGTTGTCGGGCAGGCTCATGCATGTGAATGGCGAGATACTTATAGTGCCCGCTGGTGCATTGCGGCTTTTGTGAACATGCTCCACAACGCTTGGCGCTGCCAATGTAGGCATGAGCGCGATTGCGGACATTCAGCCCGACATAGTTGAGTTGCTCCCCAGCCGGACAGCGATAGCGGTTGCTTTCCGGCAGATAGGTAAAACACTCCGGACCGTAGAACGGACTGTTCTTTCTTAGCGCACTGTCCCGGGTACGCATGTACGGAGTGATGCCACGATCCAGCAACCATTGCAGAAACTCCCCATTCCCGTACGTGGCATCGGCAGCCACCGACGAGGGTTCTCGTCCCTGCCACTGTGCGAAGCGCGTGAGCATGTCTTGCGCGGCCACGGTTTCTTGACTCATGCGCGCTGCCGTCGCTTGCACTCCTACGATCACGCAACTGGCATTGTCCACCAGATAGTTGTCGTAGTAGCCCAGCCGGGCGGGCGTGCCGCCCTTGGTGGCGTAGGTCGAATCCGGATCGGTGGTCGAAACCTGATCCTGCTGATGCACCGGTTCTTCCACCGGGTTTTGTTGTTCCAGTTCCACCAGATACTGTCTCACCGTACGGTTGACCTGGGCAGCTTCCGCCAACTGTTGCCGCGGAATGCGGCTCTCCTTAGCTGCATTCGCCTCCACGAAGCTGCCGTCGACCGATAAGTTCTCTCCTTGCACCAATCCCACTTCCACACACTGGCGCACGATCTGTTCAAACAGTTCCTCGAACAGCTTCGACTCCTGAAACCGTCCATGCCGGTTTTTGGAGAACGTGGAATGATGCGGGATCTCCTGATCGAAACCCAAACCCGTGAACCAGCGCCAGGCCAGATGCATGCGAAGTTCCTCCACCAACTTGCGCTCGCTGGTGATGCCGTACAAATAGCCAATCAGCAGAATGCGTAGCAGCAGCTCGGGATCAATCGAAGGTCGGCCCGTCTCGCTGTAACTCTGCCTCAACCTCTCGCGCACGAAGGCAAAGCTGATGTGCCTTTCGATGAGTCGCAGCAGGTGGGTTTCCGGAACCTGATCTTCCAGCCGGAAGTAGTAGAACAACGCTTCAGAGCGGTCGTGTTGTCCCATCATGATCAGCAGGCCTCCGACGATCAGAATCAAACAGAGCATGGGCAGATGCTTTCTTCTAACATGCTTCTGCTGAATCTCATCCCGCTAATCGACGTGACTTTTTCAACACCCACTGCCGTTTTCGCCAGGGAAGCGGCAGCGGAGGGATCGCTGCCAGAGTTGTACTGGACACGCGCTCCCGTTGTCTTGACTTGTATCGCCTTCAACGGGGAAGTGGGGAACCAGATGTGCTCCTGCCAGTGCGTCTGACCTTTTCCCGGCGGCATGATCGCATTGCCGTTCGGGGGATCGACCTGTGCCGAACCGCCGCCTGAAATCATTCCCACGTCGGCGTGCGGACCGATCACCGCGATCGTGTGTACCTTGGAAGCATCAAGAGGAAGCTGCCCATGCTCGTTCTTGAGCAGAACGATGCTTTGTTTCTCAATCTTCTGGGCGACCTCGAGCCCTCGCGCTGCGTCAACCACACTTTTCTGCGGAGGATCATCGATCACACCGGTGGCGAACATAGAACGCAGGATGCGGTGAACGTGGTCACCAATTTCTGCCATGGGGTCTTGCCCGGCCTTCACAGCTTTCTTCAGGGTGTCACCGTAGAAGAATTCACCTGGCTCCTCGTGATCGAGGCCCGCTGCCGATGCCTTGGCAGCGCTGTGGGTTGCGCCCCAATCGGATACGACAAAGCCCTTGAAGTTCCAGTCTTTCTTCAGGACGTCCATCAGCAGATATTTGTTCTCGCAGGCGTAGTCTCCGTTCACGCGGTTGTAGGAGCACATTACGGCCGCCGCATTCGACACCTGCAAACCGATTTCGAACGCGAGCAGATCGCTCTCGCGCATCGACCGTTTGTCGATGTTGACGTTAACGGCGTTGCGTCCCCTCTCCTGATTATTCAGCGCGTAGTGCTTGATGTCGCCGATGACGTGCTGGGCCTGCTCGCCCTTCATCACCCATCCCACCATCGTGCCGGCGAGGACCGGATCTTCGCCCATGT
>QIAP01000159.1 GCA_003225075.1 Acidobacteriota bacterium | reverse complement strand
TTCGGGTATTTTCGGCAATTTGGTCAGACCAAACCGGCATGTGATTGCGGCATGGGCATTTGCAGACCCTCTGTCGACATGTTCCTCGGGAATTCTATTACGGGCGGGTTTGACGGGATTAAGGGGAAACGGCGCACCTGTCGGGATTGAGGATTTCGGGATTGAACGATTAAGGGTCGAGGTTAACATCTTGCTTTTTAGATGGGGACTGAACACTAGATTTGGGATTTAATACATTCCTATTCAATCCCGCGGTTAACCCCAAATTAGAAATATCTTCGCTATTCGATCCATGAATTGATGCGGGATTGCCCTTGCTCTTTTTATAATAGCTGCGCTGGTATTCCAGATATTTTTCACGATTTTTAAATGGCATGAGTCCTCAACCATTTCAAACGAAGTTGGCCTTTTGCACTGATCAGGTACAGGAACTCTCTCGAATAGCCGCTGGTCTTTCGCTCGACTAGTCCCCAGCGACAATATCTGAGGAGCGCCATTTGTAGGTTCCGGAGCGTCGTGGTCGTGATGAGGTGTGTTATGCGCAACGATACGGTGCTCACCCAGCCCGCTTCTGCTGCCAAGGCTTGGTGGACCGTAAGCCTCCTGATATTTCGCTCCCGCTTTAGCGTCATCCTAGATTGGATGCACCAACAGGCTGCTCGGGCGTACGCAGTTACTGACGGTTTCCACTCGACGTGCGGAAAACAAATTCAGTTTTGGATCACGAAAAGAAGACGGCAAAGAGACTGAGGCCATAAAGATGGCCCACGTACCTCTGCGAACTTACTGTAAACAATTCTCCCCCGGCTTTAGAATAGAACCATTCTGGAGGTGGACGATGAGGCGAATTGGAACGATGATGCTCTTGTTTACTGCTGTGTTGACTCTTGTCGCTCAGAAATCAGCCGAGCATGTAAAAACGTATACACCGGATGCGATCCACTGGGGTGCAGCCCCGAATGCGCTACCTCCCGGAGCTGAATTGTCCGTTCTAGAAGGCAATCCTAAGGTAGGAATGGGTGACAGCTTCGATGCAGAAAAGATGAACGAATTTGCCCCTGGAAGCTTCGCGTACCTTGAGCCTACGGTGCATCACTACGCGATGGCCAAGGGCGAAACGGTGATCCAGTTACACGGCACTGGCCCGTGGGAGATTAAGTACGCGAATCCGGCAGACGATCCGCGACATGGTGCTAAGCCGGGCGAAGCCAAGAAGCAATAAAGTACCCGAAACCAGTGCCAAATAGCCCGTCCGCGCAGAACGGGCTATTTATTTACTGCGCCAATGCGCTCTCGATACCCTGAAATCGCCCTCAAGTTAAGCTGCGGGTCGAAACCTAATGAGACTGTTGAAAAACTCGGGAATTGGAAACCTTTCTGTCGGTGAGGGTGTTTTCAGGACGGATTGTTATGATCCTCGGGCTGTTCTATTTCCTTCTTTTCACCTGGGCCTTTGCTCCTCTCTCTTCAGCTGACCTGCGTTTCCAGTTTGGGCGGTCGTTGTGCGAGGAAACGCACGAGGCGTTTTAAGTTCTGCGCGGTTGCCGCCAGCAAGAACTGTTCTCCGACATTCCAGAGGCGGCGTAGCCGTACCCGCCCGAGGCGCATACGTTGCTTAAGCTCGGCGAAGAGAGCTTCGATCTTGTAACGAGTTCGTCGGGAATGCTCGTAAGCCGGCGTGCCCACCAAAGCACGCGCCGCTTGTCGGGCCGGTTCGTGCCAGTGTACGAAGAGCCTACGCGCGGGAGCAGGAGTGCAGAGCTTTTTCTGGGGACAGCCTCGGCACTGTGCTGGCGTTGCCTCGTAAGCATAGCCTTGATTCTTCCGTTGCAGACCGCGATAGCGTAGCGCTTTCCCTTCCGGGCAATAGTAGACGTCCTGCGCAGGGTCATAATGAAACTGGTCACGGGTGAAGCGCCCAGCCGTTTGATGGCGACGATCGATGACCGGAATATGCGGTTGCACGCCCCGCGCTAACAGCCACGCCAGAAACTCGCCACTGCCGTACCCCTTGTCCGCTCCCACACTCTCGGGTCGAACCCCGAGCTTCTCGACTCGCTCCATCATTTTTCGTGCAGCCACCGTCTCCTGGTGGAAAAGCGCAGGCGTAGCTTCCACCCCCAGAATCACTCGACTTGAAGTATCGATGAGATAGTGGTCGAAGTACGCCATCATCGCCGGTCCCCCTTTGGTCGCCCAAACGGCGTCCGGGTCGGTGGTGGAAACCATCTCCGTGTCCACTACCGGATTCGCCTGCTCTAACTCGGCCAGGTACTCTTGCACCGTCTGCGAGACCTGCGCTGCTTCCGGCAACTGCTCTCGCCGAACTCGACTTTGCCGGCTGGCATTGGCTCCCACCATCGTTCCATCCACCGCCAGATTCTTTCCTTCCACCAGACCCGCCTCCAGACAACGTCGCACGATCTCTTCGAACACTTCCCGAAACACTCCCGACTGACGAAAGCGTCCGTGCCGATTCTTGGAGAACGTCGAGTGATCCGGAATCTCTTGCTCGAAGTCCAGGCGCGTGAACCAACGATAAGCCAGATGCATCCTTACTTCTTCCAGCAAATGCCGTTCGCTCGTGATCCCGTAGAGATATCCCACTAACAGCAAACGCAACAGCACCTCGGGATCAATCAAGGGACGGCCGGTCCAGCTGTAAAAGTTCTTCAGCCGCTCACGCACGAAGCTCAAATCGATATGCTGATCAATGAGTCGCAGTAGGTGGTCTTCGGGAATCTGATCTTCTAAGCGGAAGTAGTAGAACAACGACTTTGTGCGTGTTTGTTGACCCATCATCGGCGACGTTCCTCCTGAACCCTGGCTTAGCACAGATGAGAGTCGCTACAAACAGAAAACTCGACTCCGTAGCCGAGTTTTTCAACAGTCTCTAATAGTTTTGACACGTCGTGTTCCAATCAAGATGGCAACATTACTTTCGTAATCTTTTTAGTGCTCCTGAGTGCTCCGATACTGTCGCAACGAACGCAACGAAGGATGATGTTTCGGGTTAGAAAAAGTTGAGCGGTACTGTGGATGGGAGTCCAATGCTTCGGAGGGGAAATGAAAAGACTAGCGTTAGCACTTTCGTTCGTAGCGGCATTGTGGATTTTGGGGTTAAACACAGCCGCCGCGCAAGGACGCAGTGGGGGTCACGGAAAAACCTCTCAAACCGGTATCGAACATGCTGAAGCTGTAGCCAACCCTAAGGGCGTGCAGCACGGCATCGAGAATGCGGAAGCAAAGCAGAGTCTGCATAAAGGCTCTAAGAAGACTAACAAAGGAAAGACCAAGGGTAAGCACAAGAGTCAGAAGCCTAGCAGCGTATCTCAATAAAAAATCCCAGCTCGGCGGTGAAGTAAAGAATACACTTCACCGCCATTTTTTTCTCCAGATAGATACGTTCCCTCCGCTAAAAACACTTCGTGGGGCGAAAGGGGAGGCATTTCGCACGCACCTGCCGCCGCTGGTGGGAAGCCGATTCAGCAGGGGACAAATTGTCCTCGGGAGAACTGAGATGCGGACAGCTTGTCCCCGTTCCGATTTTTGGCGCGATACCTTTTCGCCCGTAATCAATGACCTGCAAGCAAAATCCGGTATGGAATCACTCCTGCATATTTAAGGTCCGAGGGAAGAGAACAGCAATGAATAGCAAGAAACTTTGGAGCGCTGCGTGGGGAAACAGAAACTTCCCTTTGTGCGCCTTAATCTTGACAGCCAGTCTGGCATTAGGCCAGTCGTCGAAGATCTCGAAAGATCTGGCGAAGCTTCCGTCTAAGACCCCGGTCAGCGTGCTGGTGCAGTATTACTCGACGCCGACAAGCTCGGACATCAACGCTGCCAAGTCGCTAGGTGCCACCAATGGAAAGGCTCTTGGCCTCATCAAGGGCTACAAATGGACCATGTCGCCTGCCGCCGTGCAGGGTCTCATCAGCAGAGATCCCAACATCAAGTACGTGTCGCCGGATCGGCCTGTCCAAGGAGCGATGAATTTTGCTATTCCTGCAGTCGGCGCGGACATCGCCCATAGCTTGGGATATGACGGAACAGGCATAGGCGTCGCCGTAATTGACAGCGGTGTGAATGGAGTTTGGGACCTCACTCAGGCTGGCAATAGCAAGACATCCAGAATCATTTACAACCAGAACTTCGATCCTTCTGCTAGCACCACTTCTGACCTATACGGTCACGGCACGCACGTCGCCGCCATCATCGCGGGCAACGGAGGCAGCTCCACGTGCGGGAACTGCGATGTCACCTTCCGCGGCATCGCCCCCAATGCCAACATCATTAACTTGCGCGTGCTGGACCAGAACGGATCTGCCGCCGACAGCACGGTGATCGCGGGCATCAATCAGGCGATCGCTCTGAAGAACCTGTACAACATCCGGGTCATCAACCTGTCGCTCGGTCGAGGCATCTTCGAGAGCTACACCCTGGATCCTCTGTGTCAGGCAGCGGAGCAGGCTTGGAAAGCAGGAATCGTCGTGGTGGTGGCGGCCGGCAACTATGGTCGTGACAACTCTTACGGTAACAATGGCTATGGCACTATCACGGTACCAGGCAACGATCCCTACGTGATCACCGTGGGCGCTATGAAGACCATGGGCACCAAAGACCGGGCTGACGACTTGATCGCCACCTACAGCTCTAAGGGACCCAGCATGCTCGACCATGTGGTGAAGCCCGACCTGGTAGCCCCTGGCAATCTGATCGCTTCCTCGCTGGCCTCTAGCAGCGCCACGCTGTACACCAATTACCCGCAGAATCTTTTGCCGGTTGACTATTACGCCGTAACAGGCAGTAGCAAGATTTCTTCCACCTACTATCGCCTTAGCGGCACCAGCATGGCGGCGCCGATGGTCAGCGGTGCAGTAGCCCTGCTGCTGCAACAGAACCCGTCGCTTACGCCTGACCAGGTGAAAGCGCGGTTGATGAAGACTGCCTACAAGGTCTTCCCCCAGTACAGCACCTACACTGATACTTCGGTGACGCCGAATGTCACCTATACCGACCAGTACGACATCTTCGCCGTCGGCGCCGGCTACCTGGATATCGCCGCGGCACTCAACAATGCCGACTTGGCTACGGCCACGGCCGGCGCGGCGATGTCGCCGATCGCCAACTACGATGCCACCACCGGCCAGGTGTACCTTGTCATGGGTAACTCGGTTATGTGGGGCAGTTCGGTGGTTTGGGGCACCTCAGTCGTGTGGGGCTCATCGGTGATCTGGGGCGCTAACGCGACTGGCCAGTCGGTCCTGTGGGGCAATTCGGTATGCTGGGGCAGCAGCACGAACGCAGGCTTCAGCGTGATCTGGGGAAGCAGCGTCGTCTGGGGCAGCAAGACCAACTCCGATGCGATGACCGTCGCGATCGGAGGGGAAAAATAATCTAACGGACAGGGACTGGGCGAAGTCACGAAACTTAGCTCAAATCGCTCGACGTCCGAAACTCCTGCGGCGTGGAGGCACTGAGTCTCGACGTCGAGTCCCTGCATGGCGCGCGGGGACCGCGGGGGAAAGTAGGAAGAGATGCGATCGAACAGACGATATCGGACAAAACGATGCATCGAGGCCAATATGGGCGATAAGAATTGACATTGAGAAGGGAAAGTAGCTAGCGAACCACCGCGCGACCAATCATCGAAAGTAACGGCTCTGCAAGCCGCCCTACCGCAGAATCCCTACCTTGAGTCAGAATATCAACGGTTCATGAACCTTCGTTAGAGCTAGACAGGACCTCGAAGGAGAGCGATTCGGATAAACTAAGTCCGCTCCATACTCATATCAAGCTGAAAAACGCTGTAGGAGCAGACATCACTAACAGAGACTGGGCACACTTCCAACCGGTTTGCCATCCGTCAATCAGCCACAAGGCGCTTGACCTGTCGGATGCCAAGTGGCACACAAAGTGAATCGCGACCCTAGTACTAATGTGGCAGTGGACGCCGGCTGCGTCGGCGAATCTCTGCCCAAGTAAGTTGGAGGCTCGACAAGATGGATGTTTTCGCAGAGGCTCTGGTTGAACCGGTATTCCGCGGCGCGACGATGCAGAAGCTCATGCGGATGACCGAACGCGTTGGGCGTAACACCGCGGCTGTATTGATTACTGGAGAGACCGGTACCGGGAAGGAGCTCATTGCCCGCGCGATTCATCGCCATTCCCTGCGTTGTTGCAAACCGTGGGTCGACATAAACTGTGCCACTCTGCCAGAGCATCTGGTAGAGAGTGAATTGTTCGGTTACGAAAAGGGTGCCTTCAGCGGGGCCGATTCTCGCAAGGAAGGCCTATTCGAATTAGCCCATAAGGGAACCCTGTTCTTAGACGAAATTGGAGAAATCAATCCCAAGCTACAGGTCAAATTGCTCCGCGTTCTAGATGGCGCACCATACTACCGCCTCGGCGGCAATACGAAAGTTGCAGTCGATGTGAGGGTGATCGCTGCCACGAACCAAGACCCGGAAACCGCTGTATCCGAGGGCCGGTTCCGTAGCGACCTGTATCATCGCCTGGCGCAGTTCCACCTCCACGTTCCACCGCTTCGCGACCGACGCGAAGATGTTCTCCCCATTGCCGAATACTACCTGCGACTGCACGGCCCGGACCAGAGACTCGCTCCTGACGCTGTTGCCGCCCTCGAGGCACATTCCTGGCCGGGCAACGTTCGCGAACTGCGAAACATTGTCTTGAAGGCTGCGACCTTATGCGATAGCCAAGAGATCCATGTCGCCGATTTGGAACTGGTAGCCGCGGCGCCGGTGTGCTCCGTCGATGATGCCCCCGCCGGCAGACAGTTGGATGAAGTCGAGCGCGACACGATATTGGTTACGCTGGCAG
>QIAP01000158.1 GCA_003225075.1 Acidobacteriota bacterium | reverse complement strand
CACGATTGGCACGGCGACCACACCCGATGAGGCAGCAGCACTTAAAGAGGCCGGCGTGGATGCGATCGTCGCTTCCGGATTCGAGGCCGGGGGACATCGTGGTTCATTCCTCCGGTCCGCGGAGGATTCACTTACGGGCACGCTCTCGCTCGTCCCTCAGATCGCCGACATCGTCGATGTGCCCGTGATCGCCGCGGGCGGAATAGGCGACGCACGCGGCGTGATCGCCGCCATGGCTCTTGGCGCGGAAGCCGTGCAAATGGGAACGGTATTCCTGGCGTGTGAGGAATCCGGCGCCAGCCTTCTTCATCGCCAGGCTTTACGGGGAAAAAAGGCCGGGCACACCGCGCTGACAAAGGGCTTCACCGGAAGACTCGCGCGGGGAATCTACAACCGCTTGTTGGAGGAGTTGAACTGGCCGGGAACCGAGATCCTGCCATATCCCCTCCAGCGAGCACTAGTCAGAAACCTCGCGATCCCAGCAGAGGCGGCGGGCCGATCGGATCTCATGCCCCTATGGGCTGGACAAAGTGCCAATCTTTCTACTTGTACCGACGTGATGGCTTTCTTGACCTCACTGGTCGAGGAGGCTTCTGAAATCGCGGGGCCCGTCATTCAGTGGAGCGCGGCCCGCCGTGAAAAGCAAATTCTTAGAAAGCAAATTCTTAATTAAGGAGAAATAGAAATGTCAAATATCACGGGCAAAGTTGTAGTAATCACCGGAGCTAGCAGCGGCATTGGGGAAAGCACCGCGAAGCTTCTCGCAGAACAAGGAGCAAAAGTGGTACTAGGAGCGCGGCGTTCGGACCGGATCGACGCAGTGGTTCGAGAGATCTCGGCCAGCGGCGGCAAGGCCATCGGACTTGCCACTGATGTGACGAAGCGCGCAGAAGTGGAAGCGCTCATCCAAGGAGCCGTCGAGGGTTTCGGCCGCGTCGATGTGCTCATCAATAACGCCGGTATTATGCCCATCGCACCGATCGAGGCCCTTAAGGTAGATGAATGGGACCGGCAGATTGACGTCAATATCAAAGGACTTCTATATGGCGTTGCCGCTGCCCTGCCTCACATGCAGAAGCAGAAGAGCGGCCACATCATCAACATGGCTTCGGTTTTCGGGATCAAAATGTTCGCCCCCGGCGGGACCGTCTACTGCGCCACCAAGGCCGCTGTGCGCGCGCTGACTGAAGGGCTGCGGATGGAACTGCACTCCCAAAACATCCGCTGCACGATGATCTCACCTGGCGCGATTGCTACAGAACTGTCGGAGAGCAGCTCGGACGAAGCGACCAGAAAGAATTTGCGCGAGTTCATGAAAATGGCCATCCCGGCCAGCGCGATCGCGAGAGCGATCGCTTACACAATCGAGCAGCCGGCCGAGGTGGAAGTCGATGAGATGGTGATCCGCCCAACCGTACAGGATTTCTAACGCGGAGGTAAACCATGCACCCTTTCTACCCGTCCCGTTCGCCCCGATTGTTGCAGGTTTATCGGATGGAGCTAGTGCTTTCTATGATGCTCGCAATATTTCAACTGCCGGCCCAGGCCCAGGGAAAGGAATGTCCCGTGAAACGCCCGACTCTTTATCGCACGATACAGGTAGATGGGCTCTCCATCTCTTACAGAGAGGCCGGACCGAAAGACGCGCCGACGCTTCTCCTGCTGCACGGACTTCCGTCTTCGTCGCGAATGTTTGAGCCGCTTCTCGCCCGGCTGTCCGATCGTTATCACATGGTCGCGCCCGATTACCCCGGCTTCGGCCACAGCGACTGGCCCGATCCGAAAAAATTCGTGTACACGTTCGATCACATCGCCGAAACCATGAATCACTTCACCGAGTCTCTTGGGCTCTCGCGCTACACACTCTACATGCAGGATTACGGCGGGCCCGTGGGTTTTCGCGTGGCCCTGGCGCACCCGGAGCGGATCGAGGCTCTGATCGTGCAAGACGCTGTGGCACACAATGAAGGTCTCGGGGCGAACTGGAAGACGCGGAGGGCTTTTTGGACCGATCGCGCGGCCAACGAAAGCCCGCTTCGTACCAACCTCCTGTCGCTGCAGACGACGCGGACGCGCCATGTCGGAAGCGATCCCAACGTGGAACGCTATGACCCCGATCTGTGGACGGATGAATTTGCTTTTCTCAATCAGCCCGGCCAGGTCGAGATTCAGAGCGACCTGTTCTACGACTACCGCACCAACGTCGAAAACTATCCCAGGTGGCAAGCTTGGATGCATGAGAAGCAGCCGCGCCTGCTGGTGATTTGGGGCAAGTATGAGTCATCGTTTGACTCCTCGGAGCCGGAATCCTACCGGCGAGATGTGCCCAATGCTGAAGTCCACATTGTCGATGGCGGTCATTTCGCGCTGGACACGGCTGCAGATGAAATTGCGGCACTGATAGGTCAGTTCATGAAGACGCAGAAATGAGTACTCGTTTCGCGAAGAATTCGAGAGTTCAACTTAGTCAAGGAGGCATGATTTTATGGGTAAGAGATTCGCATTAGTGGCAATTCGTCTGATGGTGTCAGTGAACCTTCTGTATGCCGCCGTCTTAGCCAAGTTTGCAGGGATACCACAGTCGGTGGCCCTGTTCACGCAGATGTCGCAAGCGGTCCACGGGTTGATACCTCAGCCCGTATTTCGGCTAGGGTCAGGGGTGTTCGAGACCACGGTGGCAGTTCTGTTCCTGATTCCGAAGACAGCGAGATTGGGGGCGAGATTGGTCATTTTGTGGATGACCGCCATTATTCTCAGTCACATTTTCGTGTTGGGATATGGTGTGTTCTTTGTCGATGCTCTCGTGTTGATGTTGCTGGCTGTCAGTTATCTCTTGCTGACGCGCAGGCGATCCCATTGGGACGAACCCGAAAGCGTGTGGACGACGGCTGCCTTAGAAACGCACAAAAACTAGCTTTGCGAACAGTTGCAAGTGGAGCCACATCGCCCCAGACGAGATCGCCGCACGAGTATGTGAGTTTATGGATATGCCAAAAGAATCAATCCAAGGAGAAGAAATCATGGCAACAGCAACGACGCCCGCGCGTCCCCCTTTGCCTCCGTTCACCCGCGATAGCGCGATTCAGAAGGTGCGTCTGGCCGAAGATGGCTGGAACTCTCGCGATCCGGGCAAAGTGGCTCTTGCCTACACGATCGATTCCCGATGGAGGAACCGCTCGGAGTTTATCAACGGGCGAAGCGAAATTATTGCTTTCCTCGCTCGCAAGTGGGCCAAAGAACTCGACTATAGGCTTATCAAGGAAATGTGGACATTCACGGGAAACCGCATTGCCGTGCGCTTCGCTTACGAGTGGCACGATGACTCAGATCACTGGTATCGCTCTTATGGCAATGAGAACTGGGAGTTCAATGACGAAGGGCTCATGGCTTCAAGGTATGCATCAATCAACGATCTCCGCATTTCGGAAGCCGATCGCAAATACCACTGGGGAGTCGGGCGACGTCCCGATGACCACCCAGGGCTAAGCGAGCTTGGCCTCTAGCACAAAGGCACATGCCCGGGCAGGGATCAAAGCAGCAGAGGTCGGAAGTCCAATAAGGGTTCAAGAGTCTCAAAACGCCGAACTGCAGTTGTTGGGAGTTCATATGTTCAGGTATGTCACCACCATCGTTGTCGCGATCTTGCTGTCAGCGCCCCTCGTGGCGGGAGTCACGCCGTTTCCGGCCAGCTTTCACACGCAAATGGTTCCGACGAACGGCACCAGCCTCTGCGTCCGAGTCGGCGGCAAGGGTCCGGCCGTGGTGCTGTTGCATGGCTTCGGCTTTACGGGTGATATGTGGGCCCCCCTGGCAATTGTTCTGGCCAAGGACCATACCGTGATCGTCCCCGACCTGCGCGGCATGGGTATGTCCGACCACCCGGATACCGGCTACACCAAGAAGAACCAGGCGGTCGACATTGCCGGCGTCATGGATGCACTCAAGGTCCAGAATGCGGATCTGGTCACACATGACATCGGCAACATGGTCGGCTATGCGTTGGCCGCTCAATATCCGGACCGGGTCACGCGCTGGGTGGTGATCGATGCACCGCTGCCCGGGATCGGCGATTGGGACAACATCGTTCGCAGCCCGATGCTGTGGCACTTCGATTTCCGAGGTCCTGACGAGGAGCGTCTGGTGCAGGGCCGGGAGCGCATCTACCTCGATCGCTTCTGGAACGAGTTGTCCGCAGACCCCAAGAGGATCGATGAAGACACGCGGCAGCACTTTGCTGCCCTGTACGCACGGCCGCATGCGATGCACGATGCCTTCGAGCAGTTTGGGGCACTCCGCCAGGACGCCGCTGACAACAAGGCGTTGCTCGCCAAGGGCGGCAAGATCACCATGCCCGTGTTTGCCATCGGTGCCGAGAAGTTTTTCGGTAAGAACATGGCCGATCATATGCAGTTCGCCGCCAGCAACGTCACGGGCGGCATCGTGCCCAACTCCGGGCACTGGATCATGGAGGAGAATCCACAGGCCACCATCAAGTTGGTTACAGATTTTCTCGCCAAGTAGGTTTGGGCTTCAGACAATTTGACCCGAGGGCGCACGCAAGCTCGCTGGATCGCGCTCTCGCTGCAAAATCTTCGCACATGTCGGCAGCATGGCACTCTCACCGCAGTTTTCCTCTCTCTTGCGATGGTTACTCCTGCTGGCAGACTGCTTTTCAGATTCAACCCGGCAGTTCGCGCCGCTCCGGGACTTCGTTTCTGTTCGTCCTGTTCTTTCCTTCTGCGTTTAGGTTTAAAAGAAATGCCGGGCGCTGTAACGGCCCGGCAGCAGGTCTTAGTCCGTGGCTGCTCAGGCGACGATTTTCTTCACTTGCGCCTTCTCGCCCAGGAAGCTCAACAGTTGCGTGTTGACTTCCTCTGCATGCGTCCAAGTGACGCCATGCGGCCCCCCCTTTACGACGTGCAGGCGAGCACCCGTGATCATTTTGGCGGTGCGGGCGCCGGCGGCAGCGAGCGGAACGATGTGGTCGTCGTCGCCATGGACGACGAGGATTGGCACATCAACCCGTTCCAGGTCCTTGCGGAAGTCTTCGTGCCACGTTGCGACACACGCCAGGCTCGCGGTGGCGGAGGCGGTGGCCGCCACGTTCCAGTCAGCCTCGATTGCTTGTTCGCTGACACGCTTACCCAACAGCAGGTCGGTGTTGTAGAAATTCTGGAAGAAGCTGGTGAAGAATGCGTAACGGTCGGCGGCCACGGCGTTCTCGATGCCGGCAAATACACTGGCATCTAGACCTTCGGGATTGTCGCCGCTCTTGAGCAGGTACGGTACCACGCTGGAGATAATTACGGCTTTACTCACGCCCTTGGAGCCGTATTTTCCGATGTAGCGTGCCACTTCGCCTCCGCCCATCGAAAAACCGACTAATGTTAAATCACGCAGCTTAAGCTGGGCGATGAGTTGGTGGAGGTCTTCTGCGAACGTGTCGTAGTTGTACCCGGTGGTTGGCTGGCTGGACTTGCCGAAGCCTCTGCGGTCATAGGTAATGACCCTGTAACCCGCCTCCAGGAGAACAGGGACTTGCTTCTCCCAAGAAGCGCCACTCAACGGGTATCCATGGATCAGAACAACCGGTTGGCCCGAGCCATGGTCTTCGTAGTAAAGCTCGATGTTGCCAGAGTTTTCTTTTCCGACTGTAATGTATGGCATTGCTTTGCTCCTTTTCTCTTGCGATGGATAATTTTGTGATTGGTAGAGTCGTGAACGCGATCGATTACTCGTCGATCCAGTTCTCGATCAGGGTCGCTGTCACCACCGCCTTGACGACGCTGCTGAGCTCGTTCTCCATGGCGGTCCTTCTTGGCAGCACTCCATAAACACGAGGATGCACCGCTCCATGCGAGGGCGCAATTGGACCTTCGTATCGGTCCGCCGAAATCAGCACCAGCGCGTCTCGCGCAGCAACAAATCTTTCGAACGAGGAAGCGACTAAGCACTCGTCGCGCCGAGTGATACCAAGGTATCGATCGACACCATCGTCTAATAGATTTGTCCCCTCGCTTCAGGCTTAATCGCAACTGTGCATCGCATCCGAATCACTCGACAATGTGCACCGCACAATTTTCGTAAGGAGAACTCACCATGACCGTCGAAAAAGTGTTGTTCACCCCCAAAGCCCGAACTACGGGTAGTTGGAAGGACATTTTCATGAAGCATTCGTTGTTGCGTCTCGTATTCGTCACTTTGCTGGCCGCGCAGGCGGCGCCAAATGCAGCCTGGGCACAAGTGCAAGTGGCCCCTCCAATTCCCGGCGTCATTGGAAAAGTCCGGTCATTTACAGGAAGCTCACTCGACGTTCAAACGCCTTCAGGCGTGGTCCACATTGATGTCAAGCAGCCCCTAATAACCTATAAGAAGGTACCGTCGGATTTGAGTCATGTCACATCCGCGTCTTATGTCGGCGTTGCGTCGACTGAGCAGGCGGATGGAAAAGAAGTAGCGAAGGAGATCATCATATTTCCAGCGGAACTGAGGGGAACAGCAGAAGGTAGTGTTCTGACAGACCCGCCGGGTGCAACTACTCACAGCAGAATGACCAATGGCTCCGTTTCTCGCCCTGCTGTATCGCACTCACGCATGACGAATGGCACTGTACAGAAAGGCAGCGGCACCACCCTGGTGGTCCAGTATCAGGACGGCTCCACGACGATCTCCGTGCCTGCAAATGTTCCAGTGACGCAAGTCGCATCTGAACAAGTCACATTCGCTGATGGTGATGTCGTCTATGCGGCGACTGAGAAACTGCCAGACGGAACACTTGCGACTGACAAGATCCTTCTCATCGCTGCAGCTGCGTCCCCCAATACCAAGCAGTAAGGTGTCG
>QIAP01000157.1 GCA_003225075.1 Acidobacteriota bacterium | reverse complement strand
CTTTGGAAATTGCTTTCGGAAGCTGGCCTCATAGACATAACACTCGACGACTTTCCAGAGCCGATCGAAGAAGCTAAGCATGTTTTCATGGGACGGCTGAGCGAATTGCTAGAACTGTTGAGATGGACGTTTGTCTGTCAGCATTGATACCCGTGCATGCGACACCGTTGAACGCTCTTCACTGTCGAGAGCCGCTCTCAAATCTGAGCCGAAACGAAATGGTTTCGAAGAGGTAAGATATCTGGAAATTCCGTCTTGGGCTGCTGAAGAGTCTGCCGAAAGGGAGGCATTTCCGAAAAGGACGCGTTCCCAATGCGATCCCGTTCATTTCTCACCTTCGCATTTACGATTGTAATGGGTATCTTCGCACTCGCGACCCAGGCAGAAGAAGCAAAAGCAACTACGAGCAATGTCCAGCTCGTCCACATTCCTGGCAGCCCGGATTGTTTTCTGGGTACGACGGAGCAAGGCGACCCTGGCAAAGGAGCATCGATCATGAAAATGAAGGGCAGTTCAGGGTGCACGGTTCCTTGGCATTGGCATCCAGCCACTGAAAACGTAATGATGGTCAGCGGAAACGCACGAGTTGAGGTCAAGGATCAGAAGCCCGTTCTACTGAATGCCGGCAGTTTCGTATCCGTTCCCTCTAAACATGTGATGCGTTTTGCCTGTGTTCGTGAATGCACGCTGTTCGTATACACTGATGGACCGTTCGCAATTCACTATGTTGACGATGCAGGAAACGAAATTTTGCGCACAGAAGCCTTGAAACATAGATGGGTCCGACCGATTGTGTGAAGAAATGAATCCTTTTGACTCAGTTTCAAGTTTCCCGACGATCCAGCCAAGTCCCCACAGACGTCGGAGGAGGAAGTGCGAGGCACTCGGATAGCTTCCGGGTGGCCGACCATCAGTCCGGAATCACTATTCCGACACTTACCCCTGCTGCGGCCGAATCCGGATGGCCTGCGTGGGGATGCAACGTCGCTGAGGCAATGCTCTCGATGCGTTCAACATCATAAGAAGGAGATGGCGGCAAACCGGTAATCTTTTCATGCTGCCTTGTTCCCGTCGAAGATCGTATCTTCGACAGGGCCGACGTGATATGTATGTCACTGGCGCTCCGACGTATCGCCGAAAGCCTTGCACAGAGCCTTCGCCGTACCGCTGGCGGTTACTCGGGCAGCCAAGAAGATTAAGGTAACTCTCCGTCTTAGCTTGCAGCGCTAGGAGTAACGCGTATGCGATCGAACCTTCCGCTTCTTCGCACACGCTCTGTCCCTCCTGCTCGTGCGCCGATCCTGCGCTACGGCGTGGCTGTCCTTAGCACTGTCCTGGCTTTGATTCCAGCGCTGTTCCTCGTCAATGTCGTCGAAAGCCGGTTGGCAGTTTTTGGTGTGGCTGTCATGGTGAGCGCCTGGTACGGCGGATGGAAACCCGGCTTGGTGGCCACTTCCTTCGCACTGACCGTTACCGCCTACTTCTCTCTCACTGGTAATCGCACGCCTGCTGAATATCGGAATGCGATATTTCAACTGACTCTGTTCGTGGTTGTGGCGGTACTCATCTGCTGGCTCAACGCCGCGTTGCGCGCCGCTCAGGAAGGTCTCCGCCGCTCGGAAATTAATTTTCGCTCCACAGTCACGAACGCCCCGTATGGTATCTGTCGCTGCGACGCCAGCGGCCGCTTGCTCGATGTCAATCCAGCGCTCAATTCAATCCTGGGCTATGGCAGCGCCAAGGAGCTATTCGGGCGCCATCTGGGTACGCTTTATAAGGATGCGCAGCAGTGGTTTCAGCTCGCGGATTGTTTCCGCTCGCTGAAAGAGTTCAACGGCCTGGCCGCCGAATGGGTGCGCAAGGACGGTTCTTCCACCGTAGTTCGCATCTCCGGCCGTAGGATCTGCGATGAAAATAGCAAGACGTCGTATGAACTCTTCATGGAAGATGTCACCGAGCGTCGCGCTCTCGAGCAGCAACTTCGTCAGGCGCAAAAAATGGAAGCCATCGGGCGCCTCGCCGGTGGCATCGCGCATGACTTCAATAATCTACTGATGGTGATCTCCGGATATTCCGAGTTCCTGCTGGAATATCTTACTCCGGATGCTCCGCTTCGTACGCCTGCCCAGGAAATCGCAAATGCTGCCCAACGCGCTGCCTCGCTCACCGGCCAGCTTCTTGCCTTCAGCCGCAAGCAGATGCTTGCCCCCAGGGTCATCAACCTCAACGCTGTGGTCACAGAAAATCTCAAGATGCTGAACCGTGTGATTGGTGAAGACATTGAGCTGGTGATGGTCCCCGGCGCCGAGCTGGGCGCAGTGAAGGCTGACCCTGGCCAGGTCGAGCAGGTGATCATGAATCTTGCTGTGAACGCACGCGATGCCATGCCTCAGGGCGGAAAACTGATCATCGAAACGGTGAACGCCAAGCTGGATGAGAGCTATGCGAGGTTCCACGCCCCGGTGAAGCCCGGCGAATACGTCATGCTCGCCATCAGCGACACGGGTTCTGGCATGGACGCGGAAACGCAGTCTCACATCTTCGAACCGTTCTTCACCACTAAAGGGTTGAAAGGTACGGGCCTCGGACTGTCCACGGTGTACGGCATCGTCAAGCAAAGTGGAGGCTACATCTGGGTCGACAGTGAACTGGGCAAAGGCACGGCCTTCAAGATATATCTGCCGCTTGCCGCCGAAACAAGCGATCCGGTGTCACTGCAACCCGTGGTCGCCGCTGTACAACCGGGGCGTGGCAGGGAAACTATTCTGGTCGTGGAGGACGAATCGAACCTGCGAAGGCTGGTCAGCCAGTATCTGGAGAAACAGGGCTATGTAGTTTTCGATGCCTCCAGCGGCACTGCTGCTATTCACCTCGCGAATGTCCACCCTGGTCCGATTCACCTACTGCTCACCGATGTCATCATGCCCGGTATGAACGGGCGTGAACTGGCGCAACGCATTTCTTTTCTGCGTCCGACGATAAAGACTATTTTCATGTCGGGCTACACGGAAAATGCGATTGGTCACAACGGCACTCTGGACGGCAGCATCATCCTGCTTCATAAGCCCTTTACCCTCCCCGCGCTCAAGAACAAAGTGCGCGAGGTACTCGATTCCGAACCGCTTCCCAGGGACGTCATCACGTCTGCTCGCACTTTTGAACTAGATAAGACAAAAGATGTGGGAGAAGGAACCTTTGCTTTCCGCGCCAAGCGTTTCAACCTACAGATCCCGCTTCGCTATCGCCCACTCGACCAGCAAGGCTGGCGCAAAGGGACTACGGAAAATATTAGCCGCTCCGGCCTGCTGTTTCGCGCCGAAGAATTACTCCAACTTAACGCTCAGCTCGAAATTAATCTGGTGCTGCCCGTTGAAATTGCCGGCCTCGCTGCAACCGAAGTATTTTGTCGTGGCGAGGTGGTGCGATCGGCCGACGCAGGTGAGTCGATGAGCCCGGCGCTCGCAGCGAAGATTCTACGATATCACTTCCCGGAGGGATCACAGCGGCCGCAAGCATAACTCCGGAGCGACTTCGTAAAGTGTTTCACTTGGAAATTTAGAGTGACCCGCGCAGGGGGATAGTAAAGTCGATTTGCCATGTGCGTCAATGTCTGCGAGTAATGGGATTTTTCACCAGCAATCGGCGGCGTATGCCGCAGTAGGGCTAACACGGATACGACATGCATTCCTCAGGCAGGCGGTTTAACCTCCTCCTTCTCGTCTTGAGGTGATTCGAAAGTTGGTAGTTATCCACAGGTCGTAGCCGCACAACGGCCCGCCCAGGACATATACTTCGCACGGCGTGAAATCTGCGCCTCGGAGAACTCCCCCATGAATAAGACAGTTGAGATCGCGCTAACCGTTTTGGCACTGGCCGGGATGTATTGCGCAATTCCGAAGAGCTCTGCTCCGGTCGGCAACCCTGTTATTCGAGCAGAACAGGCGGTGTTAATTGCTGATGGTAGCGACCCTATGCCCTTGTGCCGGAACTGCCGCAAAAAATAGGATGAATGCATAAGTCGACGAACAAGGCCGCCACAATATAAAGGTTGCAGGGCTGCCGAGGGAGGGGTATGCTTCTCAGCTTTAGGTGCACATGAAGCGATGAACTGGCTAGTGTATGCGAGCTGGCTCGTGGGTCCGGCGCTGGAGATAGCCCTTCTTACCTCCATGATTCAGCGCAAGTTGCACGTTGTTTTTCCTCGATTCTTTTCCTACATCCTCTTTCAGATTGTTAAGTCCGGATTTCTGTTCGTCATCTACCGGTATTACGACGGAGGCTACTTCGACGCATACTGGACCGGGAACGCCATCAGTGTGCTCCTGGCGGTCACGGTGATGGATGAAATATTGCGCAATCTCTTCAAGCAATATGGAGGTATTCAGAATTTAGGATCCATCATATTCCGATGGGCCTGCGGATTGCTCCTTCTGCTTTCAATCGTGAATGCCTTCTCTAGCCAAGAGGCAAATCCAGACAGGGTGGTAGCGGCGGTGCTGGCGTTTGATCGCAGTGTGCGCGTTATGCAGTGTGGGCTCTTCCTCCTTTTGATGCTACTTTGTCGTTTTCTCAGACATTGCTGGCGGCAACACGTGTTCGGTATCGCGCTGGGATTCGGAGTTTTTGCAAGCATTGAACTAATCCTGATCAGCATCGTGATGCACTACGGCGACGGTCCGGGCGCGATCGTCAGCCTAGCAAACAGTGCAGCATACAATGCGGTTACTCTTCTCTGGATTGTCTACTTTAGGCAACAGAGCCAATCGATACCGGAGATTGACGTGGCTCCGGAACTTAACGCGCTGAATGTGGTATTAGTCTCGTCGACTCACGTAGGGGATAACGACTTTCTTTCAATGGCGGAGAAAGCCGTGGAGCGGGTCTTGTCTCGCAGCTCCTGGCCGAGACCATCTGCAAAGGGATCTCAAATCGTCGTCCGCAAGCCCAAACCAGAAGAACGCAATTAAGCTGATTTCTCACCCGGGTGCCCGGTAAATGAACTCCACGGCAAAGCAGGTAGGCACTGGCGCGACAATATGGCCTCCGGAAGAAGGCGAAACCATCACATTCAAGTCTGACAGCGGTTTGAAAGTCGGTATTCTCAAAGAGGTGAAGTGCGGACTGGTGTGGCGGGATTTCATTCTTGAGGACGGTCGAGTGATACCGGAGCACAGGATCCTGGGGTGCCCCGAGCCGCCGGTTTGGCGCACAGCCGATGAAATTTCTCAGGATGAGCGAGAGGCAGCGGAGGGACGGCTGGTTATGATGGCCGAGGCCGGGCTGGATCCCAGGGATCGGGAGCAGTCATTCTGGGCGGAACTGAACCAGTACCTGGCCTACACCTATCTCAGATTCAACCGAACCGAGCACAAATCGCCCGACGCAGCCTGACGAATGATTAAGTTGCCTTAGACGCGAGCGAAACGGAGCGCAAAGACGTGAGCCCATACGAGGAATCCGAGAAAGAACGGGTTTGGAAAATGCTTTCGGAAGCTGGCCTCATAGATATAACCCTCGACGACTTTCCAGAGCGGATCAAAGCAGCCAAAAATGTTGTCATAGGGCGGCTGCGGGAATTGCTCGAACTCACAACGACCATTCAGGAAGAGCGGCAATCGGTAGCGTACTCTTTGGGTACGTTAAAGAAATTAGAGACAACACTGCAAGTGGATAGTTGTCAGTCAAACCCGGGCGATCCCCAATCAGAGAAATAACGGTGTAGAGCACGTGCAACGGCCGCAGCGTATAGGGATTGACTCGACTCCCTGGAGAACTACGACAGAGGTTTGCCGAAAGTGCTCTCCAATCAAGTTATATAAAATATAGAGATGGAAGCGCATGGGGTCCGGTGATCCTCCCGGTCTTCAAAACCCGTGTGCCACATTAACTCTTAACCCGCCCCCTTGAACTCCCCGACCGCAGGGAGATTCCATGCACAAGAAATCGGTCGTGACGATTTACGTCCGACACCGTGGCTCGTGTCGCCATGCTGATAAACCTGTCTGGCGCGGCTGTGATTGTCCAAAATTCCTGAGGTACTCCTGCGATGTTTGCCTCTGCAGTCATTCGCACAAAGGCAGGCTACATCGGCTTCCGACTGGTGCCCGCAGTTGGGCTGAAGCCGAAGAGAAACGGGAAGAAGCACAGAAGCGTATTGACGCAGGCAAGACAGAGAAATTGCCCACTCCTGAGCCTCAGAAGACCATTGCACAGGCGATTAAGACCTTCCTGCTTGCGAAAGAGGGCGAACGCCGTAGTCCCCAGACCATTCGGAAACTGCGAGGGCAACTCACTCTCTTCGAGCAGTTCCTCACCGCCCGGTCTCGATTCTTTCCCTCGCAAATTACCCCCGATGACGTCATCGAGTTTCGGGCTTCGTGGAAGTGGAAATCAGGAGTGACCCGCCAGAAGGCGCAGACCAACATCAAGAGTTTTCTCCGGGCGGCATGTCCGCAATCCGATACCCTCGTCAAAGCACTCGGGCGCATTTCATTATCGCGAGATGACCACGCCCGGCTGGAACCGCAGCCGTTCACGGAGAAAGAATTACAGCATCTTCTCGCTCAAGTGCCCAAGACCTTCGCCAA
>QIAP01000022.1 GCA_003225075.1 Acidobacteriota bacterium | reverse complement strand
AAGTTGTTCCATAGGTGTGAGTGTCCGGTCTCGCCTGCTCCGGCACCAGGACCACCCTAGCTGCCTTCAGCGGGTTGCCTTCGGCTGTTACGACGCGACCTGCCACGAAACACGGAGATGGGGCAGGCTCTTCTGGTTTATCTCGCGGGACTGGTGCTTGAGAAAGCAGGGTTAATGGGAACACAATTAATACGGATGCGGAAAGGAAGCGCCGCATTGGATACCTCTTATTAATGCGAAGAGGCTTGCGCCATACGGAGAAGATAATAATACGCCAGCTCGAACGATGGCCTGTCCCGAAACCTGAAACTGAGCGATTGCTGTTGAAATATCCCCATTACACTCACAACCAGAAGACAGGGCTGAACTCAGCACGTTTCCAGCTATTCCGGTTTCATACCCATCTTTTTGATCATATCTTTCTGTTCTGCCGTCCATGTGCCGGACATGTCTCCGTGCTGCACGAGCAATTTCTTTTGTGCATACATGTCTTTTGTGGTGTGGAATTCTTTTACATTGGCCTGATGCCCTGAGAGGTCCCACTCGCCGACGCCTTTGTCGTGGTACTTGAAGACAACGTTGTCGACGTAAGTGATCTTGTTACCCCAAAGATCCATGGCAGGAACTACGTTCAGCGGCTTTCCGTCGCTGTCCCGCTTCATCACGCCCTTTTCCTCGAGAATGTCAGGGATGGTCAGCGTATAGGTGTTCTTGTCGGGCGATTCCTTGAAATCGATAGACACGACTTTGCTTCCGACGATGTGTGGCGGGTTCCAGCCGAACATGAACGACAGCATCTCAGTGAATGCTTCGCGTTGAGCGGGCGTTGTACCTTTGTCGAAGTAGGCCGTGCCTTGCACTTTGCTGGCGTCGGGGTCAATCAGGTCTCCGATCAATACAGCCTTGAAGCCGCTCATGTCTACTTTCCCGTAGTGGCCGTTCTTGATGTAGGTAAAATCAGCCGCGTCGCAGCTTCCATGATCTGGATGACCATTGGACCGGCACGGGCATGCATAGGCGGTACACTGGCATTCGGTCATGCTGATCCCTTGCACGTCGAAATCGGGAATATTTTTAGGTGCGCTCTTGGCCTCGCCAGCATTCGCAAAGCCGGAAAGGGCAAACGCAAACACAAGAAGACAGGCAATGCGTAAAGTCTTCATAATCTCCTCCTTGCACGAACTCCATTTCGAGCGTTGTAACTGTACGGCTGCCACGGCTTGCGGTCAAGCACGCGAAGCATACCCTGCATCTCACTGAATCCTGGGAAGCGCATCAGGTTTCGGGGTTGGGTTGTATCATAGCCTCAATTATGCTGTGGGAGTGCCCACCACCTCCATGACGGCGACGGAGAGCAGTAAAGAACCGCGCTGGCTTGCTCTTATAGCAATGCTGGCCACCGGACTGGTTTACGGAGCGCTGCCCAGCAACCTTTCCGTTGGCCCACGTTGGCTCCTGCTCGCGGTCATCGCCGCCGTGGTTGTCCCTGCACTTATCTCGCATCGGGTCGGCCATCACACGGCCGACAAGATGCTCGGGTACCTAGCTAGTGGGATTTTAACGACAGCGATGATCTGGTCTCTGGCATTGCTCATAGCGGCCCTTCCCAAACACGAGGTAGATCCGAAGATTCTGCTCCGGTCTGCGGTTGCGCTGTGGGTCACAAATATCCTCGTGTTTGCGCTGTGGTACTGGCGACTCGACGCCGGCGGCCCGCATGAGCGCGAGAAAGTTTCTGGACATCAAGACGGGGCGTTTCTCTTTCCGCAGATGAATATGGGGGCTGGGTCCGACCTTGAATGGTCGCCCAATTTTGTGGATTACTTGTTCTTGGCCTTCAATACCAGCACAGCGTTGTCGCCCGCGGATACCCAAGTACTCTCCCGCTGGGCAAAGATTATGATGATGACACAGGCGACCATTTCACTCGCGGTGATTGCATTACTGGCAGCGAGAGCCGTCAACATTCTTTAACACTATAAAGCATCGAGCCAAAGCCGCAGTGCCCCGTTTTCGTCCCTTCTTTAAAGCACTCATGTTCCGAGGCTGTCACTCGGGCGGAAGTTCATGGTTCTCGTTGCTATCGGACACGGCTTCTGATCGCAATTGCCCGCCAAGAATTCTTGTCACCGAATTCAGATCCCTGGCGAGTGCCTGCCGCCAACGTTCCACGGAATCCTGTGCCAGTGCTTCCATGGTCTGCCCGAAAGAGAGCAGACTGTCGGCGACCCGGGTCCTCACTAACTCGGATACCGAAGCTTCGATTTGTTTCTGGGCACTCTTTAGTCGTCCACACGCCTCGTCAAGTTGATGTCCGAGTTCCTTCGCGTTGCGTGTGCCCAGCTCTTTGAGAACCACGTCCACAGCGCTCTGCAGTTGGGTGCGTGCACCGGATATTATGTCGCTGCCCATCCGCACCAGGCGGTTGTCCAGATCCGATTCAAGTTGGCGTGCGGATTCGTCCAGTTCCGCGATGCGGCCGCCAAGATCGGCGGTTTGCGCCTGCAGCCGTGACGATTCTGATGCAATTGCTGCCTGGACTTCCTGCATTTCTCGGCGCTGTGCGTCGTGTTCCTCACCCAGGCGCTGCTGCAGAACTCGCAAAAACTCCTCGCTCCGCCGCTCAAGACGGATTCCCGCTTCCAACGCTTGCTGCTGAAATCGCTCCGCTCCAGAATGGACATGCTGTTGCGCCGTAGCGGCGATCTCCTCTGAAAGAACCTGCGCCCGCTGCTCAACCGCTTGCAGCTCTTGCGCCGCTTGCTCCCGGAATTCATTCTGTGCTTCACGTATCTTCTTTCCGATCGCCTCTTTCACCGCCTCAAACACTTGCTCGGACTGCTGTTGTGTTTGTTGCAAAGCTTTTGTCCCTATGTCCTGCCGCAGGCGCGTCCACAACTTCTCTTCGACCTCGGGAGGAATATGCGAAAGCGATATCTCAAATTGACTGCGTTTTGGCTCTCCTCGTGTCAGCTTTTGCTTGAGCTCCGTCACTTCTGCCTGCAATGAGTGAATACTCTCCGCAACTATGGCCCTCACATCGCCGTCCGTGAGTTGGTTTTGGATCTCTTCTGGTACGATTTTCACCGAAGGCACAAGATTCTGCGCTCGGAGGCTTTCCTCTGTGTTCCTGGTTGGCAGTTTTCGGGAGAGCCTCTGCTCGGCCGGGGCAGGCATTTCCGGCAACGGCACCCAATCTTGCGGACAAGGTTTTAATCCCCAGAAGTTTTCCGGACGGTCCAGCCGCGCCGCCACCTTCCAGCCCTGTTGACCAGCTCCGATCGGCTGGCAGTCCACAACATGAGCCGTTGCCTCGCGGCCTTCTTTTCGCAGAAAGCGCACGGGAACGCCGGCGTCTAGCCTTGTGGACGAACGAATCGCGCAACCGTGAGCGCTGACAACCAACGTCTCGCACATTTCGGAAAACGGAGCGGCCGGTTCCAGGCTGGTGACAAGTATTGGGACGGCGACTGGCAATCTCGAGCTACGCCGTGAAGGGTCGACGGCATTTGCGGTGTGCATAGGTATCCCTCGTCCGAAGAGCGCGCGCCGGTCGGTCCGCGAACGGGCTCGACCTTGCACCCCTACGTTAACGCAACCATCGTTAATAACGTGTGACCCAGTAGTTCTTGCTGGGGCGTTCGATTGGGCAGTGGTGTTACCCTCCCTCGGTAACTGGGTAATGAGACCAGGGACTGGCCATCATCCTGCGGCGCATGAACTAGAAAGTCAGGTGATCTAAAAGCCTTTGAAGTAAGGTGGAACTACATTGGCTTCATCGCACCAAAACAAATGACCGGTCCTTTCCTAAAACGGCTCCTCGAAATGTGCTGCCGGCATCGGTTCTCCTGGCCGCATACTGGGATGCATGGCCAGGATTACCAGGTATGCCTAATCTGTGGAGTTATCTACGAATATGATTGCTCAACGATGCGTCGGACCGGCCGCGTAGTAGCGCCAGACGCCGCGCGATACTTGCCCGAGAAGCAAACCTGCAAATGAAAAAAGACCGCGGGTTAGCGGGCTTGATGAGTGTGGCTCGGTGCCACGGCACCGCTCCTTTCCTGAAATGCTGATTTGGTCCAGATATTCCACCCAACGACACAAAGTGAGCTTAAAATGACCGAATGGGGCCATGCCTATCCGTGCCGAGCGAAAGTGGGTACCTGTGAGAACACCTAAGAAGAAAAGCGCAGCCGGGAGGACTCCGATCGAGCCAATTTTTCGGCATGTCATGGGCCGCAGGATGACGCCCGCGGAGCGAAGATGTTTTTTTCACAAACCAAAGCGCGCTGCTCGTCCCGTCCCAATTTAGTCAGGGCCGGTGCACACGCACAAAAGCCAACCCCGTAGCCGTTTCCGCATCCAAAGATCGCTGGACCGCTATCGCAAGTTTGCGCGCCTTCGATTTTCCGAATCTGACTTGCGATAGTGGCTCAGTCCATGTCGCAGGCTAGACGCGTAGCCTTCGGGTGAGACACCCTGGTCGTTGTTGTGTAAGTTTTTTCGGCGAAGTCAGGTTTGGGTGGGCTTTCGCGCGGCGATGGCCAGCGGCTTCGGAAATCGCAAATTCAATGCGGCACCAGCTTCGGATCAGCTTTTTTGCGGCCGGACCAGCGTCGGTTTTCAGGACGAAGGCTTAATCTTTTAGCGGTACCATGGGCCTCTCGCCCTGGCAGAACGTCGCCACTCGTTTCAACCCCCCTTGTGCCCCACCCACGAACATTACCGGCCCATAGCAATACACTGCATGTCCAGACGCGGTGAAATACCAACGGCCGCCCTTCCGGATACGCTGAGAAATATGTTCAGTGGGAACGCGCGGCGGCTGCGCCAGCTTGGGAACGGGTAAACAAAGCAGCAAGGCCAGGGTCAGAGCCTTCATTGCGCTTCTTTCGCAGAGCTAAATTTAAATAGTATTCAGAGCCCTGCGCACGTCCATCGTGTCGGAAGTCGGCTTAGGCGGCTTCTGAGGCGCAGATTTCTGCATTCTTCCCGTACTACGATTGCTGCCGCCGCTCTGTCCTGGGGCTAACGGCGGCACAGCCGCTTGTGCCTGGGCGCGAGCCTGTGCCTGATTCTTTTCCCGATTGATTCTGATTTTCAGGGCAGTAAGCTCCGTGTTATCGCCAAACATCTGCCGGATGAGCGTCTTTTGCGCTTGAATCGTGTTGTTTTGCTCCACCACCAGCCACGCCAGCAGCCCATAGGAGATTAGAAACACAATCGTAAGCATCGGAACCATACTGTGCTTCTTATTGGAAGAAACCTTCGCGTCGCCTAACAGCGTGGTCAAGGTGGGCCCCCGAGAGTTGCCCCGTAGCAGCAGGCACAAGCCGGAATTGCAGCTTAGGAACCAACGAAAGCGGTTCTTCTAACCCATTGGAAAGATTTGACTTAGAATAGTTCCCCCGAAAACAATGCGGGCCGTTAAATGCAAGTGAATGCACATAATGAGTAACCAGTTGTGTTACTGGCGTTACATTTAGGTGCTTGACTTGCTCGCCTTCATGGAATCGGGGGGCGGCGGGCGGAAAGAACGGGTCACTTTCCACTGAGCAGCAGCTTGGCAATAGTTGCGAGCTGCATATTGGATGTCCCCTCGTAAATTTTGCCAATCTTTGAATCACGCCAGTACTTCTCAACTGGATAGTCCTTGGTAAAGCCGTATCCGCCATAGATCTCGATGGCGAGTGATGTCACACGCTCCGCTACCTGAGAGCAGAAAAGCTTGGCCATGGCGGCTTCCTTCACGAAATTCATGCCGGCATCTTTCATGCGAGCGGCATTGTAGACCATTAGCCGGGCTGCCTCGATTTCGGTCGCCATCTGTGCCAGTTGAAATTGGATGCCTTGGAACTCCGCGATGGTTTTGCCAAATTGCTTCCGTTCCTGCGCGTATTTTGCAGCATATTCCCAGGCGCCCCTGGCGACGCCAGCCATTTGTGCACCGATCCCGATGCGACCCTCGTTGAGGGTCTCGATCGCGATTTTGTAGCCTTTGCCTGCATCGCCTAACACATTGGATTTAGGCACGCGGCAATCCTCGAGAATCAGTTCACAGGTGGACGAGGCCCGGATCCCCAGCTTGTCTTCCTTCTTACCGACGGTGAAGCCGCGACAATCCTTCTCAATTATGAAGGCCGTGATGCCCTTGTAGCTGGCCCCGGGATCGATGGTCGCGAACAGAATGAACAAACCGGCTTCCTTGGCGTTGGTGATCCAAAGCTTGCGTCCATTAAGTACATAATCCTGGCCTTTGAGTTCCGCCTTTGTTTGCAGCGCGAAAGCATCAGAACCCGAGCCGGCTTCGCTCAATGCATACGCGCCAACCATCTCGGTAGCCATCTTGGGCAGATAATATTTCTTCTGTTCTTCCGTTCCCCAGCGGAGCAGCGCGTTATTGACCAGGGTATTTTGTACGTCGACAATTACGCCGGCAGATGCGTCGACTCGCGAAAATTCCTCGACCGCCAGAATTGCGTCGAAAAACTTGCCCCCACCGCCACCGAACTTCTCGGGGATTTCGATACCCATTAATCCGAGTTGAAAGAACTCCTGGATGAGCTGTTTATTGAAAACCCCCTGCTCATCCATTTCCTTGACCCGCGGACGAATCTTTTCTTCGGCGAACTGCCGGATGTTGTCGCGGAACAGAATTTCGTCTTCACTAAAGCTGGTGAGCGGCGGCGGGCTGGGTACAGTCTGCAAGGTAGTGTCAGGCATAGGGATACCTTCAGGAGAACGCCAAACTAACGATTCTAGCACCATGATAGATGATGGAACTGACTGTGCTTAAGGTTCGCCCTGCTCATGCAGTGCGGCATTGACATCGGAGTGAAGTCAGCCTAGATTTTCACCTTATTTCAGACATCGGTATACCGGTTGAGCTACTTAAGGAGGTCACATGCCCATCCTGGTTGCGGGTTCCACCGGTTTCGTAGGTGGAGAGATTGTTCGCGGGCTTCAGCAACATAACCAGAAAGTGCGTGCCTTGGTACGGGGAGGTGCCTCCAACCCCAAAGCCCAAGGGCTACGGGAGATTGGGACTGAAATTGTGGATGGTGATCTCACCCGCCCTGAGACTCTCAACAAGGCTTGTCAAGGCGCGGAGATCGTTATCACTACCGTGACCTCGATGCCTGCAGCAACAAACGACGGTCTGAGACGAGTAGATCGCGATGGTACTTTGGCGTTGATTGCCGCCGCCGAACGCGCTGGAGCAAAGAAGTTCATCTACACGTCGCATTCGGGAAATCTGCGCATAGACTCACCACTCGAAACCGCTAAACGGGACTGCGAAAATGAGCTGGTGAAAAGTCGCATGCAGGCGGTGATTCTGCGCCCGACTTACTTCATGGAGTCGTGGCTGAGCCCCGCGTTGGGATTTGATCCCATCAACGGTGCCGTTCGTATTTACGGCTCCGGCGACGCGAAAGTCAGCTACATCTCAGGATTCAATGTTGCGGATGCCGCCGTGGCCGCTGCGATACACGAACTGACAGACAAGGACACCATCCTGGAAATGGGTGGACCGGAAACACTGTCACAATTGGACGTGGTCCACATTTTCGAGCAGGCGGTTAATCAGAAAATCCGGTTGGATTTTGTGCCGGTGGAGGCGCTGCAGCAACAGCACCGGTCTTCTGATCCTCTGCAAAAAACTTTCGCGGCACTTACTTTGGGTTACGCCCGAGGGGATATCGTTAAGGGCGCACAAGCAACCGCGCAGAAATACGCGGTTAAGTTACGTTCGGTGGAACAGTATGCATCCGGTTTCCGGATGCGCCAGGCAGGCAATGTTGCCTGAAGTACGACAATCCAAAGGTGCCCGGTGACGTGATTTAAGGGTCAATCGCGACGGGAGGAATGAACCAACTTCAGTCCATCCGCCTGAAGAATCCGCTGGATCTGATTGCGGGCGTGGATGGCCCAGGGCCCGCTGGAATCTAACTTCACATAGGCTCGCCAGTGTTTGAGTGCGTGACGCGGTTCTTTGATCTTCTCGTAAGCCAGCGCCAGGTTGTAATGCGCATCTGCGTAAGTAGGAGCAAGCTGCAGTGCCGTTTTATAGGTCTGAATAGCCTCGGTCACGCGACCAGTTTCGTCCAACACATTGCCCAGATCGAAGTAAGCCAGAGAATAACGGGAATCAATTTGTATGGCGCATCGGTAATGTTTCTCGGCCTGCCCATAGTCCTGGCGGTTGTAGTACAGCGTGCCGAGATTGATGTGTGCCGCGGCATGGTCGGGCTCCATCTCCAATACTTTTTGATAAGTATCGATGGCCTCAAGCTGCGCCCCCGGATCTTCTTCCAATGTGATGCCGCGCGCAAACAACTCCGCCGCGCTGGTTGAGACCAACTCAGGTTTATGTGACGGAGTGCTTGTGGGGCTCGTGATAACCCTCTCCTTGGGAGAGAAATCAAACATGAACTGTCCCGCAATCGGCTCCACCAGCTTACCGTTATGACGGAAGGCGACGCGATGATGTCCCGCAGTGTAGGCGCCGGCCTCGAGCAATGGATTCTCCATGCCCGCGACCTGCTTCAGCATTGCGTCGAGCGACTGGCGGATTACAGCGGGCCGCACTTTTCGCGCGCAAAGGTCGCGAACCTTTTTTATTTGGAGAAGGTCAAAAAAGGAATAGCTTTCGGCGGCGGCTACCAGTCCGGCTTTTTCCCAACTCGCCAACTGACGCGCCGTGACCCGAAGGATACGCAATAAATCTGCTCGAGTATATCGGTACACGGTTGTTCGGGATCGTTCACGTTCATTATCAGGAAGTTAATGCCTTAAACGCAAGCAGAAATTGGTGTGGAAATCGCGGGAGATAACAGGAAAAACCGGGTCGGGATAAGTTCTCACCTGTACCGATCGTAGTTTCGATAATTACTCCGCCACAAAAGCAACGTCGACGGGCGACGGTATTTCGACGACCTGACCGGTTCGAGTTAGGTTTCCGGTGACGAGGTTGATACGAAAGATCACGATGTCATCGGAGGCCTGATTTGCCGCGAGCAAGTACTTTCCGGTTGGATCGATCGCAAAATTGCGCGGCGTCTTGCCGCCCGTCGCAACATGGCCTGTGGGCGTGAGGGTGCCTTTGACAGAGTCGATCGAAAAGATTGCGATGCTATCGTGCCCGCGGTTCGAGGCATATAAGAATTTGCCGGACGGATGTACCGCGAGTTCGGCCGTGTCGTTTTGCCCGGTAAAGTCCTTCGGCAGAGTCGAGAGCTGTTGCAGCGTTTTTAGTGTCGCTGTCGACGGGTCGTAAGAAAACACCACAACTGTGGATTGCATTTCGTTCAGGACGTACACGAACTTGCCATTGGGATGAAAGGCCGCATGACGTGGGCCGGAGCCAGGACTCACCTTCACGAAAGGTGGATCATTCGGCACAAGCGATCCCTTAGCGGCATCAAAGCGATAAAGCACCAATTCGTCCAACCCGAGGTCGGACACGGCCGCAAGCCGATTATCAGGAGAGGTTTGGATCCAGTGGGCATGTGGCCCTTCTTGCCGCTCCTTATTCGCTCCGGAACCCTGATGCTGCACAAACGCGGAAGCCTCGCCCAGCCTGCCGTCCTTAAGCACCGGGAAGACTGCGACGCTGCCCCCACTATAATTTGCCACCAGGACATGTTTCCCCGTCTTGTCTAGCGAGACGTAGCAGGGGTCGGCGCCGCCAGAAGCGACCTGATTGAGGAGGGTCAGCCTGCCGCTCTTGTGATCGATGGCGAAAGCGCTCACCGCGCCACTTTTCTTGCCATCGTAATTTCCAACCTCATTTACCGCGTAGAGATATTTGCCACTGGGATGGGCAGCGACAAAGGACGGATCAGTCGATTCCGCCGCGAGTCCGACGGAGGTCAGTTGGCCTGTCGCCGCATCGAAGCGGTATACATAAATGCCTTTGCTGGCCTTCTTGGTCGTGTAGGTGCCGACGTACGCCAGATATTGGCTCTTCTTCGCTGTAGCCTTATGTGGGTTTTGCGCCGCAGAAACGATGAACAGCGGTGCCGAGAGTGCCAATAGGATCGCAAATGCGCGTCGTGTGATTTTCATTGGGCTAGAATTCTAGCGCATTACAACAGATCGAGGCGTGACGCGCACCAGAGGGCTCGAGACTCATGATGAACTGCCGTGGAAAAATTCCATGATCGGATCGGTTGACATCGGCGGAACGAAGATCGCAGTTGGCCTGGTTGACGACGACGGACAGTTATTGTCCAAAATGGAATCTTCGACCGAAGCCGATCGCGGCTATCCGCGTGCGTTGGATCGCATTGCTTCCATGCTGCGCGAGACGGCACGAAATGCCGGCACGGCAATCTCCGGCATTGGGATTGGCTCTACCGGTCCCCTATACCCGTTTAGCGGAGAATTTGGCGATGTCGATTTTCTGCACGGTTGGCAAGGCCAGAACCTCGTGCAAGATCTGCAGCGGATTTTTAATGTGCAGGTGGCGATAGAAAACGATGGCGACGCAGCCGCGCTTGGGGAAGCCGCTTGGGGCGCCGGAAAGGGTAAGTCGCGGTTAATTTATATAACCGTTGGCACCGGCATCGGCGGCGGCATTATCCTCGACGGGCGGCTTTATCGGGGAGTGGATCAGGCCCATCCGGAAGTTGGTCACCATATCGTCGACCCCTCCGGGCCGCTTTGCACTTGCGGCTTCCGGGGTTGCTGGGAATCGCTCGCTGCTGGCCCGGCTATGCTCGCCTGGGCGGAAAGTAAAGCGTCGCTGGATTATCCGCACCGCAGAGATCTCACCGCCAAACGAATCTTCCAGCTTGCGCGCGAAGGTGATGAGCTGGCCTTATCGGCCGTAAAGCGGGAAACCTATTACCTGGCTCTGGGTATCGTCAACCTAATAAATCTTTTTACTCCGGACATGATTGTGTTAGGCGGCAGCATAATGAAAAGTTCCGACCTCCTTCTCGGTGGTGTTCGCGAGATTATTCGCCAAGGATGCCGATTTGTGCCATTTGAAAAGACCGAACTCAAGCTGGCCTCGCTTGGGCAAGACGCCAACCTCATCGGCGCGGCAAGAGTCTGGCACCATCGCTTTAAGCCAGGAGCCGAACCGGTTGCGTGATCCGTATGCCTAGAAACCGGTACATGGTCTTTCTGGTTTTTCTCACGTTTTTCGTAATGTCTTTATTAACCAACATCCTTGGGCCAATTGTGCCGGACATTATCAGCAGTTTCCACGTAAGCCTGACCGCTGCTGGATTTTTGGCCTTCGCTTTCTTTATCGCTTATGGAGTTATGTCCATCCCTGCCGGCTTTCTGGTTGAACGTTTCACCGAAAAGCCTGTGATGATCCTGGCCTTCTTAGCCGGAACTCTGGGATCTCTCAGCTTCGCTCTCCTTCCTGAGTATCGCGTGGCGGTTGCTTCGTTATTTGTCATAGGCGCCGGGATGGCCACGCTACAAGTAGCAATAAACCCGTTACTGCGTGTTTCGGGTGGTGAGGAACACTACGCTTTTAACTCAGCGTTAGCGCAGTTGGTTTTCGGCAGCGCATCGTTTATTAGTCCCCGAATCTATTCCTACCTGGTCTTAAATCTTAAGAATTCATCGTCAAGCCGAAATGTCTTTTTACGAGTGTTGCGAAGGCTGACTCCCACCGGCCGTGGGTATCCATGTACTGGACTTTCGCGTTCTTTACCTTGCTGATGATAGCGGTCTTGCTGTTGTCAAGGTTTCCCCAGGTCCAGCACACCACCGAGGAACGCGCTGGTTCGCTGGAAATGTACCGCGCTCTAGCCCGCAAACGCGTTGTTTGGATGTACTTCTTTGCCATGTTTGCCTATGTTGGTTGCGAGCAGGGAACAGCCGACTGGATTTCACAATTCCTCAGCCAATATCACGGTTTCGATCCCCATACCACAGGCGCCACCGCAGTTTCCTGGTTCTGGGGATTGCTCACCGCCGGTTGTTTCTTAGGGTTGCTGCTGCTAAAAATATTCGACAGCCGTAAAGTACTAATCGGCGCGTCATTCGGAGCTCTGTTCTGTTTGTCGGCCGCCCTGTTTGGTCCAGCAAGCGTTTCGGTGATTGCCTTTCCCGCTATCGGGCTATTTGCCTCAGTAATGTGGCCGATCGTGATTTCTCTAGCTCTGAATTCCGTAGCGGAGCACCACGGTTCCTTTTCTGGAATCTTGAGCACCGCAATCATAGGTGGCGCCCTCGTGCCCGTGATTATTGGGCGGGTAGGGGACCGTATCGGACTGCGAGGTGGCTTGGCGTGTCTGTATCTGACCTTCGGATGTATCCTGACCATCGGCTTCTGGGCGAAACCATTAATCAACAACGCAACGCTTAACTTGAAGAAGGCATCGGCTGAGGCCGCGACTTGAGGTGCAATGCGGTTACAAAGCGAGATGGTAAGCTAATGTAACCTGCCGGAACGTCTTAGCGCATGTTCACGTTTCTCTCTATCATCGCCATCGGGTTTTTTCTCGGAATGCGCCACGCTACCGATCCGGACCATGTAATTGCCGTCACGACTATCGTCAGTCAGCAGCGAAGCACAAAGCGGGCAGCGGTAATCGGCGCCTTGTGGGGATTGGGTCACACCGTCACTATTTTTGCCGTCGGCACCGCAATCATTCTGTTCAAGCTGGTAATTCCGGTTCGGCTCGGATTAAGCATGGAGCTTTGCGTCGGCTTGATGTTGATCGCACTTGGTGTCTGGAACCTGGTGGGTTTCGTGCGATCCATGCCAGAACAAGCCATAACTACGGAGGGAGAACAGCAACTGATTCACTCCCACCCTCATAGCCATGGCGATTACATCCACACTCATCGCCACTCACACGGACCGGAGATGCACTCCCATTCGCCCGAGCAGACGCGACTAGCCGTACTCGATCGTAGCCTAGGGACGATTGGCGGCTATCAGCTCCTGCGGCCTCTAGTTGTGGGCATCGTCCATGGTCTGGCCGGCTCGGCCGCCGTGGCGCTTCTGATTCTGGCGACAATCCGAAACTCCAGTTGGGCAATCGCCTACCTTCTGGTGTTTGGCCTCGGGACCATTGCCGGCATGATGCTTATCACCATGAGCATAGCTTCCACGTTTCGCTTAGTTGGACATCGCTTCCATCGTTTCAGCCATCGCCTTGCCGCAGCGTCCGGCCTGGTTAGCCTGGCTTTCGGGTTATTCCTGGCCTACCGGATCGCGGTTGTCCAGGGACTCTTCAGCATGCATCCACATTGGACACCCCACTAAATTCAAGACTCTGCATTCTGCGTCAAGCAGAAGGAGAAACAGCTCCACGAGCCTGTAGCTGACGGCGGCAGCCCGATCGAGCGTCAAGGAGCGGTTGCGACAGCCATTGAACCCTTAAAATTGCAAGTATTTTCAGTAACTTAACTTTGTTACTTAGGTGGTTCTATGGTCTTTGGATAGATTGCCGGGTCACCCCGCCCGTCCTATAATCGTCACACTCTGGTAAGCGATTCTCCGTCAGGTTCCGGGTAGGCAGTCGCAGGGGTGTTCTTATGCCCAGCGGCGGAGGCTGACACCCGGTTTATGCGAAAGCGCCTGCAACTCGCCCTGATGGCAAGTACCGTAATCGCGACCTTCCTTTCTCTCACCACGCCATACCTGCAGGCAGAACCCGGCGACAGCCGCAACGCTGTTGGAATGATCGCCACTACTGACGAAAACGGACGCAGAATCTATGTGAACGAAGCTGCTCCCGTTGCCGCTCGACATCCTGAAGTGGCATCAGCTTCTAGTGCAGGGAGCCCCCGACGTCCGCTGGTTTACTGGAGCGCGGCCCAGCGCCGCTGGAAACCAGTACCGCCGGCGAATGGGGCCACCATGCGGGCGGCGCGTTCCGCAGCGGCCGAGGTGAACCAGTACATTGGCCATGAGGCGAATCCGGAGATAACCGGATCAGGAACAAATTTCGTCCGTGGCCAGGCGTTCAACCAGCAGGATGTAGATGCTGCTATCGTTCAGGCAGCCGCCCGGCACAACGTGGATCCGAACCTGGTGCGTTCTGTGATCAAGGTTGAATCCAACTTCAACCCTAACGCTGTTTCCCGTAAGGGAGCCATGGGATTGATGCAGCTCATGCCATCGACGGCCCGGCAACTGAACGTACGTAACCCCTTTGACCCACAGCAAAACGTAGATGCCGGCGTTCGCCACCTCAAGCAACTACTTGAAAATTACGGCGGCGACGTGAAGTTGAGTCTGGCAGCTTATAACGCGGGCGCAGGCGCAGTGGCGCGCAGCGCCGGGGTGCCGAGATTCGCGGAAACGCAGAATTATGTTCGGCGAATTACGAACCTGTACTACGGAGGATCTGCTCCGGGCAGCTATATTCTCGGCAATCCGGTACACGATCCGTTGCGGGTTCACCGGGATGCGAGGGGCGTTTTGTACATCAGCAACACCGATTGATGGTTGACTCTCTCAGGAACAAAGCGGTTGGACGTGTGGTTGAGCAATAAAGCCGAACCAGGTAGTCGAACCAGGAAGTTGACCGAGGTAATCGAACCCAGGCGATTTACGGTCCGCAAAATTGAAGAATTCAGGTCGAATTGAACGCGCATTGCGTTTCAGTGCCATTCTGTTGGCGCTGTTTTTCCCAGCTTTTCCTGTCCAGGCACGTGCCCTTAACGGCGAAACCTGGGCCCGCGAGAAGTTTTCAGCAGCGCAGCGCATGCGCGAAGCACTGAATGGCCGTCCGGCCGCCGATCGCGACCGGCAGGACTACCAGCGCGTGATTGATTCCTACCGCCGTGTTTACCGGGGCGCGCCCACATCTACCAAGGCGGACCCGAGCGCGGCGGCAGTAGCCGAGTTGCTGGTGGAAATGGGGCGGCGCTTCGACGACGACACGGTTCTCCGCTCTGCCATTCAGCAGTACGAATTTCTACGCCGCGAATATCCCGGCAGCAAGTCTCGCTTTGACGCTCTGTTTACTGTCGGCGAAATTTACAAAGATGATCTGGACGATCCGGCGCAGGCGCGCGCGGCCTTTCAAGAGTTTGTTCGCCGCTATCCGCGCCACCACCTGGTTGACGATGCGAAGCAGACGCTAAACGATATATCCCAGGAAATAGCCGAAAAAGAAGAAGCTGCGAAGAAACAGAACGCTAAAGCTAATAAATCGTCCCGCCACGAGGGCGATGGTGATGACAGCGAACGCACGGGAGGCGCGCGGAAGCCCGGCAAATTAGCCCGCGTAACCGGCATCCAGCACTGGACTACCCCCGATTACACACGCGTGGCTATTGGTCTGGAGCAGGAGGTCAAGTTCGGAGCTCAGCGTATTGAGCATCCCGATCGAATTTTCTTTGACCTGTATGACACCAAATTAGCTTCCAGCCTGCTTGGCAAGACACAAGACATAGATGACGGGCTTCTCAGGAAAATTCGGGTGGCCCAGTTCCAGCCTGGCCGTACACGCATTGTGCTAGAAGTGGACGACCTCGCGAATTACAACGCGTTTTTTTGGTCCAATCCCTACCGGCTGATCATTGATATTCAAGGCAAGGATCTTCAGAGCAAAGCAAGTCGTTCGAAGAGCCCCGCCAGAGCGCCAGTTGAGAGCGACGTGGGCAGACTGGCCGAAATCCGTGATAGCGACAAATATGGGAAAAGCAATCTTGGGATCGAGGGGAAGACCACGGTGCCGTCCGCAGCGACGGTAGTAGAGACCCGAGTCGACGTGCCCAGGCCGACTGAAAGCGATATACCACCCGTCCAAACGGGCGAGATTTTCGCACAAAACACAGCCGAACGAAAAGCAGTTCCAAAGAGAATCGTCGAAGCAGACGATGACGACGATGAGGACGCTAAAGTCACCACATTGGAGCCCGCCGAAGTACGCCCGGAGATTTCCCGGGCCACCAAACCCATAAAAACAGCAACTCCGGAACTGGCTAAGTCCTTGCCGGCCGGTGCAGAAACCTACAGTCCACAGTCCAACACAGCCGAGCGCACTTCTGCTCGCAGTATTTCCCCAGGCCCAATTGCAGAGCGCTCCACTCCAGCCCCCCCCTCCACGGCCCGCAATACGCATGGCCGGACCAAGGGCCGCTCCAGAAGCAGTGCCGCAATGGATGTCCACGAGGCCAAACCCACCGCAAGCGGCGGTCGTTCGCTGATTCGAGCCCTAGGTCTGAAAATCGGCAAGATTGTTATTGACCCTGGCCACGGCGGTCATGATACCGGCACGATCGGGCCCAACGGACTCGAAGAAAAGAATCTGGTGTTAGATGTCGCCAAGCGGTTGGGCAAGCTGCTCGCCTCACGCTTGGGTGCCGAGGTGATTTACACACGGCAGGATGACACTTTTATCCCGCTCGAGACCCGCACTGCCATCGCCAATCAGGAGCAGGCGGATCTATTTATCTCAATTCACGCCAATTCCAGTGATGATCCCGATGCGCGCGGGGTAGAAACTTACTACCTCAACTTCACATCATCACCGGAAGCACTGGAAGTCGCCGCGCGAGAAAATGCTGTCTCGGAAAAATCCATTCATGAGCTTCAGGATCTGGTGAAGAAGATCGCGCTTAAGGAAAAAATCGAGGAGTCCCGCGAGTTCGCCGGCGACGTGCAGCATTCTCTGCACACAGGACTAGCCACCAGGAGTCCCGGGATTCGCGATCGCGGCGTCAAGAAGGCTCCTTTTGTTGTGCTCATTGGCGCCAACATGCCTTCCATATTGGCTGAGATATCCTTCGTCAGCAATCCGGGCGACGCGCGCAGACTGCAGACCTCGCAGTACCGCCAGCGCATTGCCGAATCCCTTTCTCGGGGAGTGGTGAAATATATTGGTGGCCTGGGCGGCGTCAAAGTTGCGAGTCGAATGGGCAAGGAAGGCCAATAGGCGAACCACTCCAGGCTGCGCCAATGCCGCAAATCCGGTACCTTCTGGAAACTTTCCCCGATGCTCTGTAGTCTAATGAATAGAGGTCTTTCCCTGTCTATCTCTGCGTCCATGAAGCATTTTCAGAGGGTCGGTATACCTTTCCTGCTCATCTTCATAGCGGCCGCAACCCTGGCTGCCGATCAGGGTTCCGGCAAGCAAGCCCCGAGTTTCGTTTTACCTGCCCAGTTTGGCGGTTGGCAATTGGAAGGAACGGTGCGGACGACCAAAGATCCGAACATCGCCGATCCAGTCAGCGCACGTGTGCTCAACGAATATGGCTTCGGCGATTTCGAATCTGCTACTTACAGTCGTGAAGACGGCAATCAGCTCACGCTAAAAACAATCCGCTTTCGCGATGCCAGCGGCGCCTACGGGGCTTTCAGCTTTTACAAGCCGCCCGAGATGCTGGATGAAAAAATTGGCGACCGAGCGTCGTCGCTGAATAATCGGGTTTTATTCTATCGCGGGAACGTCTTAGTGGATGCGGTCTTCAAAAAACTTACTGCCATGTCAGCGGCGGAACTTCGTGAACTCGCGGGCATGCTGCCCCTCCCGCTGGGAAACGCCCGCAATTTGCCTTCACTTCCCAATTATCTGCCGCGCCTGTCGCTCGTGAAGAACACCGCCAAGTACGTCGTGGGACCGGTGGCAATGGACAAACTTCGATCTCCACTTCCTTCCCAGTTGGTCGACTTTAACGCTGGCGCGGAAGTGGTGATTGGAAAGTATGCCTCATCGGGCGGGGACGCTACCCTGATGCTGATTTCCTATCCCACACCGCAAATTGCTGCCGAGCACTTGCGACGGATAGATGCATTCCATTCGCCTAGTACGCAGCAGCAAGCTGGTGCCGCTACCCTCGTTGATATCGGGCCATTTTTCGATAAGCGCACAGGTCCAATCGTCGTTCTCGCTGCTGGCCCACTGTCACAGGGCGAAGCGAAATCACTTCTCGCATCGGTCAATTACGACGCCGACGTCACCTGGAACCAGAATACTTTTTTCGATAAGAAAAACAACATTGGCAACCTGGTGTGGAATGCGCTTGTATTGAGCGGGATTCTAATAGCCATCGGACTGGTGGCGGGAATCGCGTTCGGCGGCGTGCGGGTGCTGATTCAGCGCATCATTCCCGAGCGTCTTCTGGGGCGCGAGGAACAGATAGAATTCATCTCGCTGGGCTTGGACGAGGGCGTCCAGAAACCTCCAGCTGCAAGGTAAGTTCTACAATAGATGAAGCTTAGGGAGCCGAACCTCATTTTTGTCTCAAAATGAGGCATACGGGGGACCTGTTGACCTGTTTTCTAAGTCGTTGAAAATAAACATATTTATTCTCCAAAAAAATCTTGACACTCCGCTTTTGCGGCTCATAAGATTTCGCCAGAAAGTTTTGACGGGATTTTCACCTCCGTTGGAACTATTCTCCCTTGAAGAAAAGGCTGCCTGTTGCCGGGTGGCCTTTTCGTTTCAGCCAAATATTTGCCTGTGACGGTGCGGCGTCTGCGACGATGCTGGAACTCAGGCGATCAGGGAAGCGTACTGACCTAAGACAAACTTTTTCCAGGCAGTCTTCAGGAGGATCCATGTTCTGCGACGGATGCGGCGCAGTCTTGCCCGCCGATCAACGTTTCTGCAGTCGGTGTCGGAAAGAAGTCAGGGGAACGACAGCCATTGGATCTCCACGCCCGGGCCGCGTGCAAGAACACCTGCGCTTGCTTGCCATTCTCTGGCTGGCTTTGTCGGCGGTCAACCTGATTGGCGGCGTAGTGTTAGTGATCCTCGCCAACACGCTGTTTGTCCATTTGCCGGAGATGGGCGGCGCATCCGCAGCGTCGGGCTTCTTACGTCCTTTGCTGACTGTGGTCGGCATCTTCGTGCTGGCGAAGGCCGGCCTGGGATTTGTAGCAGGATGGGGATTGCTCGAACGCCAAACCTGGGCGCGCATTCTTTGCCTGGTTCTCGGATTCATTTCGCTGTTCAACATTCCTCTGGGCACTGCGCTGGGAATTTACACACTTTGGGTGCTTCTCCCGGCTGATTCGGAGCGGGAGTATCAGGCGCACGCTCAGGCGGCATAACGCGCAACGGGGAGTTCTTCGACTCCGCTCCAATGCCGTCCAAGGGCACAACATTGGGTGTACTTCGCAACGGACTATGACCGCGCGGTTGTGAAGGTCGCCTTTCCGTGGCTGAGCGTCGCCGTCGATAGCACCGTAGTGCCATCCGTGAACTGAACTGTTCCGCCTGGAGTGCCCGAACCCGGAACAGTGGCTGCAACTGTGACGGTGAAGGTGACGGCCTGCCCGAACTTCGACCTGCCACCTCCAAGTCGGCACCCGGAAAAAGCTTCGCGGCCAGAAACGTATCCTGCTTGTTTCCCAGCAAGATGTCTACACTCTTGGTGGTCCATGCCAGCACAGCTAGATCAACTTTCCCGTCCTTGTTAAAGTCTGCCGCTACCATCCGTCCAAACGCCTCAGTGTCGTAGCTGTAGGGTTGCACAGTAAAGCTGCCATCTCCATTGCCCAGCAAAACAAGACCTCGTGGATAGGAGCTTCGACAGCAACATCCACCTTCCCATCGCCATTGAAATCGGCAACTGCCATATGACCAGATGTTAGGGTTTGAGTTGTGATAGCCGACTGAAAGCTGCCATCGCCATTGCCCAAGTAAACGTTCACTGCGATGGAGTTTATCCCCGCAGTGATGAGGTCCAGCTTGCCATCATTATTAGCATCTGCCACCGCAAGGTCGTTGGAAGTATTGCCGGGTTCGAAGGTGTATTTGACGGGATAAGAGGCGGATTGATGGAAGGTGCCATCGCCATTACCCAGCACCACAACCAGGTTATTAGAAGCATAACCGGCAAGGTCGAGCTTGCCATCGCCGTTGAAGTCCGCCACTACTTGCGGAACGCACGAAAAAGAGGTGGTAAACCGGCTGAAAGTGCCATCGCCATTGCCTAGCAGGATGACGCCTTCGTTCGCGACCACAACGTCAAGCTTGCCGTCGCCGTTGAAGTCGCCGGCCAATAGGGGGCCGCCCAAAGAAGAAGCGCTGCTAGAAGAAGAATACGCTGCCCCTGCCCTGAAGGTGCCATCGCCATTATTCAGCAAGATTTGTACAAAGGGCAAGGAACAGGTGACGAGTCCACAGGTATTCCACACCGCCAGATCAGGCTTGCCATTGCCGTTAAAATCTCCAACAGCAATCCATAGTGGCTTGATTCCGCCCGAGGGGTAGGACACAGCTTTTTGGAAAGTGCCGTCGCCCTTGCCCAACAATACGCTGATGGTGCTTCCGGGATGATGGCTTGTGCCGAAGTTCGTTGTCACCAAGTCAACGTTGCCGTCCCCGTTGAGGTCGGCCGCAGCGATGAATTGGGGGTCGATTCCGCCGACAGAATATCTAGTCGCCGTCAGGAAGCGGCCGGCAAATGCGCAGGGCATGAGCAGGAATATTCCGGCGCAAACAATAGCAGCATTCAGAATCAACCGTAGACGTCTGATGTTTTTCACAGCGCAGGCAGCATTGAAGCTGATCAAAGCAAACACTGCCAAACGCGAAAAGGTCACGGCAACCTCCGAGGCGACAGACAAAACATGCGGCCGGATGCGGATCGACGGCTTGGGGCTATTTCACCCGTCGAGAGAAGCGCATAACGATTCTGGAGCTCTACCAGCGACATGTCAAAATTGGTAGCGTCATCTCTGTGCCTAGCAGAACCTCAGGGTACGGGAGCCGGTTGTCACAAACGGTGACGAATCGTCCCCACGGCTGACATAGGAAGTATGCGATGATGTGCGGCGGCTGTTTGAAGCCAGCGCGCCTCACTTTGTAACCGCCGGCAGGAGTTGCTCGCAATGACCAAACTAGTCCGGACTCTCCGATTTCGCGACTTGGTCCTGCTGATCATCGGATCAATCATCGGTTCGGGCATCTTCCTTGTCCCTGGCGGGCTCCTTCGCCAGGTGGACGATTCGATCGGAATCGCCTCGCTGGTCTGGATTGCCGGCGGCGTGCTCTCGCTTCTCGGCGCTCTCAGCTATAGCGAATTGGCGGCGATGAAGCCCGAAGCCGGCGGCATCTACGTTTATGTGCGCGATGGCTTCGGCCCACTGCCCGCGTTTCTTTATGGATGGACCATGTTTCTGGCCATTGCCAGCGGCACCATGGCCTCGCTCGCCGTCGCCTTCAGTACCTATCTCGGCGAAATTGTTCCCCTCGGCCCCTTAGCTGAGAAGATCATAGCCATTGGAGTCATTGCCGTGATAACCGGGGTCAACGTTTGGGGAACGCGTCACAGTTCTGATCTTCAGAACTGGACTACGCTCGCCAAAGTTTTGCTGATCGTCGTGCTGTGCGCCATCCTGCTGCTGCTCGGGCATGGATACTCAGCGATCCCCGGAGCATTATGGACCGAAAAAATCAGCGGCTCGCTGCTCTCGAAATTTGGACTGGCGATGATCACCGTGCTCTGGGCCTATGAAGGCTGGCAGTTCGTTACCTACAGCGCAGGCGAGGTGATCGAGCCACAAAAGAATTTCCCGCGAGCGCTTTTCTCTAGCGTGTTGCTGATGGTCGGCCTGTATCTGGTCACGAATCTTGGCTACCTCGCCGCACTCGGTCCGGCACGCGCAGCGCAGTCGGACACGATCGCGGCCAGTTCCATCGCATTCG
>QIAP01000021.1 GCA_003225075.1 Acidobacteriota bacterium | reverse complement strand
GCGTTGCTAGTTTAGGGTCGAACGAAGCCTTGCAAAGTCGACGGGCGGATCGGATTCTTTGTCAATATTCCCCGCGCTCGGATGCAACGGTCAGTCAACTTCCCCACCCTGTCGTTCCAAAAAAACGGAACGACGAGGATGGGACGGCCGCGGGCACGGCTGAAGCCGTGCCCTTCCCAACACTATTTTTTTGCGGCGACCTGCTGGCGCAGGCGTTCCTCTTGCTCTCTGAGCTCGGGAGTTAGCTCGGCGCCGAAGTCGTCCGCCTCGAACACCGGGCGAATCTCGATCTCGGCCCCTCCTCCGAAGGGACTGCGCTTGAGCCACTCGATCGCCTCGTCCATCGACCTCACCTGCCACAACCAGAAGCCGGCGATCAGTTCTTTGCTCTCGGTAAATGGGCCGTCGGTTACGGTCGGCTTGGGCCCGGAGAACTTGACGCGCTTGCCTTTCGAGCTGGGGTGAAGACCCTCGGCGGCGAGCATGACGCCGGCTTTTACCAGCTCTTCGTTGAACTTCCCCATGTCCTCAAGGATTTTCCGGCTCGGCATAATGCCTGCCTCTGAGTTCTTGTCGGCTTTGACTATTACCAGGACTCTCATTGCAATGACTCCTTTTTGATTTCGGATTTGGAGCCAGGCTTCGGACGATTTCGACCGTCTGAACAGCTTCCGGATCCCAGGCTCTACTGTAACGTCGAACGACGGACTGCAAGATCGACAGGTTCAGTATCTTTAATTTTAGGAAGTTTTGTTAAGCGCGGGAGTCTCCCTCACAATCCGAAAGAAAGACATGCACGCGAGATGCGTCACCAGGAATTGCAAGGCAGAGGCGGGAGGCAGTCCGGGCTCCGCATCTGAGTGGGACGTACTAGAATGTTTCACCGGAGATTCCTTGGGGCGCCGATGAAAAGCTTCGCTGTCGCGTCGCAAATTGCATGCCTGCTCCTATTCACGAGTATTGCGTGCTGCCAAGAGGTGCCGGATAGGCAGATCGGCGATCGTCTAAGGGTGTATCTCAAACCATTCGTGGAGAGCGGAAACTTTACTGGGGCGGTGCTTGTCGCCCGCAGGGGCAAAGTCCTGCTTCGCCAAGGGTATGGCATGGCGAGCTACGAGTTAAGCGCGCCAAACTTGGCGGAGACACGCTTCCACATCGCTTCGGTATCGAAACCGTTTACGGCGGCGGCGATTCTCCAGCTACAGGAGCAGGGACGCTTGAGTATTTCTGATCGTGTCTCGCGCTTTGTTCCGGGCTTCCCCAACGGTGACCGTATCACCGTGGACAACCTGCTCACTCATACTTCCGGTATTCCCAACGTCAATGATCTCGCTGACTACAATACTTTCGCGCGCAGCCCGCATACCACAGCGCAACTGGTTGCCAAGTTCGCTGGCCTGCCTCTGGAATTCCAGCCTGGTAGCGACTATCGCTACAGCAACTCCAACTACAATCTGCTGGCGCTCATCCTGGAGAAGGTCACAGGAGTGAGCTATGGAGAATACCTAAATAAGCGCGTCCTGGAGCCGGCTGGAATGCGGGACTCAGGGCACGACGGCGACGCCTTGCACCTGATTCCGTTCTCAGCTTCTGGCTACGAGCCTGCGGGGATCACCAGCTATGAGAAGGCGCCCTATTTGGATTGGTCTAACAAGACCGGCAATGGCTCTCTGTACTCGACGCTTGATGATCTTTACCGATTCGATCGCGCTCTCTATGCAGATAGAGTGCTACAAGCCGCGACCCGGCAGAAATACTTCGTCGAGGGACGAGGCAATCGTTATGGCTGGTTCATTCGTAAACGCTTCGGCCATCGCGTAATGTCCAGCAATGGTCGTAGCCCAGGTTTTACTGCCGAATTAGATCGTTTTCCGGACGACGATGTCACCATCATTGTGCTGAGCAACAGCTATGCCAGCGTGTCACAAGATCCCATTGCCGAAGCACTGGCTGCGATCGTCTTCGGTCAAGAACAACCGGCGCGCCCAGATATGCGTGCGGTTACCATTCCACAGTCCACTTTGGAATCCTACGCAGGCCAGTACCGGTACGGGCCAGACTATTTCGTGCCCAATGCCGAGTTCACCGTGACAGCCCATCCCGGTTACTTGCTCCTGCAACTCGGCGATCTTCGCATGCCGCTCGTCCCGCTTTCCGCGACTGAGTTCCTTGACCGGAATTTCCTTGGTCACATCACCATCTCACACAGCACAGAGGGGACGCTGGACGGACTCACTTATCGCTATGCCGGCAAGCAGTTCGCGGCGCACCGGGTGGCAGGAAAATAAGAGGAACCCGCTAAACATCAGCGCCCGGATACTCTACGGCAGACATCTTTTCAAAGCAAATCCGGTCCGTTTCCAAATACATATCGCGTTGAAAAAAATGGCCCTAACCGAAAGGTCCTAAAAGAGATCAGGGCCTGGAGCCTGAATTCTACAGGCAAGTGGACTGCTGGATTGGACTGGGCGTGTTCGCCCTCATGATGTTCCTGTTGTTCGCACTGTGGGGCGGCTCGACACTCCGACGTCTGCGGAAGTGCAGCCACAGGCCAATTGAGAAAATGGAAAAGGGGGCGTCATGTATTACGTCATCGAAGTCAGTCGCTGGTGCATAGCGCTGCATCGTGAGACCAAGATGAGGCTCACCTACCGACGCGATTACATACCCGACCGGGGATTGTGGCGCGATTTCCTGGTTTCCGCCGAGCCACTGCGGGGAGCCACTGAATAAAGTCACTTCTACCGCTGCGGTTTCTGCAAAGTTGGCGGAACTAAAGAATCCATTTCAAGTCCCCCGGCCCATACTTCCATTTTCTCCACCTCCTCTACTGCTGGGTTCATCCCTCACTTCGGTGATGGTCCGTACCGCTTCCTGTTCGCGTCCCACACTTCGCGCAGTTGATTGAGGAATGACAGCGAGCCGGCGTCGTCGCGCAAAGGTTTGAGCAGAGGATCGTGCGCGAACCATGGGTAACACGGGAACCCGGTCTCAGTGGAGCGAGCGAGCCAGCGGCGGGCCTCGGTGAAGTCGCCCAGTTGAGCGTAGGCGACGCCCATGCTGTAAGCGATGTGGTGATCAAGGTAAGTGCCGGCCGCTCCCATGCAAAGCGGCGAGGATTTCTTCGGCGCCGGTCGATTGGCCGTCATAGTACATCGCCTGTGCAAGGTACCAGTCGGAGACCTGGCTGGAACTGAGCTGCCGCAATTCGGAGAGATAGCGCTCTGCTTCCTGAAAATGTCCGCTGAACAGTGCGGTCGAACCTTGCACCCGCAAAGATTCCGCGCGGTTGGCAGGATTAATCTCCAGGCCAGCACGGACTTCGGGCTCGACCAGGTCGAACAGGCCAAGGTGATAAAAAGCGGCGGCTAAGTAGTAATGCGGCATTTCCAGACTGCGATTGAGTTCGAGCGCACGGCGGCTCTCCTCGAAGACGCGCGGCCAATCGAATTCGGCCGAGCGATAGACGGCAGCCAGGGCTTCGTGTGCTTCGGCGAGATTGGCATCGAGTTGGAGCGCGCGCTGCGCTTCCTGGTGAGCACGCTCTTCCCAGTTGGCGACCTGGCCTTCGGAAGCATAGCGAAGGCGCATCAGAGCGCATGACACGGCGAGGCCAGCGTGAGCCAAAGCGTAATTCGGATCCTGGCGCAGGGAGGATTCGAAAGCATCGATCGCGGCCAGCGTGGATTCGCGCGTAAGTCGTGCCAGCTCTCCGCGGCCCTTGAGATAGAGTTCGTAGGCTGCGAGATTTGCCGTGTAGCGGCGGTAAAGCCGCTCACGTTCGGCGGCGCTGATTTCAACGCGTAAAGCCGCAGCGATCTTTTCGGCAATGGTGTCCTCCAAGCCAAGCAAGTCGGAACGTGCCAGGTCGTAATGCTCTCCCCAAACGGATGCGCCGTCGGTGATCCGCACTAGTTGTGTACTGATGCGGAAGCGGTCTCCCATTTTCTGCACGGTGCCAGTTGCGACGTAGTCAGTGGCGAGATCATGTCCGGCTTGACGTGGATCTGCGCGCTGCTTTTCGTAACGCAGAATGGCGCTGGTGGGACGCAAGCGCAGGCGGCCGAAGCTCGCTAGTTTGGTGATGATCGAGTCAGCGATGCCAGCCCGCAGGAAGCCGATGTCCTCTTCGTTGGTGAGAACTTCAAACGGGAGAACTGCGAGGATGATGCGGTCGGGCGATGGCTTGCTGCCGAGGAAATGCCTGCGATAGCCGATGGCCAGCAGGATCGCGACGAGTGCTACAAGGATGCCTGCCGCCCACATCATCTTGCTCCGTGGCGACGTTCGGATGGACAGGGTTGGCGTGCTGCTCAGCCTTTCCAGGTCCACGCGCAACTCGCGGGCGGACTGGTAGCGGCGGTCGGGATCTTTGTCCATTGCCTTCAGGATTACGGCTTCGAGGGCAGGGGAGATGCGGCGATTCACCGCAGTGGGCGCGGCGGGTGGACGATTCAAAATTGCTTCCATCCGCAGCGGCCCACTTTTTTCCTGGAATGGCGGACGCGCAGTGGCCATTTCGTATAGCACCGCACCGGCGGAGTAGATGTCGCCGCGCGGACCGACCTTTTCGCCTTGCAGGTGCTCGGGCGCGATATAGGGCAGAGTCCCGCTGATGCCTTCGGCGGAAGTCTGGCTTGTCGTAGTGGACACATTGCCGAGGCTTAGGAAGTCTTGGGCCAGCCCGAAATCCAAAATCTTTAAGCGGCCATCGGGGGTGTTGCGGAGGTTGGCGGGCTTCAAGTCGCGGTGAACGATGCCCGCCGCGTGAGCAGCTTCGAGACCGAACGCCATTTGGGCGCCCAGGTGCACGATTTCTTTTTCCGACAGTGGACCGGCGGCTACCTTGTGATCAAGCGAGACTCCCGGAATTAACTCGGCGACGAGGAAGTCGACGTTCTGTTGGGTGTCGAAGTCGTAGACGGTTTCAATATTCGGATGATTGAGCCGGGAGAGAGCCAACGCTTCTTTGCGCAGGCGCTTGCGGGCCGCTTCGTCGGAGACGCTGCCGATGGGAAGAACTTTGACGGCCACGTCGCGATCGAGACGCTCATCGCGAGCGCGATAGACAACGCCCATGCCGCCAGCGCCAATTTGTTCGGTTATAAGATAGTGTCCGAGCCTTTGACCGACCATTGCCGCTGCCCCACTGCGGCCCTATTGTATGCGACTAGCGGCGGGAAGTTCGCGTACGCTTGAAAGAGGAGAACCAGAAAGCAGATTCCCTTCGGCCGCCCCTTCGACTCTGCTCATGGCTTCGGCAAGAACAGGGTGGGCTCTACAACGTGCAGCCGTCCTGCCGTTTGCCGGGTATGGCAGACCTTGCTCTGCAGCCGCCCCCACCTTCTCCGGTGGGATGCAACACGGATGATGGAGATGATTTCAAGTGGTTCTGGCCGCCCACGAATGTCCACGATGTTGCCGCCTGGGACCATTATTGGGTTGAGCAGGTGGCACACGGCCTTACCCCACCACTGTTTGACATATTCAATCATGATGAGAATTTGGTGCGGGTAATGGTCGAATGCGGCATGTGGACCGTTTTGTGCGCAGGCAACGGCATCTCCCAGGAACCACGGGCCCTAGCCGCGGCTGGATTCCAGGCGACGGGCATGGATGTGTCTCCCAAAGCCATAGAACTTGCGCAAGCATGGAAGTTCAGTTCATCTGAGTTGCACGGGCACCAAGGGGCAGGGCCGCAAAATAGCGAGGGGAGAGCGGAGTTTGTAGTCGGGAATATTCTGGATCCGGCACTCTGCCCAGGCCCATTCGATGTGATCATCGAACGGCGCACCTTGCAGCTTTTTTCGAATCAGGAGGTCGGGAAAGCGATAGATGCGCTAGCATCACGCCTGACCGAGCAAGGCATCTTGCTTAGTCACTGCCATAATAGTGGATGGATGCCGGGACAGAAGCGAATTCATCCGCTGGAAGCCCTGCTCCAAGAACGTGGCTGGAAGTTGTGGACGCCGGCGAAGGGGTCCAAGCCGAAAAGCCGGGTGATCCGTTACTCTAACCCAAGTTCTCTCGCCAACGCCTTCCACTTCCCATTCACCACCGCCTTAGTCTTTTCATCCATAAGAATTTCATCCGGCCAGGGACGGGTGAAGCCTTCGCTGGCCCATTTGCGAGTGGCGTCTACACCCATCTTTGAGCCGTAATTGGGGAGGCGCGAGGCGTGGTCGAGCGAATCGATGGGGCCGAGGGTGAATTGAATGTCGCGCTCGGGATCGATGTGGTTGAGGACTTTGAGTGTGACCTTGACCGGGGTAAGACTTCTTGATCGAGACCAGCATCAGGTTGTGGAAGATGCCCTCGACTGGCAGGTTGATGTCCACGATCTCAGGGATGGTGAGCTTCATCAGCGGCAGGAAGATGCGTTCCACAGCTTTACCCATCCAACCGTCTTCCATTGGAGGCTTGCCGACAATCGTGGTGGCATAGATCGGATCTTTGCGATGCGTGATGCAGGCGACATGAAAGACCGGGTATTGATCTTCGAGGGAGTAGAAGCCGGTGTGATCGCCGAAGGGGCCCTCGGTGCGGAGTTCGTCGAGGTGGACGTGGCCTTCGAGCACGATCTCTGAAGTGGCGGGAACTCCAAGGTCAACCGTCTCACACTTCACTAATTCGACGGGTTTCTGGCGCAGGAAACCTGCGATCAGATATTCCTCGACATCGGGGGGCGCGGGAACGATGGCGGAAAACGTTATCGCAGGATCGGTGCCGATGACAACGGCGACTTCCATTTTTCCACCGGGGCGAGAGCCGTCTGCCAGGACGGAGCCTCCGGAAGAGCGGGCCATGATATCGACGGCAGCGCGTTTTGCTGCCGCAGGCATTTCCGTCGTACGGGCGAGGACGGCTGCGCCTACATCGTGTTCAACGGCAGCCCGCCGCAGCGCCTCGCGATAGTGCTCTGCGCCGATCTTCTGACGCTGCCAGTGCATGCCGGTCGTACGCTCGTCAAAGATCTGCATGCGGTACATACCGACGTTGCGCTTGCCCGTTTTGGGATCGCGCGTGATTACACAGGGTAATGTGATGAAGCGTCCTGCATCTTTGGGCCAGCATTGCAGGATGGGGAAATCGAGCAGCGAGAAGTTGTCATGCTTGATGACTTCCTTGCACGGGCCTGTGGCCACCGTCTTGGGAAAGAATTTGCCCATTTCTGCGAGCATAGGCAACATTTTGACTTTGTCGAGGAAGCCCTGGGGAGACTTGACGTCCATGAAGTGGCGGATGCGATCGGCAACCTCGTCGAGTGAATCTACTTCGAGTGCCAGGTTCATGCGGCGCTGCGAGCCGAATTGATTTATCAACACCTGCGCACCGGGGTGGCCTTTAAGATTCTGAAAGAGCAGAGCGGGACCGCCGGCTTGGGTGGCGCGGACACTCTTGTCCGCGGATTTGTCATACTTTCCCTTCGATACGCGGTCGGTGATTTCGGCGATCTCAAGGATTGGGTCGACTTCGGTATGGATCTCTCTCAATTCACCGGCGCGTCTTAGCGCGGTAATCCATTGACGCAGGTCGTCGTAGGCCAAGAATCCTTCTTTCTTTCTTCCCTTCTGCTGCTATTGACAAAATCCAATGCCGCGTCACAACCAGAGCGGAACGGCGATTATAATTCGGTTCCCGCTTTGTACGAGCACAAGCCTGTTTTGGCGGCTTATGGAGAACCGATGAACGACTTGCCCTGCTTCGATCTAACTGGCCAAGTCGGCCTGGTAACGGGCGCTGCACGCGGCCTGGGACGGGCTATCTCGCTGGCGCTAGCCAATGCCGGAGCAGATGTGGCGCTGGGTTTGCGTGATGTGAGCACGGGGACCGACCTGGTGCGGGAAATTGAAGCCATGGGGCGGCGCGCGCTGCCGTTGCAAATGGACATGACGCGGATGGATCAGATTGTCCGGGCGATTGATGAGGCGGTCGGGCACATCGGACGGATCGATATCCTGGTCAACAATGCCGGGCTGGCTCCGGAGAATCCTGCGGAAAATGTGACAGAGAAAGATTTTGATTTGACGCTGGCAGTGAACTTGAAGGGAACGTTTTTTGCCAGCCAGGCCGCGGGACGAGTCATGATTCGCCAGAAGCGCGGGTGCATCGTGAACATGAGTTCCCAGGCGGGGTTTGCGGCGTTGCCAACGGAATCTGTTTACTGTATGACCAAGGCTGCCATTGCACACTTAACCAAATGCCTCGCTGTGGAATGGGGCAAACACAATATCAGGGTGAATGCGGTGGCGCCGACATTTATCCGCACACCGGGAACGGAAGAATGTCTTTCCAACCCCGAATTTCGCGCGGACGTGGAGGAGCGCATCGCGGCGCTGCACCGTATTGGTGAACCAGTGGAAGTTGCCGGCGCCGTGGTGTTTTTGGCGTCTCCGGCAGCATCGCTCATCACCGGGCACACAATTCTTATCGATGGCGGGTGGACGGCGCGTTAGCACGGTTGCCCGTGCGGAATGTCATCACCTTGTCAAAAGAATTTGACAGGTCTGAATTGGCGGGGAATGCCACTCCGTAAGCGCGAAGTTGCATCTTAACTTCATATATAGTTTTGCGCGATGAAGAGAGGCAAATTTTGAGACGACGTGTGGTAGTCACGGGTATGGGAGCGGTCAGTCCGAATGGCATTGGCAACCAGGCATTTGCGGACGCCATTCTTGCGGGACGTAGCGGCGTCCGCCGCATTTCGCATTTCGATGCCAGCGAGATCCCGGTGCAGGTTGCGGGCGAGGTTCGCGACTTTGACGAACTGGCTTGGGTGGAAAAGCGGGAACGCAAGCATGTGTCGCGAGTTCTGCCGCTGGCATTGGCGGCTGCGAGCGAGGCCTTCAGAGATGCCGGAGTTGATCCACCTTTGCTGTCCCTGCACGAGAAGCGGCGCTTCGGCGTGATCATGGGCTCGGGGGGCGGTGGACAGGAATTTACTGAGGAGCAATACCGCTTATTTTTTCGGCAGCAATACCGGCAGATGAGTCTGTTCTGCGTGCCTACGAGCGTGATGGGAACGTTGTCGAGTGACGTCAGCATTCGTTTCGGCTTGCACGGCCCCAGCCACGTGATCACTTCGGGGTGCACGTCGTCGACCGATGCGATGGGCTATTCACTGCGGCAGATTCAGTCGGGGCGGCTGGACATGGTGCTGACCGGCGGAGCGGATGCGCCCATAGCGCTAGGCATCGTAAAAGGCTTTATCCTGATGAAAATTCTTACCGACTCCTGGAATCACGCGCCAGAGAAGGCGTCGCGGCCATTCTCCGCGGACCGCGATGGGTTTGTGCTGGCCGAGGGCGCGTGGATGTTTGTGCTGGAAGAGTATGAGCACGCCAAGGCGCGCGGGGCAAAGATGCTGGCGGAAGTCTGCGGGTATGGTTCGACCTGCGAGGCATTTCATCGAGTACGGCTCAAGGAGTGCGGTGAGGAGCCGGCACGCGCGATTTCGCTGGCGATGCAGGAGGCAGGTATCGGTGCGCAGGATGTGAAATACGTCAGCCTGCATGGCACTTCGACCAAGCTGAACGACCGCATTGAGACACAGGCTCTGAAACTGGCGCTAGGCGAGTATGCGCCGAGAGTGCCGATGTCGGCGTTGAAGGCACAGATCGGACATCCGCAGGGAGCCTGCGGAGCGGCAGGCGTGGCGGCGACGATCGTGGCCATGCGTCATGGACAAATTCCGCCGACGATTAATCTGGAGACGCCGGATGTGGAATGTGATCTGGATTACGTGCCTGAGGCGGGGCGGAAAGTTGACGTCGAACATGCGATCTGCAATTGCATTGCGTTTGGGTCAAAGAATTCGGCGCTGGTGCTGAGGAACTGCGCTTAATCGCTGCAGCAGAAGTTTACAAAAGTAGCACGGGCGAGGACGCCCGCGCCTACATCGAGTTCTAATCCTCACTAAGCTTGAATCAGGTGCAGGATGGTTTGCTCGACCTTGGGCCAGGCTGCTGATCGTGGATCGATCACATCGAAATGGCGGGCGGCTGCGATCTCCAACAAGTGAACATCTTCACCATTTGCCTTTTTCTGCTGAACATACTCGCGGCTTAGATTCGCCGGCACGACGTCATCTGCTAAGCCGTGGATTAGCCACTGCACGGCTTTCGGGATTTTTAAGCGCATCGGATCGGCTTCGTGGTAATGCTCTGGAACTTCATCAGGTTTCCCGCCTAGAAAATCGACGACCGCGTTGTTGCTCAGGTGAAGTTCCCAGGCTTGCTGGAGATCTACGACGCCGGCCAGTGAAACGACGTTTTTTACAGACGTTTCGCGAGCGGCGAGACATAGGGCAAGCTGTCCGCCGGCGGAGTGGCCGGTGACGGCCATGCGCTGCGAGTCCAGATTATGGCGGTTGGCGTTTTGTGATATGAAACGGTAGCCGTTGACGATGTCTTCGAATATGCCGGGCCAGCCTCCGCCTGCATTGCCCACGCGGCGATATTCCAGGTTCCAGGTTGCCACGCCCTTAGCTGTCAGAGCGGCGCAGAGATGGCCGGCGTGAGCGAGATCGTATTTGGCGCGCCAGAACCCGCCGTGGATGTTCATGACGACGGGGAAAGGTCCCTTGGACTTGGGGACGCGCAGGTCGCCGAATTGATTGGGATCGGCGCCATAGCGAAGGCGGGCATCGGCAGGAGGGGGCGGTGCAGTTAGGATGTCGTCGGACGACATACGAAAGGATTATAGATTCCAAGCCACTGATTGTGTTTTCAGTCACACGGTTGTGTACGGCGGATCACTGCTTTCGCGACCGAACCAGGCCTAGGGTTGTTTTGCTTGACAATGAAGACTCGTGAGCACCCAGGTCCAACGAGGTACTTCGGTCTTCAGCAAAAAATCGTTACGAAGGGAGATATTCAATGTTTGCCCGTATAGTCGAATTCATTCCCGACTTCGAAAAGAAAGAAGAGTTGATCAAGACGCTGCGTAACCAAGTTCTTCCCATTCTGAAGAAGCAGAGTGGTTTCCTGGAGATCCTGCCTTTATTCCCGGAGAACGAAGCTGGCAAGGTGGTCAGCATCAGCCTGTGGACAGAGAAAAGGGACGCGGAGCGCTTTGAGCGCGAAACGTATCCCAGAGTGCATGAAATCCTGAAGCCATATCTGAACACCCCGGTCAGCTACAAGCTCTACAAGGTGGAAACCACGCTCGCGGAACATTTCGTGGAAACCCTGACGGTCTGAAGCAAAGGCCAAAAAGGACTCGGCCGGAGCAGCATATGCTGCTCCGGTTTCCGTTTATAGGGAACTATCGTCGGCAGGGATCAGCTCCACCACCAGGCCATCTCCCCAGCCGTACTTCTGGCGGGAAAGTTCCTGTACAGCGTGATTCAGGCTGGGTTCATCGGTGGCACAGATAACCCGGGCGTGAGCGGAAAAGCTCTGGCCAGCCACACGGACCTGGACCGCGGGATGCGCACGGATGTTTTGCACCCAGTTGGCAGTCGGATATTCGGCGATGATGTAGAAGCGGGGTTTTTGCGAGCCAGCCGTGCGCTGAGTAAACCAGATTTCGATTCGCCTCGGCCTTCCTGATTTGCGGCCCCGCGTTGTCAGGTATAAGAATTGTTCCCGGTCGAGATCTGTTGGCAATGACAATGTTTCCCACCGCACGGCTTGGCTCTATCTTGTGACGTGCTATGTTGCGCCGTGGGCTAGACTCTTTCGCCGCTCCGCGACGGGCCTACTGTCCTTTCAATTTAAGTTTGGATTTATTTTCTTCCAGGAATTCCCGAAGTTTGTCGAAAGCTTCCAGGAGGCGGGTCCACTGCTCGTAATACAGCGTGACGGGAAAACGGCCGAGTCCGTAGACACTGACGCCGCCCTTTTCACTGACCCTGAATTCCAGATTGCCGGTGCGCCGGGCGCCTTGTTTTTCCAGATCGGCAAGACGAGCCTTTAGTTCTTCATAGGTTGGTTCAGGCATGATTCCCTCTTTTGATTATGTGATAGTTAATGATAATGGATGCATGGAAATCCGCTAAGGAATTAAGCAAAGAGCCAGCTAAGAATCCAGAGCCTTACGGGATTCGCAGGTCTTCGCTTTCTGGGACCGTCACATTGCGGCGCTCGCTGCGATAGCTGTACACCAGCACCAAGTCCTTGTGCTTTCCGGGGGCGGGATCGCCACCCATAGAATCGTTATTCACATGCACGCTAAGGTTTCCGTTACTCACCATCGCCTGCAGCCTGGCGGTGACGTTAATACTGTGACTTGGCGTGCCGTAGGTACCCTGTAAAATCTGCAGATCGTTGTAGCCATTGTTGGAACTGGGGTAGGGACCGGCCTCTGGCTGAGCCACGTTGGGCGATGCCACCTGGTTGAAAGGAACACTAGTGGGGATATCGTAATGGTTATAAACCTCAAGCATGCGATTCCGCATGCTCTGGACTTCTCCCTGATTGTTCTCGCTGCGATAGGTCAGCCAGCGGGTGTAGTAGTTGTCGAAGCGGTCCTGGTCGTCGGGAGAGAGGCGGCCTTGCCACTGGCTTGAGCCTCCTCCGCCACGAAGGGGCGGAAAGTTCTGAGCGCCGCCGCTCACTTCCAAGTTCACCGTATCTTTTTCATGAAAATTGTAATCCTGGATATAGCCGCTGCGGTCCCGACCTCGGATACGAAATTCTTTGATCTGGCCCGGGGCAGGATCGCCGCCGAGGTCATAGTTGGTCACGCGGAAATTCAGATATCCATTTTGAACCATCGAGAGCACTCGAGTGGTCACATCGATGCGGTTGCCTTCGACTCCGTAGTCGGCGCACATGATCGTGACGGCCTGCGCGGCAGAAACCGTCATGGCCAGCATCAAAGCCCAGATTGCCGGGGGGACCACGATCTTCTTTATGATCCGCATGGTGATTCTCCTCGTGACGACGCGATTATGACATTCGCGTCCGCCGCGGGAAGAGGGAAAATGCAGGATGTATTGAGGATGGCAACAGTTACGGGAGTCAAAGTCAACGGCGGCGGACACTCCTGTCCGCCCCACACCGGCCTTTTCTGCTCAGGCAGCGCGGGCGCTGCTGAGATCATCTGAGATGTATTATGCTTTTGCTGGTTTTGGGAAACTGCATGGAGGCACGCTGTGCTTAATGATTTGCTTTCCCGCTGGCCACTCATCCGCCAACTTCAGACTGGTGCCGACGGCACCGGCGCTGAGGCGATGACTGAACACACGCGGAATCTGCGCCCCAAGCATTACGGCGCTGAAGTTACGCGGTCCATCTGCCCTTATTGCGGCGTAGGCTGCGGGCAGCTCGTCTACCACAGGGACGGGAAACTTATTTCCATCGAGGGCGATCCTGAGTCGCCTATTTCGCGCGGACATCTCTGTCCCAAGGGCGCGGACACTTACGAGTTGCATACCCATTCTGGCCGACAAACAAAGGTGAAGTATCGTCGTCCGTATTCGCGGCGGTGGGAGGAAATCGATCTTGAATCGGCCATGGACATGGTGGCCGATCGACTGTGGGACACCCGTGACCGCACATTCCAGGAAACACGACACGGCGCATCGCTCATGCAGACCAAAGCCATCGGTCATCTGGGCGGAGCGACGCTCGACAATGAAGAGAATTATCTGATCAAGAAACTATTCTCTGCCGGGTTGGGGATGGTGTGCATCAGCAACCAGGCCCGAATATGACATAGCTCCACCGTCCCCGGTCTGGGGACTTCTTTCGGGCGCGGCGGCGCGACTACCGCACAACAGGATCTGGCCAACGCAGACGCTATCCTTATTATGGGATCGTCGATGGCGGAAAACCATCCGGTAGGCTTCCAGTGGGTGATTGCGGCGCGAGAGCGCGGGGCGAAGATTATCCACGTTGACCCCCGTTTCAACCGCACATCAGCTATGGCGGATATCTGGGTTCCCCTGCGCGCCGGGAGCGACATCATTTTTCTTGGGGCGCTTATTCACTACGTCCTCGAAAATAAAAAAGAGTTCCGGGACTACGTAGTCAACTACACGAATGCGTCCACGATCCTGCGCGATGATTTTCGCGACACTGAGGACTTGGACGGATTGTTCTCCGGCTGGGATGCGGACAAGAAGAAGTACGATCCGGAGACATGGCTGTACAAGGGCGCGCCGTCGAAGGATAGCGGAGGCGAAAAAGCCGGTCACTCAGACGCAGGCGGCGGACACGGCAAAGATCGCGGCGGAGAAGCGGAGGATGCGGGCAAGTTTGAAGCTGATCCGACGCTGGAACATCCGCGCTGCGTCTTCCAGGTGTTGAAACGTCATTTCTCGCGATACACCCCGCAGATGGTCGAACGCTATTGCGGAGTGTCTAAAGAAGTGTTTTTGAAAACAGCGGAAGCGTTTACTTCCGCCTCGGGACCGGAGAAGACTGCTGCGATTTGTTACGCCGTGGGATGGACGCAGCATTCGAAGGGTGTGCAGATCATCCGTGCGGCTGCAATCCTGCAATTGCTTCTCGGGAACATTGGGCGACCGGGCGGCGGAATTCTGGCGCTGCGTGGGCATGCTTCGATTCAGGGCTCGACCGACATCCCTACACTTTATGACATCCTCCCAGGCTACCTGCCGATGCCCGTCTTCGAGGCGGATTCTCACAACTTAAAGGATTACATTAAGAAACATAAAGCCCGCACCGGGCTGTGGGCTAATTTTGACAAGTACTTTATAAGCCTGCTCAAAGCCTATTACGGCGAGGCCGCCAATGCGGAAAACGAGTTCGGCTTCAATTGGCTGCCGCGGGTTACCGGGGACCACTCGCACTTCGGTTATTGGCTTGAGATGGCCGAAGGCAAGATGGAAGGCTTATTCGTCATGGGACAGAACCCGGCCGTAGGCGCACCCAATGGGCGACTAGAACGCAAGGCTCTCGCCAAACTGAAATGGCTGGTGGTGAGAGATATGGTGGAGACGGAGACAGCATCGTTCTGGTATGACTCGCCGGAAACGGAACGAGGTGAGTTGTCGCCGGACGACCTCGCCACGGAAGTGTTTTTGTTTCCCGCGGCGGGGACGGCGGAAAAAGATGGCACCTTTACCAATACGCAGCGGTTGCTGCAATATCGCAATCAGGCGGTGGAACCTCCAGGGGATGCTCGCAGCGAAACCTGGTTCATGTATCACCTGGGACGGCGATTGAAAGAGAAAGCCAAGAATGATACGCGACCGCGCAACGGTGGCCTGAACGCGCTTACCTGGAATTACTCCACGCGTGTCGAACACGCCGAGCCGGATGTTGAGGAAGTTCTTCAGGAGATCAATGGGCGCAGCCTGCCTGACGGGAAGTTACTGGAAGGTTTTAAGGCGCTGAAGAATGATGGCAGCACTACGTGCGGCTGCTGGATCTATTCGGGAGTATTCCCGCGGCCCGGAGAGAATAAGGCAAATAAACGTGAACCAAAGGGATATCTGGGGCACGGTTGGGGCTTTGCATGGCCGAATGATTGCCGGATCATTTATAACCGGGCGTCGGCGCGTCCCGATGGCAAGCCGTGGAGTGAACGCAAGAAGTTGGTCTGGTGGGATGTCGAGAAGAAGCATTGGACAGGGTTGGATACACCTGACTTCGAGAAAACGACTCCGCCTGACGCCAAGGAAAACATTCATCGCGGACGCGGCGTCGAGGCGCTGGGCGGGGCCAAACCTTTTATTTTGCATCCCGATGGCGTGGGATGGCTGTTCGTGGCCAGCGGGCTGAAAGATGGTCCGCTGCCTACACACTACGAGGCACTCGAGTCGCCGGTGAGTAATCCGCTTTACGCACAGCAAACAGATCCAGCGGCCGACAAGAAAGAGCGGCCCGGCAATGAGTACGCCGCGTCCCCCGCGGACCCGCGCTTTCCATACGTGCTCACGACGTATCGGCTTACCGAGCATCACACGGCAGGCGGGATGTCGCGCACGCTTTCGCATCTCGCGGAATTGCAGCCGGAGTTGTTTACCGAGGTGTCGCCGGAACTGGCGGCGGAAGCTGGCTTAGAACATGGCGATTGGGCGACGATAACGACGCCACGAGGAATTGTCGAAGCGCGGGTGATGGTCACACGTCGCATGCGGGCGATGTGGGTGGACGGCCGACGCATACATCACGTCGGGCTGCCTTATCACTGGGGCTATCGCGGCCTGGTGACGGGTGATATTGCAAATGATCTGCTCTCCATCAGTGAAGAGCCCAATGTGCGCATCATGGAGGCCAAAGCGTTGGTGTGTAACCTTACTCCGGGACGGCGGGCATGCGGTGCAGCAGCACTGACGCAATTGGCTGCGAATATGAAGAGAACGAGTGTGTCAACAAAATGAGCGTGACCGCATTTCTGACCGACTCGACACTGTGCATTGGCTGCAAGGCCTGCGAGGTGGCGTGCAAGGAGTGGAACGGGGTTGGTGAAGACGGCCTGGATTGGAGTGGCTTCTCCTACGACAACACGGGCAGCGTCGGCGCTTCAACCTGGCGGCATGTGAAGTTTGTCGAGCAGACACCTGAGCCTGGATTCGGCGGCAATGCGCCGGAGATGAATTCCTGGGCGTTCTCCTCTGATGTTTGCAAGCACTGCGAAAACGCCGGCTGCCTGGAAGCTTGTCCGACTGGATCGATAGTGAGGACCGAGTTTGGGGGCGTGTATGTGCAACCCGATATTTGCAATGGTTGCGGCTATTGCGTAGTGTCGTGCCCGTTTGGAGTAGTCGAAAGAAACGAGCAAGACGGGCGCGCCTTCAAATGTACATTTTGCTATGACCGTCAGAAGGTTGGGCTGGTTCCTGCTTGTGCCAAGGCTTGTCCCACGGAGTCCATTCAGTTCGGCGAGATCGGAGCGCTGCGGCGCAAAGCGGAAGAGCGTCTTGCGGAGCTTCGCGGTCGCGGCATGCGAGATGCAACCGTCTACGACCCGGTGGACACGAGCGTCGGCGGAAGTCATGCCATGTTCATTGTGCGCGGCGATCCCCGCACTTATAATCTGCCGCCCAAACCGGAAGTGCCCACCATCTATCTCAAAAAAGCCTGGGCATCGTCGGCGATAGCAGCGGCATTGCTGCTGGGCGGTACGCTGGTGGCATTTCTTGCGGATGGGCAGAGGAACGGGCGATGAGCGATGCCAAGGCGCGGGTCGTTCCGGTTGGCCGAGTTCCGGATTCTTCGGCCGAACAGCGGCTGCTCGAAATTCGTCACGAAGCCGAGCGCCGGGGTGAAGTGAAAGCGATCGGGATTCGTCCTTCCGGCGCGCCTTTTCCCCAAGCATCCCCTGAGACTGGCTACTACGGAATCCCACTGCTGAAACAACCGTCGTGGACCTGGGAGGTGCCGCTTTATTTTTTTACTGGTGGCGCTGCTGGAGCCGCGGCAGTAATGGGAGCGATCGCCGACTATACCGGAGCTGACCGCAAACTGGTCCGTGACGCGCGCTGGATTGCTGCCGCTGGCGCGGTAATTTCACCAGCACTGCTGGTCGCCGACTTGGGGCGTCCCGCACGCTTTTTGAACATGCTGCGCGTGTTCAAGCCGCAGAGCCCGATGTCGGTCGGCGTGTGGACGCTGCTTGGTTTTTCTGGCGCCGCCGCGGCCACTGCCTTCGCGGGATTTCTGGCCGAACGATACGGACCGTCGTTGCCACTGCGTATCGTCGAAAATGCGGGGCAGGCAGCATCGCTGGCGTTCGGACTTCCCTTCTCCAATTACACCGGAGTTCTTATCGGCGCCACCACCATTCCGGTTTGGAATCAGAACGTGGGCGAACTGCCGATCCATTTTGCCGCCTCAGGTGTGGGAGCGGCCGTCGGCCTGCTCGAACTCATGGGAAATGACCGCAGCCGAGCCCTGCAAGCACTGGGCATGGGTGCAGCACTTTTTGAATGTCTGGAAGGGTTGCGCAGTGAAAGCAGCGACCATTCCCATCTTGATCCGCTGAAACACGGGCTCAGCGGATTGATGGTTCGCACCGGAGGCGTCCTATCTGGACCGGTTCCCTTTCTGCTGCGAGCTGCAAGCTTGTTGGGCGATAAGCAGCGCTCGCACGAGTTTCGCCGGTGGGCAGCGATGGCATCGGTAGCCGGGTCGCTAGTGACTCGATTCGCGTGGGTGCAGGCGGGACATGCCTCGGCACGACAGTGGCGGGAGCCGTTGGGGATTGCGCAGGGGGAGAAGCCTGAGTTAGGCGAGTAAACCAACCGCCGAGCTATCCGCCTCACTGCGAGCAAAACATGAACAAAATCAAAGGCGGCGGACAAGAGTGTCCGCCCCACACAAGCTATTTCCCGAAGGCTTCTTTGTTGACTACGTAAGGCATCTTGGTGATGTCGCTGCCGTAATTTCCTTCCAGCACATCGATCAAGCCCTGAACACAACGTCCCGCCATGCCTTTGTTTGGGTCTTTGGAGAGACGGGTAATGCGGGCGGCGCTGGCGAAGTGCGGGTAGAGACGGCAGCGGTCTTCAATCACGGGATCGCGCAGGGGCGAGTCGGCGGGAAGCGGCTCTTTTTCGTAGACGTCCAGGGCAGCGCCGGCAATCCACTTTTCTCTAAGTGCACGGGCAAGAGCGATCTCATCTACGACCGGGCCGCGCGAAGTGTTTACCAGGAATGCCGTCGGCTTCATCATGCGCAATGTGCGCTCGTTGAAGAGGTGATAGGTGGGGGTGTTGCTTTCACCTTCGCGCAACAAGGGAACGTGTACGCTGATGAAATCCGCGTCTCGCAAGGCCTCTTCGAAGGACACGTATTTGATCCATGTTTTTCCTTTGGTGATGCCGCGTGCTAAACGCAGGTCTTTGACTTCCTGGATGGCATCTACGTACTCGTGATTCTGGTAGGCCGGGTCGTAGCAGAGGATGTTCATGTCAAAGCCGTTGCACTTCTTGATCATGGCCAGCCCGATGCGTCCGGTGCCGATAATCGCAACCGTCTTGCCGGTAACTTCGTCTCCCAGAAATGGCAAGTAGGGATGCCAGTAGCTCCACTTGTTTTCGCGAGTGAGGTGTTCCGCCGTCCACATGCGGCGAGCTAACGCGCCCATCATGAAGAAAGCAAATTCCGCGGTGGCTTCGGTGAGCACGTCGGCAGTGTGCGTGAAAGGTATCTTGTAACGGTTGGCGTCCGCACGATTGATGTTGTCAAAGCCGACGGCCATCTGGGCGACCACCTTCAGATGTCCTTTGCCGGCTTCGAAGACCTCGGCGTCAATTTGGTCGCGCAGGGTGGTTATCAGCCCGTCGATGCCAGACTTTACTTTTTCGATGATCAGGGCTTGGGGCGGAGCTTCAGACTTGGCGTAAACCTCTAGTTCGTAGCCGCGCTGGCGGAGAACATCAAGAGCTTCGCCGATATCGGAGGTGGCAAATACGTGGAATTTCCTGGGCATAGTCCTCACGGGTAACGCGTGACGCGGACCACATCGAATCCGACTACAGATTCTTAACCGTCCATCGCTCAATGCACGTCAGGGCCTTTTGCAAGTTCTCGAGCGAATTGGCCACGCTGAAACGCAGGTAGCCTTCACCGAATTCGCCGAAGGCGGTGCCGGACAGGCAGGCCACGCCGGCTTGCTCTAACAACGCATCCGCGAGCATCTTCGAGGTCCAACCTGTCTTGGTAATATTTGGGAAAACGTAGAAGGCACCTTTTGGCAGGCGGCACGAAAAGCCTTTGATACGGTTGAGTCCGGCAACGAAAACATCGCGGCGGCGCTGGAACTCATCGCGCATGCGGTCGACTGAAGATTGGTCGCCGCGGATCGCTTCAATGCCGGCGATCTGAGTGAAGCTGGCGGTGCAGGAATTGGAATTGGTCATCAGACGCGTGACGTGGGTCGCGAGATCGGATCGCATGACACCATAACCCATTCGCCATCCAGTCATAGCGTAGGTTTTCGAGAAACCGTCGAGCAGGATGGTGCGGTCTTTAAACCCCGCGACGGACATAATCGAGAAGTGCTCGCCCTCAAAAAGCAAACGGCTGTAAATCTCGTCAGACAGCACGAGGATGTTGCGGTCACCGATGGCATCGGCGATGTCGTGGATGTCCTGTTGATTGAGGACGCCTCCAGTGGGGTTTTGCGGCGAATTCAGGATGATGAGCTTGGTCCGATCCGTGATCAGGGAGGCTAGTTCGTCCACAGCGAGACTGAAATCGCGCTCTTCGCGGAGATGAATCGGCACAGCGCGGCCGCCCATATAGTTGATCATGGACTCGTAGATGGGAAAACCAGGGTTGGGATAAATGACTTCATATCCAGCATCAATAAGCGCCAGCATCGTGAAGAAAATAATCGGCTTGCCACCAGGAACGACTACCACTTCATCGCTTGTAACAGGTACCTTGCGCGTGCGGCTCACATAATCGGCGATGGTTTGGCGCAATTCGGGGAGACCGGCGGATGGACCGTAGTGAGTCCAGCCCTGATGCAAGGCGGAGACCGCAGCTTCAATGACGTTGTCAGGGGTGTCGAAATCGGGCTCGCCGATCTCAAGGTGAATAATTTCTTTTCCCTGGCGTTCCAGAGCGCGGGCCTTGTTCAGCACCTCGAAAGCGGTTTCCGTGCCCAACCGTGACATACGGTCAGCAAGGCGCAATTCATACTGTGTGGCTCGTGCCATAGAAGCGAATCCGAAATTATAACCTCTCGCCAGTCAGCTTCGCCGATGCGGATATGTAGTGTGAATGATGGAGCGCGAAAACGCGATTGGAGATTCTGCGGAGTTATTCCGAGATGGTGTGCTCTTCGCTCTGGGCGCGGAGAACGCGTTCTACGGCATAGGGCGCGCGCCGGGAAGGCTCATGATAATGACGCACCTGCATCTCGCCCAGAAGACCGAGCGCCAGCATGTTTAAACCAGCAAGCAGCAGTGCAGAGGCGAAGATCATCAACGGGCCATGTGCGGCCATGATACTGACGCCATGCAGCTTTTCCACGAGGAGCCAACCGGCTATACCGAGGGCCGAGAAGATTCCGGCCATCCCGACGGTGCCGAAGAAGTGCAACGGCCGAGAAAGATAACGCAGCAGAAAGCGGATGGTAATCAGGTCGAAGAAAACCCGTATAGTGCGCGAAAGTCCGTAATGGGAAGCGCCACGTTCGCGGTTCACATTGCGAATAGGGACTTCGACGATAGACGCGCCCTGCCAAGATGCCAGCGCCGGAATGAAACGATGTAGTTCACCGTAGAGCGGAACTTGTTCCAGAATGTCGCGGCGGTAGGCCTTGAAGGTCGTGCCAAAATCGTGGATATCGACACCGCTCAATTTAGCCATCAGCCAGTTAGCACAGAGGGAAGGGATGCGGCGCAGCCAGAGATTATCGATGCGGCGCTTGCGCCATCCACTGACGATATCGTAGCCTTCGGCGATTTTTTCTAGGAATATCGGGATATCGGCAGGGTCGTGCTGCAGATCGCCGTCCATGGCGATGATGTACTCGCCGCGGGCATGATCAAATCCGGCGGCCAGAGCGGAGGTTTGGCCAAAATTACGGCGCAGCTTGACGACCGTGATACGGCTATCCACGGCAGCGATTTCGCGCAGCAACTGGAAAGTCCCGTCACGGGAGCCATCGTCCACGAGGACGAGTTCGAAGGTCTCCGCGTGAGCCTCCATTACCGCTTTGAGACGGTCGTAGAGATCCATAACATTTTCCTGCTCGTTATGGAGAGGCACCACGATGGAGTACTTTGGCACGGGAATATTATACGTCGCGAGCGCGGGGCGGAGCTACCCGGTCGAACCAGATGAGAAACACCTTAGATCATGTTACTGCTCTTATTTGCCGGGGTGCCACGTAGTTCAGTACGCGGTTGATGCCTTCGCGGAAATTTGCCGTTGGCGTAATCAGGCTCACGACCAGATATCCATCGGCGGGAAAGTCGTAGAAGGTTCCGGGATGCACCACGACGCTGGAGTTCTGGAGCAAGTTGACCGCAAGATCTTCATCTAAATGGGTGACTGGGACGCGCACCACGGCGTGCCAACCGCCTTCCAACTGCAAAAGCGAACAGGCAGTCTGTCTGGTCAACTGGCGGTTGAGTTCCTCGAGGTTGATTCGCAAGTGGTCCAGTAATCGGGGCTGGAACGTCTTGCGCTGTTCGAGGAGCACCGGAGTTGCAAGTTGAATCGGAGCATTCATGGAGAGATAGGTGTCAGCGATAACCTCCAAGCGCGCGAGTGCATCCCCAACCTGGTTTTTGGGCCCACTGGTTCCCACCCACGCGACCTTCATTTGGGGCAGACCTGAAATTTTTGATAATCCACTTAAGGTGAAGGTGAGGACGTCCCGGTTACAGGCAAAGGTCTGGCGAGGCTTTCCATCGTGTGGGTAATCCAGAAATACTTCGTCGGCTATCAACGCAAGGTTGTGCTCGCGGCAGAAGCGGTTCAGCAAGCCAATTTCATCCGGCCGCACGAACGAGCCCGTCGGGTTATTGGGATGCACCACCAGCACGGCTCGCATGCGGTGATTCACGGCCCCGTAGAGTGAGGGAAAATCAATCTGCCAGCCGTGGTCATAGATCAGCGGGTATGACGCCAGCTTCACATCGTGCAGGATGGCAAGAAACTCAAATAGCGGATAGCTCGGCGCGGGCACCAGAATCTGATCGTCGGGATTGCATAGCAGGCGGAAAACGGAAGAGTACGCTTCACTGGTGCTGGTAGTGAGCAAGAGTGCCTCAGGATCAATGTCGACTACCCCATGCTGCTCGCGGTAATAGGCTGCGACGCCCTGTCGGGCGCTTAGCAAGCCTTTGGGTTGGGGATCGTAATCCAGCGCAGCTAAATTCTGCAGTGAACCAAGAATGGATTCCGCATCATACGGTATACCGGCCCGGGTGGGATTCGAGATGGTTAGGTCAAGCAGTTCCCTGCCCGAGGCGATTAGCTCCTGCTGCACTTGACTGAAGCGGTTGGGCGTCAGCTTCCAATCGGTACGGCGGGAAAACATAAGGGAACATGATAGCGGACAAGGCGGATTGGGATGAGCAGCGGCATTGCTGATCGGGCACCGCGATGCAAACTCTGATCAGGCTATGGCCAAGATTGTGGACGACGTAAAAAACCTGACTACCCGCCCGGCCGCCGCTGACACTAAGTAAGGAACAGACCATCCCGTAACCCATCCTTATGTCAGTCTTGGTGAAGATCCAGAATTAGAAACCAAGAGTCTCGTCGGCGGATGGGCCGTAGATCGCTGGCACCTTTTGGCCATTCAGACGGAGATAGACGCCGAGTTGGGCACGGTGATGTACGAGGTGGTTGAGGAACATCTGCCGGTAGGCGAGAAAGCGTTGCCCATTAAACAGGATCTTGTTGCCCCCGAAAATCAGTTTCCAGTTCTGTTCCCAAGCATCGTCGGGCGTGGCCGTGAGTGCTTTACGGACCTTGGCTGCGCCTTCATCGAAGGCACTGACGAGTTGCGCGGCAGACTGAAAAGGCAATGGTTTGTAGCTGCCGGTGGAAAAATCCACTTGCGGCGTAGTCAAAATACTGAAACCGAAACCGGCAAGCTGAGCAACATGAGGCGCTAGTTTGCCCAGCGGCATGGACTTGGAATGGGGCGCGAATTCCGGCTTGTCGGCTGGGACTCGTTCCAAAGTCGTTCTAGTCTTCTTCATCTCTTCATCAAATTCAGGCAATAGCAGTTCGCTTATCTGCATGGATCCTCCAATTTCTTGAAGCAGGCTACTTCCAGTGTATTGACGCGGAGCGTATTGGCACGGCTCCTTTATTTTTTTTAGGGAAAACGCGGCCGGACGGTCGCTAGTCCAAGCCAAAATCAAAGTGAAAGGCCGCGAGCGAGCGCCGATGCGATTTGATGAATGTTTCCAACGTCCGCAAGAGCATAAGGTGTTTCGCTTATTGCCAAAAACAGCGGACGACTTTACCTTTGTCGCACTCTGCAGAGCCCGCCACTCGTATAGCCCAGTTTAAATTTGTTGGACGTGCGCGAGTAAGTCAACAAATTAATCAAGCGTTACCAGGAAACTGCCGCGAAGGCGCTAGTGTCAGCAGCGCTGAACTCCTTCTCTGGCTAGGAAGCGCCTTCGCCCAGGAGCAGGTTTCGATGGCGATTGACCAACAGTATTGCTATCAGTGCAACTGAGACCGGATAAAAACAAACGTGGAGGAAAAGTGAGACTCAGATTTCTATTGCCCTTGATTTTGCTGCTGGCTGGATGCGGTGGCGGTATACAGAATATCGCGAAGCAGCAGACAGTTGGTCAGCCGCCGGCTCCTCCTGTGACTGCGCCTCCACCGGTCACACCGCCGCCACCGCCACCTCCACCTCCACCTCCTCCACCACCGCCGCCCAAGACGCAGGCGGCACACGTCATCTTAATCATCGAAGAGAACCGGAGTTTTTCCACCGTGTATCCGCACGGTATGCCATGGCTGAGCGCATTGGGCGATCAGTATGGTATCGCCACGAATTATTCGTCGGATGAATCGGGCTCGATGCTCGACTATTTGTGGCTCTCATCAGGTAGCGGGGAGCGTTCCTCGGGATGTGCGGGATGGGGGTGCACCCACGTCATCAATAGCAACAACATATTTCGCGAACTCAACCAGGCTGGCCTCTCGTGGAAAGTTTATGCCGAGTCGCTGCCCTCCGTCGGTTACATGGGAATGTTCTCGGGCGTCTATGTAAAACGTCACAACCCGGCGGCGTGGTACAGCGATGTGGTGAACGATCCGGCACAGCAGAAGAAGATGGTGCCGTTCACCCAGTTTGCCCAAGATCTGGCCGCGAAGAATCTGCCCAATTACTCAGTAATCATTCCCAACCTCCTGCACGATGCTCATAATGGCACGCCTGCGATGGCCGATCAGTGGCTGCAGCAGAACATAGCATCCCTTCTCAACAGTTCGTATTTCCAGCCGGGAGGAAGCGGGGTGATGTTCGTAACCTTCGATAATGGCGATCGCGATGCGCAGGGCCTGATCTTCACGGCCGTAATCGGCGCCAACGTTATTCGGGGAACGAAAGTGGGCGTACCCTTCAGGCATGAGAACACACTGCGCACGATGATAGAACTGTTCGGCCTGAAACAGTTTCCCGGTGCGAGTGCAGGCGCTGCACCGATGCGCGAATTTTTCAGGTCGTGGTGATGGGAAAATTAAGGAACTGAAAATTTGGAGCGGGAGACGGGGATCGAACCCGTGACATCCAGCTTGGGAAGCTGGCGTTCTACCGCTGAACTACTCCCGCTCGGTATAGGTGCTTAATTTTAAACTATTTGCGCCACACGCGATTCCAAGACGCAACAACCGTACAACAAAACTAGATCTGGTTCATTCATTCCAGCGATTGATTATCAACAGTGTCGACTGTATTTGCAAATCT
>QIAP01000103.1 GCA_003225075.1 Acidobacteriota bacterium | reverse complement strand
TGTGGCTTGTTTGTTGAATGTTACGAGTTTAAAACCCTCGCGTGCTTGTGAAAAGGCGAGGCTCGCACGCTCGACGGGTTAGCGAGATGTCGCCGCGCACGCTGGAAGCACGGCAGATATTCCGCAGAGGAGATAGCGGAACGGAAACGCGCCCATGACCTTATCCGACAGAGTCGCGAGTTGTTAGAGAAATTGTGAGCACGTAGGGCGCTCACTCCAGGGCCGTGGTGAACCGGATCAACTACTGAGGCGCATCGCTTTACCGCCGCTCTCCACTAAAACGATGCCTCACCCGCTTTTGCGACGAAAAGGTGGGCGCCCCGAAAAAGTCTTTCTACCGTCGGTAGTGAGGGAGCAGAATGCCCTTTTTGTCTTTCAAATTAGTGCCCGTCTCCGCGGTGCATGGGGTTCATCCTCAATTCCGATTATTAGTTTTGCAGCTAAAGATAGGCCAGGCCACCGAGGTGGTCACGGTGACTGCTGAAGCCCCGGCGTTGAACCTGGTCGATGCCTCGATCGGCAATCCTTTCAACGAAACGCAAGTTAAACAAATTCCGCTGGAAGGCCGCAACGTTCCGGAGCTGCTCAGCCTGCAAGCCGGCGTCGCCTATACCGGTAATCGTCCAGACATTGACAAAGCTCAAGACACACGCAACGGATCGGTCAACGGCGCTCGCAGCGACCAGAGCAACATCACGCTCGACGGCGTGGACGTGAACGATCAGTCCAACGGCTATGCTTTCACTTCGGTATTGCCAACGACTCTCGATTCGGTTCAGGAATTCGGGGTTACCACGTCGAATTATAACGCCGACCAGGGGCAAGGCTCGGGAGCGCAGGTATCGCTCGTGACCAAGAGCGGTAGCGACAACTTTCATGGTTCGTTTTACGAATACCACCGCAACACCTTGACCAGTGCCCACGACTACTTCGTCAAGACCACGGAGTCGAATAGTGGCCAACGTCCGACAGCGCGAGCGAGATATAAAGATCAACTCGTTTCGACTTCTATCAAAGCCGAAAGCGTAGGAAGGGTAGGAGCGGGACTGGATTCGGCCCTGTTACCGATTGATCCGGGAGCTGCTGACCAGACCCTCAACGGTTGAGATCAGTTCCGACGAGCCCTTCTGGGTTGCCAACTGCGACTTCTCGAAGTATGCTGCAGCCCCGTCGCTTTTTAGCTTTGCCGCATTAATCTGGGGAAGACTGCTTAACACGATCACGGGGATTCCAGCGGTACGCCGGTCATTCTTCAAAACGTGAAGTAAGGCTGGTCCGTCGAGCTTGGGCAACATCATGTCCAAAAGAACGACATCAGGAATCTTGTCTCGGGCGATACGGAGTCCTTCTTCCCCGTCAACCGCACTGAGCACGCAGTATCCGGCCCTGCCGAAAGTCCCTTCGTTTGCTTTTCGTTGGAACCTGCTGTCGTCAATTATGAGGATTGTTGTCTTCAACGCCGGTTTCCCTTGCTGCCGCTTGAAAGTCTCGGTTCGTTAAGAATGAGCGACAGCGAATCTCCATGCTGACCCTCCGGCATTCGTTGAGCAAGTTACCTTCGTACTTCCAGGCTCTGTGTGGGCGACAAGTAGGGGGATCTCGCGACGTTGTTTCAAGAAGTGCGATAACGACGCCGATGATCCCAAGAAGTGCTGCCGATCGTCGTTATGCGATCACTGCCGTTCACGACACGGTAGAGAGTGCGCAAAAGCGTCGGCGTAGGTACCGTTGAGTGGGAAACAACTGGCGGAGGGGTACTCCTTCCGCCCCCACAGCTAGACTCCAGGACAGCCAGTATCAGAAGCCAACAAACCAGCGTGAGCCGCATTCGCTACCCCATTATTTACTGAACCGTGAGGGGGATCGAAACCGAGTGCTGAATCGACCCGGAGGTCCCCGCGATTGTCACAGTGTAATTTCCGCGTGGTGTTCCGCCAACCAGCTGCATTGATCCGCTGCTCTGACCAGCTCCTCCGCATGAGGTTGCAGAAACTGCCATAGCACAGATGACTGTGCAGAGCGCCAGGGAGAGCATTTTCCCTGTTCTTCTGCGACCGATTGCGACCAATGTTATGCTGGCAACTGGGAACAAGAACGCATAGAGAGCTGATGCTCCGTTTGGAGGCCGCGCAACGGCCGCATGCGGTGCCGTAGTCGCAATCGTGAGATTTGATGCCACGGCATTCTGATCGGGAATACTCACAGAGCCAGGCGAAAAGCTGCACGTCGGGGCCGGCGAGGCGCCCTGGACCGAACACGTGAGTGCGATCGAGTTATTGAATGATGCTCCCTCGGCAACCAGCTCAACTCCGACAGTGCTGGACTTTCCCTCTTGCACAGACATACTGAGAAACCCCAGCCAGAAGGTAAAATTTGGGAGTGGGTCAAATTCGGCCGTGACGGTCTGGTCCGCGCTCATGGTGATGTCACAACCAGGCGCGGCAAACTCCTGCGCGCACGCCCCGCCCCAGCCTCCAAACCCAGAGTTGGAGCCTGGCGTGACCTGTAAGTTAGTAGTTGTCTGAGTTGGCAAGCTCACGGTGCAAGTCTGGCCGCAATTGATGCCGCCGCCTGCTACCGTTCCAGTGCCGGTGCCAGACTTCGTAATTGTCAATTTGAACATCGGATCGACTCGGGTCGAATGAGTGGCGCTGTTGTTCGCTGTATCGGGATCCGACTCGTCCGCAGACACATTGAGCGTGTCACTAATCGTTCCGGTTGTGGTTGGAGTGACCACAATCGTAGCGATCGCCGTATCGCCAGAGACAAGTTTTGATATGTTGCAGACCACCATCTGCTGGGCTTCTGTGCAATTGCCATGATCGATGCTGGCAGAACCAAAACTTACATTCGGCGGCAGATTGTCCGTGAACACTACGTTGCTCGCATCCTGCGGCCCGCGGTTTTGCAAAACTGTGCTGTAGGTCAGCTTCTGGGAAACCGAAACCGGCTCCGGAGACACGCTAAGCTGTACTGCCAAATCAGAGCCGGTTGCAGGGAAAGTATTGAGAATGACGCTTATGGTGTCATCATTCAGATTAGCTGTGACCAGGTCAGGTTTGCCGTCGTTGTTGAGATCAGCGACTACAAAGCTGTCTTCGCCTGAACCCGAGTCGAACGTCAATAGAGTGGGTAGCGTCCCATCCCCTTTCCCTAGTAGAAAGGTGACGGTGGAGGTCCCGAAGTTGATGTATGCAACATCCAAGTTGCCATCGCCGTTGAAATCTCCCGGCGCAATTTCGTTAATAGGTGTACCGCTACCGTTGTCTGATACGTATCCGCCGGGCGGAAAAAGTTTTGCGGGTTGAAATGTTCCGTCGCCATTGCCAAGACGAACTCCAACATAACTCGTGGATGTTTCGCAGTAGAGCGTGTTGCAGAAAATCACGACTTTTTGAGCTTGATCCTGTATCTGATCGTTATTGAAATCCCCAAATGCCAGAAGGCCAGCATTGTTTTCTGGGCCTGAAGCAAACGGCTTATATCTGCCGTTTCCCAGTCCGAGAAATAGGTTCAGTCCTCGCGACACATCAGCTAAATCGGGAATCCCATCTCCATTCACATCCAGAGGACTGCCAGAGATTTGTTTTTCTGCCTGAAACGTTCCATCGCCGTTACCGAGAAATACACTGAACCCTTCCTTTTCACAAAAATCAGCGTTCTGCGGAAACCGAAAAACGACAAGATCCGGCTTTCCGTCCGCATTGAGATCGCCTGCGGTGACCAAGTTGTTGATCAGGTTTACTGATACGGCTTGCTGTGGCGTTTGAAATGTCCCGTCTCCATTTCCCAGCAGGATGTTTACGGCGCTTGCACCACAGGTAGGCTGCCCCGGGATCTGAAATCCTCCGATAGCCAGGTCGAGTTTTCCGTCCCCGTTGAAATCAGCGAAACCGATAGACGTTGGGTTCACACCTCCGGAACTGAAAGTGTGGGCCGTCTGAAATGTGCCATTGCCATTCCCAAGCAGAATGCTGACAGTCCCATCGTTCACAGTCCCATCGCCCACATTCAGTACCGCTAAATCCAGCTTGCCGTCCTTATTAAAATCGTGGACAAAAACACGCGTCGGCATGTGCCCGACAGGGTAATCTCTGGAACTAAAGTCGGCGGCGCTGACCTCGACCGAAAAAATTAAGCCGCAGGCTAGAGTAAGTAAGCAAATGCTCTCGTGGCGCAGCTTTCTATTTGGAGGTTTCATAGTCCGCCATTTCTTTTTTTGCTTCGGTACGCCAACCTTTGGCGACCTGATTTCGATCTGACAGTTACCTTGGCAAAATGCTGGATCGCTCCCCACATGACGTGATCGTGACGTTGTAGTTCGGCGATCAAAAGCTTTTTAAAAACGCGAACAGGAGTCCGGGTATGCAATCCCCCTCACTGGGAGCACGGGTCCTACTTCGCATCGATCTGCGTCACTCGCTCTTTCCCGAAAACACTTTCTGCGCTTCGATCGTCAGCACTGTAGGCAGGCTTGCGCCGTTTGGCAGAACCAGAGATTTGAAGATCGCCCTGGCACCCTGCCATTGTCGCAGCACGCGGAAAATCGAGAGTACTGAAGATACCATCCTTCAACACGAAGCCGTGCTGGACTCCCGCAGTGTCAATGCAGACACCAACGATTTCGCCGCTGTCGTCGATATCGAAGGCGTCGGTTGAAGTGGCTCCGGGAACATCGAACGAGGTGAATTGACCGTTTACGAGCAGGAAGGCGTGGTCCACATTGTTAACGTCCACGTATCCACCGACGATCTGAAGGGAAGAGTTGATTCCGCGAGCGCTGGTAAAAATCGCTCCCGGATAGTCGATCTGCTGGAAAACGCCATTATGGCGGAGGTAGCCATGCCCGCCGCCCGTCGGGAAACTGAACAAGCCAACGATATCGCCCAGCCGATTGATGTTGTGTGCTCGATTGAAGCTCGAGCCAGGAAAATCGACGGTTTTGAATTTGTAAGTCACCTGGGCGGAGATCCCGAGCACCCCGGCCAGCAGGATAGTAATCAGCAAGAATATGCGTTTCATAAGCTCTCCCTTCTCTGGTTGGTAGTGATCGTGCCCTATTCCACTATCGAGTTGCCGGGGCAGGGCTCGCGCCCTGCCCCCTGCCGTTAATCCTCCTAGAAAAATAGTCTGTTTACGTCTGCTGTGATTACTACCGGCACATTCGTACCGTCCGGTAGCGTGAGCGACTGGAAGATGTCGCGAGCGTGGTTTTGGTTAGAATCGAAAACAGCAGCGAGAACTGCCGTGCGCTGCAACTGTCCGTTCACCAGCACCTTTATGGTTGCAGTGGCTGTGCAGTTCTTATTTACGCTGACGCTGCCCGAGATGTCTTCCACCCCGGAATTTCCGGCCACACTGCGGGTCTGCCTGCCCGAAATGTTTCCGGCCGCGTCCTGGTGATAGTGACCCACCGCTGCAGCAGGGACAGGACCATTCTGAGTGAAGATCGTTCCGGTGTAGGTGTAAGCCCAGTTCCCGGCCGTGCCAGCGAGCGAGCATGAGTTGGCGTTAGCTTGCATCGGCGCCAAGGCGACCACCGAAGCAGCTACCAGCGCCAGCAGCACACGTGTAATGTTGCTCTTCATAACGATTCTCCTTCCTGCATTTGTCACATTTCGAGGAAAAGTGCGGAGCAACAATTTTCGATTTGTTGCATCGCCCTTACCTCATAACGTGCCAGGAAGACAAAAAAGAGCTCACGCAAAAATCCTGCGCGCAAGAAAGTTCAACCAGCAGCCTCCCGGTTCGCAGCCAGTCCCATTTCCCGCGCCAGCCAAGCCTTGGCCATCGCCCAGTCGCGCTTAACGGTCGCGCTCGAGATGCCGAGCAGGTCGGCCGTCTCCTCCA
>QIAP01000102.1 GCA_003225075.1 Acidobacteriota bacterium | reverse complement strand
CAATATGACAATGCTTTTCGGCAATCCTGGCGCACTTCATTGCAGAAATCTTTTTTTTCGGCATGGCGCTGCCGTTCCTGGCCTGAGATGCCGATCATTCGCAATTTGTTGTCGTGTCAAAACCCATGCTGAGGGAATTCGGTAGGAGTTCCACTCTCGAAAAACGGCTACTGAACTTCATGCAAAGCGGAGCCTAAACATGGTGTTAAGAACGTGGGCAACGCCGGCCCATCGGGCGCAAACGTGACTTAGACGGAAGTTTGGGAAAAGCAGTAGATTCGCTAGTGCGGGCGACAGACCGGAGGCTCTAGAGCGTCGATTGGTGATGTGGCAATCTTCGCAATTCAGAGTGGTAGTTTTGGATTCACAGGGAGCCGGTTAAGCAGTCAAGCGTGGGCGCGGCGATTTAGAAGCCGTGGAGGGCTGCTTTTGTGCTTTGGTCGGTGTGGGATAACGCGAACAATCGTGCGTTCTAAATTGTTCGTGGGCCAGTAGGTCCAAGCCTGCTATCTCTCGGGCGGCGAGACCGACGGGAAGTTCTTGGAACCAAGCACACCGGGAACAACCCCACCCGGTGAGCTTTCTTTGTCTTCGGAGTCCACTCCAGTAACTAACGATACTTCGCAGGCGCAGACTGTATTGTGGGGCCATCCTGGGCACCTCCAGGCGGTCGAATGTTTGTTATAAGTCCGATACGACAGGAAGCCGCCGTGAATTCTATGATTACTTGATTTCTTCTGGCAAGTGAGCGAACGGCCCACGGCACCGGTTAGAGCGACAATCGCATAACTGCCAGATTTACCCGACGTTCGGCTCTCGCAGCGAAACCATGTGAGTATTCACTCCGTTCTGGGCGCTTACACCGTCGCAATTTTATACAAGGAGCTTACGCCTGCCTCAATTCCGCAAATTCGTGGCTATCTATCGCCATTACGCGAATATTACTAGCATCTACTGGATGCCAATTAGCAATGGCATCAATTGCAAATAGCGTTACGCGGAATTTGCAAGGCTGATCGTGGCCTTGTCTTACTTGCTTCAGTTCAAATCGTGCCCATCCTTCTTTTTTGTGAGTCTCTGGGTCAAGCGGCTGTCTCAATCTCGCCGCTAGATCCACCATTGGCTCCTTGACGGTCTCTACCGCTGCGTGCCCAAGTCCAGTCGGGTACGTGCATCTATATACGTGCTGATAGTCGCCAAGTTCTTGCTCAGAGCGAGCGTGGTATTTTGCTTCCGCGATTTCTACCGTTAAGTCAAATCCCGTGAATGGTCGTCGCTTATCTACTACCGCGATTGACATTTTGATGAACACACCGAGATTGATTTGGTAAAAGCGCGAGTCCCAACTGATAGACAAGTCGCGCAAATCCAGCCTAGTTATAAGCAGATCGGCCTTACCGATTATCGCTCGCCGTTTTGTCGGACGTAATAGGATTACGGTTGACCATGCTATGCCAGCGACAAAAACTGCCGACGTTGGAATCACATGAAGTAAAGGGAGGTTCCAATGCTTTGGCCAGGTAGGAATCTGTTCCCGTATGAATTGGACATTCTTTATATCGCCGATGCGTCTCCATCCCCATTTAGCAATTGGGTAGACACTTCCGGCAACTCCTGGCCATGCTTTTGGTCGCCGCAAAGCACGGAGACGAGTGCTGACCAAATTCCAATCCATCGCACGCACCTCCCCATAGTCGGGGGGGGAGTCCGACCGGAGAAGCCTACGCTTTTGGCCAAGGAAATTCAAAACAGCCTACCCGGCTCACAACTGCTATTCGAGTAGTGCGCAGCGTGCGTTCTCGCTTCCAACCAATGGTGCTCGACCGTAGAACCCAGCCAGACGACCATCCGCGAAGAAGCCATAGCCTTTACGAATAATCCACCCTAGTCGCTCATTTGGAAATATGTAGAGCGTGATCCGAGACGGCACTATAACTTTCCGTGCAGGTACGTGATCGCGGCACAAAATATTTCCGTGAATGGGGAGCCAGCATGACACGCGGTGCATAGCGTGATCAAGTTCCCTTCTGAATCGCGACCGGAGCGGCTGCGAAATTCCTTGTGGTGGACCTCAAGGTTTGACCGCTTCCCGCAAGACTGACATTTCCAACCATCTCGGTGCAGCACCGGGTTGTGACGATCTCTCCTTGTCGGGCTCTTTACGGAAGGAGCCCCAAGCAAAAAAGGCCGCCGGGCTGGCGGGCCTTTTTTCTTTTGAGAAGTGCATCGCGCGAGTTTGGTGGAAGCCTCTTCTTGATGCCAGGCAGGTCATTCAGTTACACTCTGGCCCGTATTTCCAAAGACAAGATGCGGAGAAGAAGCCTTATGCGCAAGCAGATCCCAGCCCTGTTTGTCTCCTTGGTCGCGCTCCTTCTCGCAAGCAGTGCGACCTTCGCAGCCGACACACCTCGTCAGAATGCCAGTGGCAAATGGAAACTCAATCTGCAGAAGTCGGATTTTAGCAACACGCCAGTCCCGAAGTCCGCCGACCTGACAGTGGCGGAAACGGGCGACAAACTTACCTGGGCCTACTCGGGTACGACGGCCGACGGGAAGTCCGAGCAATTCACCTTCGATGGCATGATCAATGAAAAGGAGTTTCCCGTGCAAGGCGAGGCTCAACCGACAACCGTGTCATACACCCGTGATGACGGCACAACCCACGCTATCTGGAAAGCGGGAAACCAGTCTTGGCAAAGCACCATCACGATGTCCCCTGATGGCAAGACACTGACGGTTAAGAACGTGGGCAACGCCGGCCCAGCGGGCGAAAACGTGACTTGGATGGAAGTTTGGGAAAAACAGTAGATTCGCTAGTCCGGGCGACAGACCGGAGCGTCGATTGGTGATGTGGCAATCTTCGCAATTCAGAGTGGTAGTTTTGGATTCACAGGGAGCCGGTTAAGCAGTCAAGCGTGGGCGCGGCGATTTAGAAGCCGTGGAGGGCTGCTTTTGTGCTTCGGTCGGTGTGGGATAACGCGAACAATCGTGCGTTCTAAATTGTTCGTGGGCCAGTAGGTCCAAGCCTGCTATCTCTCGGGCGGCGAGACCGACGGGAAGTTCTTGGTACCAAGCACACTGGGAACAACCCCACCCGGTGAGCTTTCTTTGTCTTCGGAGTCCACTCCAGTAACTAACGATACTTCGCACACGCAAATTGTATTGTAGGCTCATCCTGGGCTCCTCCAGGGTCGAATGTTCTACTTTCGCGACAGTCCATCAAGACAGGAATAGAATAGTAACCTAAAGGAAATTAAATAAGTGGTATCCAAAAAATATGCTAGCTAGGGCAAAAGCAGCGTTACAGAAGATGAACCGACAAAATTCCTCTGTCATGGACAGTTCTTACGACGGCTTGGGGCTGACTCGAGAAGATCTGCTTCCTGCGCACAGCCTTGAGCTTCTGGAAATGGCGGTTCTAGCAGCTCAGCAGAAGACAGGGGCCGGTGGCGCTGCGCTGGCGCTGGTGCAAGGAACATCAATGATCTGCCGAGCAAGCGCGGGTGCCATAGCTCCACCCCTTGGTGCTCCTCTCACGCCCGAGTCCGGCATCACGGGTGCCTGTGTCCGGACGGGTGAAATTTTGTACTGCGACAACGCAGAAACCGACCTCAGGGTCGACAGCTCTGTGTGTCGTGACTTGGGTATCGGTTCCATTTTGGTTCTTCCGATCTTGGATGAGAAAACGATCATTGGAGTATTAGAGGTCTTGTCTGAGAAGGCGCACGCCTTCAACGCGAGCCACATTCAGTGGTTGAAAGATGTGACGGAATTGGTTCGGACCGTCTGTGTCCGTGAGAGCGCCCCTACGCCGCGAATCACACCTGCGCCACCAGCTGGATCAGATCAGCCAACGAACGACAAAGAATCAAAACCGGTGCCTGACAACGATTCTTTCCAGGAGGACGGTGGTCAGTGTACTTCCGAAAAAACTGAAATCGAGGCTATTCGCGCCGTCTTGCAGCAAGCCTCGGAAACAGCGAGTTGGGACGATATCCGGCAGAAAATGGTTGGATTGTTGGAAAAGCAGCGCTGAGTTTTGCTAGAGGAAATACGCAACGCGGTTCGATCCTAGCGCTCACCATCCAGCCCCAATTCCCTTCGAACCTCGGCAAAGCGTGCATCAGAGCGTAAGGGGTCCAGATCGTGTGAGTTGTTTATTTCGGTAGCAGAACAGGAACGGTCTTCGATGGCCTGTTGAAGCCATTGGAAGGCTTCGTTTTTATCCTTGAGTGCGGAATAAATAAGGGCGACCGAACAGGCCCCAAACGGCTCTTTCGTTCGGTTGGCAATGAGATGATGAATCGTACTCCGCGCCGGGGCTTTCTCTCCCATCAACGCCTCGATCTCAGCTACACCAACCCGGTACGCGTCATTGTTGCCGCTTACCTTCCGCGCCGCCTCAAATTCTTCCAGAGCCTGTGGGTATTCACCCTTCCATTTGTATCCTAGCGCGAGATAACCATGGGCAACCTCGCTGTCCGGGTTAATTTCGAGTGCCTTGCGTAATTGCTGGAAGGCTTCATCGTACCGGTTCGCTTGTAAATACACGAAACCCGCATTCTGATTGATAGCAAGTGACAACGGGTCGAGTTCAAGCGCGCGGCGGATTTCTCTGATCGCTTCATCGGGTCGACGCATGGCGGCCAAATATAGGGCGTACCAATGGTGGGCGGTCGCGTAGTTAGGATTCAGAGCGATGGATTGTTGAAACGCCTGATCCGCCCCTGCCCAGTCCCACTCGTCGATAAATCTCTGGTACCCAAGCGACGCGAATGCTTCCGCCAGCGTGCTGTCCAGCTGCAGGGCCTTAATAGCCGCTTCTCGACCTTTGGCGTAGGCCTCCTTAGGTGTCATGTAGCCGCCGCCCAAAACCATGTAAGTGTCTGCAAGGCCTGCATAAGCGGTCGCGAACTTGGGATCTATTTGGGTGGCACGTTGGAAGTATTCCAGCGCCTGGTAGGTGTCCGCGCGCGTGCGCTTGCTCCAGTAGAAGCGGCCGAGCTGGTAATAGCGGTAAGCATCGGGGTTCACATCGCGGTTTCGCCTCAGGCGGGGTGGTCGGCTCGCCCATCAAAGCTTCTAGAAGAAGGGTGCGAAACTGCTTAGCAAACGGGAAGAGCAGGTAGTTCGCTGCCTCGTCGAAGGCCGCACCAATAGCGCGATCGCCCGTGAACTCAAAATAAGCGAGAACACCGTGAAAAATTATCTGTACCGCATTTTCAATAAGCTAGGTGTTTCCCAGTAGAGTCGAAGTGCTTCTCTATGCTTCGACTCAAAAAACGCAGCGTGACATTCGGATTAGATAGTACCTCCAGTCTCAGGCATCGCAAAAAGCTGCAGAGGGCACAAGAAATTTGCAATGTGTGCAAGACCCTGCATACAGTGCAGTGTTGTTTCGTCTCAAGCGATTTCCTCTTGACACACTTCCCATTGGAGAGCACAATTCGCGCGATTTCGCTTCTCCGAAGTGCAACTTCCCACCGCTCGGAATTGCTGCACACCCCCTGAGGCGAAGGGCCCATCTCCGCAGAAACGAACCCAATCGAAAAACGCGGACTTGGGGATCGAGTCCCAAGAAAAGGGTGGTGGAGCAATTGGTCCAGAGATCAATTCCACGCAATTTAAGAGCGACGGCGCTCGCTCCGGACTGTCGCCTCAACCAAGACTAAAACTTCTAGAAAAAGGAGGTGTGTTGTGAAATCAAGACTCGGGTTTGTAATGCTGTTCGCCGTGGCGTTGATCTTGCTTCTCCTTTCTGGCAACATGACTCCCACTGCGGCCGGGGCCTCTCCAAGAATTCGCTGGGATACGATAAGCCTGACCCTCCCGAATGGCGTTCCCACTATTAATGCCGGCGGGTCGGACTTCGCCTCGGCGGTAGACCTCACTACACTCCAGATTAGCGGACATGGTACCTTCACCGTCGCTGGAGCTCCGGTGACCGGAGGCGGCGTGTGGGCCACATCTGGCCCTTCCGGAACGGCAAGCGGCCATTTCACCGTATTCGGGCTCCTGAAATTTGACGTAGCTCCGGGCTCGTTGCCTCCGGGTTTTGTCGATAACATTGGCGACCCGGCAAATACGCGTTCCGGCGTGGCGTTTCTGCGCATTGGGTACGAGGATGGCAGCCAGGGTATTCTCGT
>QIAP01000101.1 GCA_003225075.1 Acidobacteriota bacterium | reverse complement strand
CCAGGTACGAAGACGGACTGTACCACCTTGGGGCATGGCATCCATTGCGTTTAATAGCAGGTTTGAAATCGCGCGATGCAGCAATTCTGCATCGGCGGCAATTGGTTCCAACTGCTCGTCCAGTTCGAATTCGCACTTAATAGCCGGTGGGTTGAACGCCTGGAGTTGCGCCTGGAACAGCCTCCCCACTCCTTGCACGATCTCATTCAATTGGACTCGCTGCAATTGGGGATGTGGCATCCTTGAGAAATCGCTGAAACGCGAGATGATCGCCTTCAAGTTTGCAATCTCGGCAAGAAGAGTTGAGGAACTCTCCAGAAAAATCTCTTCGAACTGTTCCCGGCTCTGCTGTCGAGCGCGGATGAGGTTCTCAACTGTGAGTTGCAGCGGGAAGAGCGGGTTCTTGAGTTCATGCGCCAGGCGTCGCGCCAGCTCGCGCCAGGCCGCCACGCGCTCCGTCTGCAGCAGTTGGTCCCGCTGTCGCAGGAGTTCACGCGTCATCCGGTTGAAGGATTCCGCCAATTCTCCAAGCTCGTCCGCCGAGTTTACTTCGACTTGCGTGTTCCAGTTTCCACCTGCAACATCTCGAGCTGCTGCTGCTAGTACCTCGACAGGTCGGGTGATGCGTGCAGCTGCCCATCCGCTGAGCAGGATGGCAAGCAGAATGCCCGCTCCTCCAACCATCAGTGCTGCGGCGCGAACGCGTCGATTCAGTTCCACATAAGTGCGCCGGGAATTTCCCGCTAGCAAAACTCCGAGCAACTGGCCTTCTTGGCCCTTGAGTGGAATAGCGTGGACCATCTCATCGTCAGCTGCATCCGGCGACCAGCGGACGATATCCGAAGTCTCCTGCCCGTGCTGCTGAACTTTGTGAATCAAAGGCGCCAGCTTATTAATCTGCTGCACCCTGCCAGATGGGTCTGACAGAAATTGAGAGGATAAGTCGCCTCCAATATTCTGGTATAGCATCACGCGCATTCCCGCCGGCAGTTCCAAATTCGCAAGAAAGCGTTTATCCACTTGGCGGCCACCGATGACATACAGTAATTTGTCGCCTACATTGACGGTACGAACCGCAAACAGGCCCAGAACTCTACCATCCGGAAGTTCTTCCTGCTTCAAGAAAGCATCGTGGGAAACCGCTTGCGCGAGATTAGAAACAGAAGCTTCCTTGTAGCCAAATTTTGCGCTCCACTGAGCTGAAGAGATAATCGTCGCTTGGTTATCCAGAAATTCTACGAAATCCAGTTCCTGGCTCTCTGCAGCGGATTTCGCCTCGCTAATGTGCGCCGCGTAATCCGGAGAACCGTGACTGAGTGCCAGGCCCATGCGGATGGCCGGTTCGCCGGCCGCCAGGGCTTGCACTCGTCGTAACACATCTTCACCTTGGCGATTGAATTCACGGCGAAATTGTGCGACCAGTGCGGCGGTGCGCTCCTCGTTCACTTGGGCAAAGGCACGGCTGCTGACGACAGACGCCATCCAGGCCACCGCCACTACCGAAACGATGACGGCCAGCGCGAAGACGGCCAAAAGTTTTCGGCGGAAACTCATGGCTTCTCTGTACCTACCCACACATCCTGCAGGTGCAAGGTTCCGTCGCGGTCTTGACTCCAACCTCTTACTGATGGACGGAGGGCGTAAGCTAACGGCAAGTGAAACAACGGGATCAGTCTCTGCGTCTCCAACATTTTGCTTTCTGCCTGGTACAACTCTTCCACAGAATTGCCGCTGAATTTCGGCTGTGGCAGTCCAAGAGTAGCAGCAACATTGGTAAGCATCACGCGAGGATCGGCAGAGGCCACAGAAATACGCACCAGTCGAACGTCCGTGGCGCCGGAAACTGAGGGCTGAAGAGTGATTCCCGCATCCCGAGCGTTCAGGGCAATGCGTTCCGCTATTAGTTTTGCCAATGGATCATTTAAGTCATATCCCAGGCGCCATGCGGGTGCGCGTGGCACTTCGCTGCGTATTTCCTGCGCACGTCGCACGTTGCTAACGCTAGGAAACACAAACTCGTAGCCGCTTATCCAATTGGGCATAACGCCTCCGGCTGGATCGCCATTCCCTTGCAGCAGAACATTCCGTATGGCAGTACGCTCAATGCTGAGTGAGAGCACCTGGCGAAGTTTCCCATCGGCTGGAGACTGACGGTCGCCGGCGAAGACCAGCGCCATCAACTGGACTGGCGCGGACAACACGATGCGGCGGCCATCGATTACCGTGCGCCGAGCCTGCTCTGGGGCGACCTCAATCAAATCAGCTTTTCCCAGTTCTAGCGCAATCATCTGCTCGCGGAAGTCCTTGCCCATTTCGATCTCGATGGAGTCAATGAACGGTCTTCCGTTCCAATATGCTTCGTTGGCCGATAATATGAGGGTTTTTCCTGGCTGCCAGTCTGAGATCTGGAAAGGTCCGGTGCCGACAATCTTTACACCCGGGCTCCGCCTTGCAATAGCGTTCTGTGGGAGTGCGAGCCGTCCCGGCAGGTCTTGCGTTGGCGCATCTAATTCGATAATCACCGAATCCCGGTTCGGGGAAACATTCCAAGTCCGGTTTACCGCTCGTAGAGATGCCGCCACGGCATCGCTGGTCAGCGGCGAGCCGTCATGAAACTTTACATCCCGGCGCAGCCAGAATTGCCAGCGTTGATCGCCTGCCTCAGCCTGCCAAGATGTCGAGAGTGCTGGCTGGATCTTGCCCCCGTTATCAACCGTGACCAGCGTGTCGAAAATCAGGTGAGTGAGATTCTGCCCAGTGACCGGGTCGGAGCGCGTGCTGGTTGCAGGATCCAGAGTGGCGGGCGCGATCCGAGTGGAAATTCGCAGGGTGCCGCCATACTGGGGACGAGTGTCCGCGCTGCTCGATGCTGCAATCAGCAGGCTAGCGACCACAAGCGATTGCCAGGCGGTATGCTTCATATCTCCCATTTTCTGAATTACGGGTAACTGCGATGGCAGTGCTACCACTTGGTTCGGTCCACAAGGCTGTGACATTTCCGTCCAACTCCACCGGTTGACTCGCAGGCACTGGTTCCCGATCGGGAAATTCGAAGGCGCGTATCGCGTCAGGAGATACATCTCCGCTACGAGTTGCCAAAACTTGCCAGCCTGAACCGCAATTCGTCCTGACGCTGGCGATATCGCTGCCCCATCCCGACTTCGCAACAGTCTGATCGGTAATACCGTCCAACGCGTGAATTTGTCCGCCTGTCGTTGCGAAGAGCCAGAGTACGTACTTTTCTCGGGGAAGCGCTGCGGCCGAATAGAAAGAAGGTGCGATTGTCTGTTTGCCAACACCGGGCACGAGCGCACCGGTGAAGAAATTTCGGCGAGGTGCGAAAAAAGCGCGGAGCGCTACCGGTTCATTGCCCAGTGGCCAGGGATCATCACTGTCGTGGCAGGCGATGCTCAGCGGAGTGACTGCTGTGCTTTGGCAAAAAGTGCCTGGCAGATGGATATCGAACAGATGGTCTTTGCTCAGTATCAGCCGGCCACGCAGGTCCCGCGGCCAGGAGTGAGCGCGGCTTATCGGCAACGATTGATCCTGTTGCCAACGGCCATCCTGGAACCGATAGATTCCGAGTTGGTCGGGGGTCAGCACTATTAGATGAAGCGGATTTCCATTTACATCAAGTGAGACCACGTCGAGGATGCGTTCGTCCTGTGACCAAAGCAGAGCCTTGCTGATAGTAAGCGCCGGTGATTCGCTGCTGAGGGTAGCGCCGGCGGGGCGCGGAAATGAAATCATCACCACCGACGATTCACTTGGGCCCTGATGAATTTCGGCAACCCAAATATAGCTCTGAAAATTTTCGGAAAGAGAGACTTGCACGTTGGCGGCCGCCTGTTCCGCGTTAACAGAGTGCACGCCGACAGCGCCGAGTTGAACTTGCAACCCACGCGTTATTTCTTCGCTGTCCTTTCTGCTGATTGACGAGCGGTTGACGACCCCAATTGAAATCGTACCCGGCCCGGTGATAACCGAAATCTTACGTGCTAGTTGCTGTTCGGGAGCATCCCAGCCAACAGCCCACAGCGGTTTCAATGAGTAACACAGGAGGGAAAATAACAGGAGGCATCGGCACGGCATGCGCACAGTTCGTGGCGGTTTGCACATTTCGGGAATCCGCAAATTATAAACCGCTTTCTCCGTGGCTCTGAGCGTCTCGTCTGTACTGGTTAGAGTCATTCCATTGGCCTGCCGTTTCCCTCCGTGCGGGGCGCTCGGATTTGTGGCGATCACTTTTGTGGCGGGTCTTCTGCTGTCTCCGCCTGACTGGTGCGGTTTGCCATGCTCATGCTGCGAAGCACGTCATTGGCAAAGAAGAATTTTCCGTCTGCTGGGACCATCATGATCTGAAGCTTGTCGGAGAGGCGCTCGGCTACAATTTTATTGATCAACAACGGATTTTGTTTCAGGACTGCGGCTTCGCTCTTCATCCGCTCGGCATCAGCGGCAGCCGTGACGCGTATCCTGTTTCCTTCGGCGTCGGCCAGCAGGTTGCGGCGCTCCATCTCCGCTTTGCTGTCAATCACCTTCGCTTGGGCAGCGGCTTCCGCATTCTTGATGGTGGATTCCTTGCGGGCTTCTGCTTCCAAACGGCTCTGTTGAATTTGTTTTTCCTTTAGCGGTAGCATGTATTTCATGGCGTCCGCTTCGCCCTTGGCTTGCAGCACCCGTACCTGGGCTTGGCCCTCGGCCTGCTTCACTTCCTGCACCTTTGTTGCTTCTGCGTCCAGTTCCGAAATCCGCACTTGCTTTTGATGGATATCTGTTTCGACGCCCATGCGATCGTTCTCCTGTTCTTTGAGCAACAGAGTCTCTAATCCCTTAGCGTACTCAGGCGGCAACTGGATGTCGCGCAACATCACTTCCTTTACAACGATTCCATCCGCTGCAAGCTTCTGGGTGATCGTATCGGCGGCACGTTTGCGGACTTCCTCGCGTTTGGCGGCAAATACATCTCTCACGGTGTAGTTAGGAACTAGCTCTCGCCATGCGCTGGCCACTACGGCGGGCACAATTTCCTTCTCCACAGGTTGTGGCAGGTTGTTTTGAATATAGTCCAGACGCTTGGGATCAAGCCGGTAGCGAACCGTGATAGCGAGCCCAACCACGAGTCCCTCCCTGGCTTGAACGTTAAGTGGTTGTGGCTTCGTACCGCTGGTTGAAATCGGTCTTAACTGTTCCACTTCTCCTGTGGTGAACAATTGATCGCGTGTGTCGAAAAGAGCCACACTTTCCAGTGGCGCCACGAAGTGGACCCCGGGATAGAGCGTGCCAGCGAGCGTACCTTTAGTTTGGCTCACACGAACTCCAGCCATGCCGCTGGGCACGACCACGATGCTTAACGCCAATAGCAGCGGGGCCCAAGCGAGCATTGCCAGTGCCAGCGACGTCCGCCACCGCATTTGCGCAATCGGAAGGCTCTGATCAGGTCCGGCTGTGGCCATCGCCCTGCGATAGCGAAGTTCCAGGTAAACGTCATAGCTCAGGATTCCAACGGCTGCCAAGATCATTCCGATGCCGCTTGTCATCAGAAGATATTTCACAAATAACATGGTGATTCTCCTGTGCGCCGGTTAAACCGGCGAGGTGTAGTGAATGAAAAAGTCATACGGTAAAAGCGTAGCGACCCATACCGACCCCGAGTCATGCGGAGTCACCTGCAAGGGTGACGTCGAAGCGTTGACAGGGGGGAGCAGCCGACAAGGCTGCGAGTCTGGCTGGGTGAAAGTCCCGGCGCCGTCAATTGCCTGGGTTCGGACGGCTAGCATATCCGGTGCGGGCAGAGGCAACGAAGCACGATATGCCCGGATGTAGAAACCTCGGCTGCCCTGCGCAGTATGCGCAGCGGTAGGAACGACCTGGGAGGTGAGCAAACTCAGAGGCCTGAACATAAAGAAATGTCTGCAGCCCCGAAAAAACGCTCCGTGAAAAGTCGTGATCGCGGGTTTAAGCGGGAAGCCGACCCACACCCCTGGTGGGGAAGGCCGAAGACACAGAGGAAGAAACAGG
>QIAP01000100.1 GCA_003225075.1 Acidobacteriota bacterium | reverse complement strand
CTTCGGGTAAGAGAACATGCCTGCCATGTTCTCTTACCCTCACCGCCAGAAAAGCGGACAGATCACGTGCTATCACAACCGGACATATCATGTGCTAACGACAATCCTCTCTGGTGTGAGTTTCCGAACCAGCCCTCATCTGCTACCCTGCCCGCCATGGACTACCTATGGACCCCGTGGCGGTACGCTTACGTTACCGGCGCGGAAAAAACCAGCGGCTGCATTTTCTGTGATGCGCCGCACCTCGGTGACGATGAAAACGCTCGTATCGTACACCGCGGTCAGCATTGCTACGTCATTCTCAATACGTATCCTTACACCCCGGGGCACGTCATGATCGTCCCCTATGATCACCTTGACGAACTTCACAAACTAAGCGTCGAAGCGGCGCACGAACTGGTGAATCTCTGCCAGAGGATGGAAGCGATTCTGCGCGATCTTTACCATCCTGATGGTCTAAATCTTGGCATGAATATTGGCAAAGCAGCTGGGGCCGGCGTCGCCGGACACATTCACATGCACGCCCTGCCAAGATGGGTAGCAGATTCGAATTTTGTTTCCGTCGTGGGAGAAACGCGAGTTTTGCCGGAGACGCTGGAAGCAACCTGGAAGAAGATTAAGGGAGCCTTAAACGCTTAACTTGCACAACCAACATGGGTGCACGGTTTGATACTTCCATCCGCGTCCGCTGGCGCGAGAGAACCTACCTCTTGCGTGTAAAATCGCCCCATCAATGACGAAATCTCCCGGCGCATCTGGACCTACTCAGACGAGCTCTACTGCCCGGCTCCTTCGCTTCTTCCATCCCTCGCATCAGCATAGCGCCTTCTCGGCTACCGTCCTGCTGATGACCGCCATCATGATGTCCCGCGTCATCGGCTATATTCGCGAAGCCTACATTGCCTACGCATTCGGCGCCGGCGCGCAGACCGATGCTTACGTCGCCGCCTTCACCCTGCCTGACTGGCTGAATTATATTGTCGCTGGAGGCACCGCTTCCATCACCTTTGTTTCCATCTACACCCGCTTCTTAGCCCAGAAGCGCGAGGAAGAGGCGCGGAAAACTTTTTCCATCATCATTACGGTAATGACCACGGTGCTGTTGATCGGCACCTGCCTGGCAGAGATATTCACTCCCCAATTTGAACGTTGGATGTTCCACGGGTTCACTCCGCAACAATTACAACTGTGCGTCCATCTCACTCGCATCCTGCTGCCGGCACAGATTTTCTTTTATGTTGGCGGAGTTATCTCTGCCGTGCTGCTTTCCCACCGCTTGTTTCTGTTTCCCGCCTTTGGACCGCTGATCTACAACGTTTTCATTATTCTCGGCGGTATGGTGATGGGGAAGCATCTCGGCATTGCCTCGCTCGCCTACGGCGCTCTCCTCGGCAGCTTCGTCGGACCTTTTCTGGTGAACGCGATCGGTGCCGCCCGTGTCGGGATCGGTTACCGGCCCTCGTTCGACGTGCGCAATCCCAGTTTCCGCGAGTGGGTCCGCTTATCAATTCCACTGATGGTGGGTGTGTCCCTGATCACAGCTGACGACTGGATTCTGCGCTACTTCGCCTCCAACGGGGTGGGCGATATCGCCCGCTTAAACTATGCCAAACGGCTGTTTGCAGTTCCCATCGCAGTCCTCGGGCAAGCTACTGGTCAGGCTTCCCTTCCCTTTTTTGCGCGTTTGTTCGGCGAGAAGCGCATACAGGAATTCGACACTACGGTGAACGCGTCAGTCTACCGGGTTGCTGCCGTCTCATTTCTCTCCAGTGCCTGGATGATGGCCGCCGCACTGCCGATCATTGACCTGGTTTACCGGCGCGGCCATTTCCTTTTCTACGATTCGCAGCAAACTGCCGTTTACTTTTTTTGGTTTTCGCTCTCGCTGGCGTTCTGGTCCGCGCAGGGACTTTATGCCCGCGCCTTCTATGCCGCCAGCGACACGCTAACGCCGATGATCGCGTGCAGCATCATCACGATTGCATCGCTGCCCATCTATTCCACTCTTTTTCATACCTTTTCTGTAACTGGCCTTGCTATTGCATCGGATATCGGAGTCGTGGTTAACACTGTGTCGCTTGCCATCCTTCTCCACCGCAGAAGACTCGTTCGTTTCGGCAGCCTGCCATGGCGCGAATTGGCGAAAGCCGCTGGCACCGCGGTTATTGCGGGAGTGCTGAGTTATGAAGTGGCAAAGACTATTTCCCTGGACGGTAGCCGCTCCCGCGATCTTCTCTCGTTGGCGTTAGTCTCTGTTACCTGGGGGGCAGCTGTCGCTGCGGGTCTGTCGCTGTTGCGTTCCGAGCTGCCGCGCGACTTGCGGCGCCGCAAGCCGACAGCCTATCCGCGGGTAGCGGAACGCCAAGCCGAAGAGACCATGAGTTCCGGAAACCAGCCGTAACCAGGACAGAGGCTATAGGTTCCGATCACATCAAAAAAACGGGCCCCTCGCCATTGCGAGAGCGCCCGTCGTCATTGATCTGTGGTCCTGCGATCTGTTACCCGACCCGGCGCCGGACTAAGCGCGGGCAGCGGTGGCAACAGCCGGCTCAGTGGACGGTGAAGCAGTGCTCTTAACTTCCTCGCCGTTGGCTTTCTGGCCGCCCTTGCGAATGTCGATGCCGCCCTTAAAGAACGCGCCGTCTTCGATGCTGATGCGCGCAGCTACGACATCGCCGGTGAGCGAGCCATCGCTGCGGATATCCACGCGGTCGCTGGCGGTCAAATTCCCTCGCACCTTGCCGAGCACGACGATTTCGCGGGCATTGATGTTGGCTGACACAATCCCATTGCGGCCGACCGTCACTCGGTTGCCCGCCAGGTTAATGGACCCTTCCACCCGGCCGTCAATGTAGAGGGACTCCGAACCGGTCACCTCGCCCTTGATCACCAGCGATTTGCCAATCGTCGCCTGGTCCGCCGTGCTGCTGCTCGTGGTTACCGGGCGCGGCGTCGCGCCGGAGGGTTCCCCCATCGCAGGCTGCGTAGGTGTAGTCATGGCAGGACGGTCCGGCTCGGGCATGCCGGGACGGGACGGGGTCGTGGGCTGATTCGTGGGCTTCCACATGATGCAAAAATCCTTTCCTCGTTTGGATTCAGGGTCAGATCCGCTTTTTGGGGACCAGAGGCATTTTACTCCCCCATTGGCCGATTGGTGTTGTGGAAATCAGGCTTTTATTGCTCAAGCGGACGGTGCCTTTCGTGTTAGGTGCTTCGCCTTAGACTACGCCGCCCAGAGGCACGGCTGTCATCCCTCGTATTCGCGGTAATATGTTTAAAGGTTTCATGTTTTAGACAGGATCATGCTCATGAATGCAAATACCCTTCTACTTTCCAGGCCCGAAGCGACGGAATACGCACCTTACTACGATAAGTACATCTCTCTGATTAGGGGAACTGACATTATCGAGATCCTGGAAAAGCAACTTCAGGACTTCCCAAAGTTTTTTTCAGGTCGTACCGAGAAAGACGGAGAGCTCCGTTATGCAGCAGAAAAATGGAGCGTGAAACAAGTTCTCGGTCATCTTAATGATACCGAACGCGTTTTCTCTTATCGCGCGCTACGTATCTCGCGCAACGACAAGACGCCCATCGAGGGATATGAGCAAGACGATTACGTCCGCTATGGGCCGTTTGAGCAGTGCCGTTTGTCCGACCTGGTTCAGGATTTTACTTGTGTTCGCAATGCCACCATATCGCTATTTCGCAACCTGAATGGAGAGGCATGGACTCGCAGCGGTGTTGCCAATAAAAACCAGGTAACCGTGAGGGCCCTCCCCTACATCATAGCTGGCCACGCGGTACACCATCGGAAGATTCTAGAAGAAAGATACTTCACGCCGGCTGCGCGATAAATCTTCTTCCTGCGGCCAACTGGTTCTAACCATGTCCTCCCCCACAATTTCCGAGGCCGCCATTCTGAAGAAGATCGAACGCCAACCCAAGCACACCGCCGGATACAAACAATTGGTGCGCGAACTGGGTCTGTACGGCGAGGGTCGCCGTGAACTCAACGAACGACTCAAGCGTCTTGTGGCCAGCAAACAGTTAGTCCAGGTCGATTCGGATCGCTACGCGATACCTGGGGCCGCTACCGGCAAGAATGTACTCGTCGGGCGACTTAGCATGCATCGTGATGGGTTTGGCTTCGTCATTCCGGACGCCAGTTCGCTCGACGAACGTCTGAAGGCCCGCCTCGCCGGGGACATTTTTATTCCACCCCACTCCATTGGCTCAGCCATGCACGGCGACCGCGTGCTGGTTGAGATTGGCGCTATCCGTCCTGATGGACGCGCCGAAGGCCGCATTATTCGCCCAGTGGTTCGAGCCCAGACCACGGTTGTGGGCACGTTCCATTACGGCAATCGGCGCAATTACGTCACGCCGATGGACGAAAAAATCTCCAACGAGATCGAGATCCTGCCAGGGATGGAGTTTCCGGGAAAAAAAGCTGCCGAAGAAACAGCCGCCGACGGTAAATCGCGAAAAGGCAAAAAGTCGGTCCACCGGGTTCTCGGCGACGAGGCCGCCCGCCGCACTGCCTGGGATGACCTGGAAAACGTGGTAGTCGACGTAGAGATCACAGATTGGCCTACGGCCACGCAGAACCCGCGCGGGCGCGTGGTTGAAATCCTTGGCTATGAAGATGATTTCGGTGTCGATGTTCGCACGTTGTCTATCGTCACTATTGATGGAGAGACGGCGCGCGATTTCGATGACGCCGTCACCGTCCGCCGTCTCGAGAATGGCAACTTTGAACTCCAGGTACACATCGCCGACGTGGCCCACTATGTGACTCCTGATTCTGGGCTCGACCAGGAAGGGCGCCTGCGTGGAACCAGTGTCTATTTTCCCGATCGTGCCGTACCCATGTTGCCGCTCGAGCTTTCTACCGATGCCTGCAGCCTGCGCCCACATCTGGATCGCCTGGTGCTGTCCTGTGTAATGGAAATCGACCACCAGGGAGAAATCATTGGCTATGAACTGAATGAAGGCGTCATCCGTTCTGCCGAGCGCATGACTTACACCGACGTAAAAGCCATCCTCGAAGGCGATGCCGGACTGCGGAAACGCTATGCCTCACTTGTAGATTTGTTCGAGACTATGCGTGAGTTGGCGATGATCCTCAACCGCAAGCGGGAGCGTCGCGGCTCCATTGACTTCGATCTCCCCGAGCCCGTCATCGAATTCGACGAATTTGGGTTAATGAAGAGCATCACCCGCTCCGAGCGCAATATCGCCAACCGCATCATTGAAGAATTCATGCTCTCGGCCAACGAGTGCGTCGCTCAATATTTGGAGAACAAGCGCATCGCTTCGCTCTACCGTGTCCACGAGAAACCCGATCCCAAGCGAGTTTACGATTTTGAAATCATTGCGGCGAGGTTCGGTTATTCGCTGGGAGTGGGCTCATTGCCGATCCAGCGCATTCAGCCGAAAGCCGACCGCCGCGCCAGCTATGGGACCGGCAAGCAGGCTCGCACGATTGAGATTCCGAAAGAGGTTCACATCACTCCTCGCATGTATCAAAAGCTGACGGAGAAAATTGCCGGCAAGCCGGAAGAACGCATCCTGAGCTACCTGATGCTGCGGTCATTAAAGCAGGCACGTTACTCGGAAGAGAATCTCGGCCACTTCGCGCTGGCCGCCGCCAGCTACACACATTTCACTTCTCCCATACGCCGCTATCCCGATCTGATCGTGCACCGCATCCTGAAAGAAGTGTTGCGCGAATCGCCTGAAGGTTGGGACGGAGAAGTTCCGCTAGGGCGCTTTCCCCTGGCCACTAACCGTGAGGGGCGCGCCGCAAGCGATCGCAGGAAAAAAACTGGGCCGGAGGCCGCCATGGCGCCTCCGTCACCTTGGTCCAAACGGCGCGATCACGCTGCCCATCGTGAATCGCTCGAACCGGCAGGCGGTCCGATCTCGCTGGAAGAGTTGCATGATATCGCAGAGGAATCGAGCATGGCTGAGCGTCGAGCCGACGAGGCCGAGCGCGCGCTGATGGAATGGAAAAAAGTCAAATTCATGCAGGATCGCGTGGGAGAAGATTTTGATGGCCTGATTGTCAGCGTCACAAAATTTGGATTATTTGTCGAACTCACCGATCTCTTCGTCGAAGGTCTGGTGCCGCTCAGCACTCTTACTGACGACCGCTACATTTATCATGAGAATACCCGGCAAATTATAGGACAGCGCTCGCGTAAGACCTACAGTCTTGGTCAATGGGTGCGTGTGATCGTGGACCGTATCGATGCGGTGGAGAAGAAAATCCAGTTCGCGTTGCTGGAAGAAACTCCGCGACCTCACTCAAAGCGCAAACGTCGCTAGTTTAGGTATCGAGGGCACTTCGCTACGAAGTCTTGCCGCTGGCAGCGGTCTCCGCCTGCTGAGGGCGCAGTGCTTCGGCGGCAAGGTTCATGCGCACTATGTTTTCAAATTGCGCAGAGGGCTTCGATGGATCTGGCGGGCGACTCCGAATAGGTTTCGCCCGATCTGGATCGGCGTCAGCACAAGGCCCCAAGGAATTCCCCACCAGCCCAAGATCGCACTAAAAGCTGTTCCGGTCAGTTGGCTCTTCAGGCCGCAGCTACGGCAGGAAATCTGCGGCGTGCTGCTCCATGATGTGAGGAATACGGCTGACCAGACTTTGTGACTGACGTGTACGTCTACGGGTCCAGCGCCGCTGCACTTCGGACAAAGCCCCTGATGCGCTTTCCAGACCTGCTCCTGAACTGTAGCTTCAGGAAGCTGACGCGAGATCGCTAGCAATCCACCGCGTGCCTGACACTTTTTATTGCAGAAGCGTCCGTTAACATCGCGCTTGCCCCCGAATATGATCGTGGAACCGCAATGGTCGCATCTGGCCATAGCGTCTTTTGCTTTTTCAGGCGCAGTCTGACCTTAAATCTTCACGCTGTCAAATAATTCTCGTTTGGAATGAGGGTCGGTTAGCAGGCGAGAACAGAGATTCCATCGCGTGGTAGAATTTCTCTGTCAACCCCGTTCGAACTTCCCGGTTCGAACCAGTGTCGGGACGTGGCTCAGCCTGGTAGAGCACTCGCTTGGGGTGCGAGGGGTCGGCAGTTCAAATCTGCCCGTCCCGACCATTCTTCATTTTTTGCCCTCTGGAAGATCGTGTCGAAGGGCTTTCTGTAAGTGGGATAGGCACTTGCCGCATCGATGGAGCAGTTCAAAAGTACCATGCGGAGCAATTTCGCTTGTTCCGTAGGATTCTGCGTAAGGTACAGAGAATAAGCCTTGTTCGCGAGTTCTAAAATCCTTTTTGCCGACAAGACCGAGTCGGCGGAGGACTGTTGAAGGCCATTGATGGCACTCTGAATGCGCTGCTCTTCTACCCTCCACTCTGACATTTTGCGTTCCCAAAAATCTTCCGGGATTTTTCCGTCCTGTTTGTCCTGATAGCCCTGGTCCATCCGCCTACGGACGGATGCGAGTCGCTGCTCCAGCCCCACCCGGTGGGCAGCGGATTCATTACGCATTCCCTTTTTGATGGCTATCCAAAGACTCCTGCAGTGCAGTAAGCACAGCATCGGGAATATGAATATTTTGGAGGATTTCTCCTAGTTTCTGCGACATTTCCTGTTCCCGGAAACGTGGGGTGTCGCATTTTCCACGATGCCCGGTACAGCGGTAGTAAACGTATTTTCCTTTTTTCCGCTCTGCGGTAATTGTGCATTTGTCGCGAGCGCAGGTTAACAGCCCACGGAAGGCAATCTCCTGTTTACCGTATTTCGGTTTATTGTGGCTCCGCAGGACGCTTTGCACGCGTTCGTATAAATCCCGGCTGATAAATGCGGGGGTGTGTTCCGCGATACAATTTGCCGCCCCAGACAAAATTTCCTGTATAAAACGGATTAATGAGCGTTGTGTGCAGATGGGCTTTGGAAAGCGTTTTTCCGGTTTCTGCCCGAATAACCCTCCTTAACTCCGATAACGAATACTGCCCGGAGGCGTACAGCTCGAAAATCCGTTTTACAATCGAAGCAATGTCGGGGTTTATTTCGATTGTCCGCTCAGCCTTATTATTTCGATATCCCAAGGGGGGACGGCTAGGGAAAATACCCTGTTCGGCCTTCTCTCGCATTCCTTTTTTACTTCTTCCCGTAGGTTTTCTATGTAATGCCGGGCAAGAACGAGGTGCATTCCATGAATTAATTTGGTTTGGGATTTAGCGTCAATGGGCAGCTCTTCCGGATATTCCGTATGCTGGCCTTGTTTTTACAATGCCTAGCAGTCTCTGGCCCATCTTTAAACAGAACCGCCATCTGCTTCACGACTTGCCTGTGCTGGGAGCCGCAGTCATCGAGCAATGGGCGAAAACAAAGTATGGCGTCCGCCTGCTAATCATGGTGGTGCCGCACACTTTCGGCGGATATCTCAATTTCAATTGCCATCTCCACATTCTGTTCTCCGCCGGTGGCCTGCGAGAGACAGAAGGCCGCTGGATTACCCGGCTCGACTTCAATAAAGACGCTCTGATGCGTATGTGGCGCTATGCCGTCATTACGTACCTCCGCCAGGCGCTCAAGACTCACGTACTCAAGTCAAATGGGAACGATAAAGACCTCAAGCGGCTAGTCAAGTCGGAGTACGAACGCCCCCGCTGGATCATTTACTTACAACAGGCAATGTCGAAAACCCACTTCCTACAATATGCGGCACGGTACGCTCGCCGTCCAGCCATTGCTCAGAGCCGTCTTTTAGGGGTCACGGATGGCGAAGTGGAGTTCTGGACGAAGGACAAGAAGCAGAAACGGAAAGTCAAAACCCGGTATTCGCTCCAGGACCCTAATCCGCATCAGCCGTTATTGCAGGACAGGAACTTAGCAGAAGAGTTTTAGCGCGGTTTTGGAACAGGGGCAGGATCCCTGTTCTCATCTCATGGTCGCACGATAAGTATCCCAAAAGATGTAGGCAAAGCCCAGGATGGAAATCGCCAGAAGAATGACTCCGGTTACGAGCAGCCTGTCCGTTTTCCATTTCACTTCCACAAGAAGCAATTTAACTGCTGCTGCGGGGTTGAACTAGATTCCGGTCGTAACACGGCATGTGTTCGATATCGAACTAACCTAAAACTTAAAAAACCGCCATTGGAGTCCTGGGGCTGCGCCCGGGGCTGCGTCCCCATACCGGGTACTGCCAATAGCGGCTCTGTTCCTTGGAAGTGACAGAGACCAAGGAGGCCTTTTTAAGATGCGCTAGGAACTGTTCGGTTGGAAATCGAGAAGGGGATTTTTGTGTTCGTCATCGAACAAACAACTAATCGATTTTCTTATTCTTTAGAAGTTTGTCGGCTAGCGTCAAATAGTAGTCCTGAGTGGGTTTCGTTTCGTGGCTTAACCCATCTAAAGAGATCAAACGAGGGCCTTCATCCCTGGCTGCAGGCTGGGTGGGCGGGATGCGACGCACGATCACCTTGAGCTTCCTTTTCTTTGCCGACTTTCGCTTCACATCGCGGGTTTATATCACAGAACGAGCTTTGGTCTTTCTGATTTCTCGAAACACTCAATGTCTTTAATTCACTTCTGTGACCGTCACTTCTGGCGCACATATGAGAGACCACGTTTGAGATCGGCAGAGAGATCAGGCGTGACAATTGCGATGTGAACACGTTCCCCTGCAGCGGAGTCCTGCGATAGCCAGCGATTCAATTCATCCGGCTGGATTCCATCTAATCTCTTCATGAGGATTTCGCAAGCCGTTCTTCATGGCACATTAGCGAGCTTTGTCTGTCTTATTTCCAGAAACACCCCAAACGTCTTTATCTCACTTTCTGGGAATGTCGCTTCTGACGCACATATGAGAGACCACGTTTGAGATCAGCAGACAGATCAGGCGTGACGATTGCGATATGAACAGGTTCACGAGCAGCGGAGCCCCGCGATAGCCAGCGGTTCAATTCTGCCGGCACAGCGGTTACGTAGCGACCTTGACGTGCCGACTGGCATTCCCGATTTCGCCCAGCGCTGCGATGTGGCAACCGGCTGTCCCAAGAACTTCGCTATTTGTTGCCAGCCTTTGAGCGCCTTAAGTTCGTCCGTTTTTGCCTTCTGGCTTCGCTTGGTGAGTCTAGACATTAACCTCTTCCGACTCTGCACAGGCCAATGCGCAGCGATGCCAACCGGGGACAGGTTCCTTGTGTCGGTCACGTTCAAACAATTCCTCACGACCTAGTCTCTGCGAATATCCCGGATTGAGAATCTTGTACCAGGTCGTTTCTTCGCGATCCGCAACATAGGGGCTTTCAGCACGGGGGAATTGGATCTGATCCGTTGCGGCATCGATCAGGCGCGCCGCGCCGGCCTGGAAACGTCCAACGTTCTAAACTGCCTGCCTTCGAAGGACCTTCAGCGGAGACCGCCCCACGACCACTAATTACGTTTGTAACCGTGTCAAAAATTGACACACCCTCGCGCTCTGACAAAACAACGTAATGTCAAGTCATTGATAACAAATGAAGTACTGGTTTAGCACGGGTTTAGCGCACTTTCGCCCCAGCTAGCCCCGTTCAAGGAATCACCATGCCAAAGTCCTGAAATGTAACGCAATGTAACCGAGATTTAATTCCTTGTATTCTATTGATAAGAAAGGGGGTCTTAACTATGAACGAAGGGCAGTGCCTCGGTGCCTTGCCAGCACGGCCCAGCAGACCACTACCTCCTATATTTTTACATATATAATTTTTATAATTTTTCTACGTAAGTAGTTGATTCAAAAAGAGTACCCTCT
>QIAP01000099.1 GCA_003225075.1 Acidobacteriota bacterium | reverse complement strand
TGTCGCTCGGAGGCCCCATACGAAAGGACCGCACATTCGTGTTCGGTGACTACGAGGGATTACGCCAATCCTTGGGCCTAACGCAGGTTGATACCGTGCCGTCGGCAGCAGCGCGTGCGGGCAATCTTTCCTCTGGGCAGATCACGGTCGACCCCAATGTCCTGGCATTCGTGAACGCTTTCTACCCTGTGCCCAATGGATCCTTCCTCGCGTCTGGCGATACTGGGATTTTTACTTTTTCGGGCCAGCAGGTCACTCCAGAGAACTATTTCACCACCAGAGTTGACCACAACTTTTCGGAAAAGGACACTCTCAATGGCACTTACATGTTCGATGTCGGGACGGTTAGGCAACCCGACGAACTGAATAACAAACGGACAGGATATGATTCGCGGCGTCAGTTCTTCACCCTGAACCACGTGCACGTGCCTGGCGAGAATGCCGCTGGGGTCAGTGTCACGGGACTTACCGGGTTCACTGGCGGGTTAGGGGCGCGGTCTAACTTCCATTTTCATTGGACCTCAATCCAGACTTACGAAGACATCTCCCTAACCAAGGCAAAACACTCTTTGAAGCTCGGCTTTGGTGTTGAGCGGATTCGAGACAACATCTTAGGGGTCTCCGATCCCGGTGGCGTTTTCTCCTTCAACTCGCTGTCCGATTTCTTAACCAACGTGCCTTTCTCTTTGAGTGCGGCGATCCCCACCACGATTACGGAACGCGGCTTTCGTCAGACCATCGTGGAAACATATATACAGGACGACTGGCGCTTGCGCCCGAACCTAGCTCTTAACCTTGGTCTTCGCTACGAAATGGCCACTGTGCCTACAGAAGTACAGGGCAAACTGACTGTTCTGCGCAGTATCACGGACTCAACTCCTCACCTGGGAGACCCGCTGTTTTCTAACCCCACCCGGCGTGACTTTGAGCCCAGAATCGGGTTCTCTTGGGATCCGTTCAGCAGCGGGAAGACCGCGATCAGTGCTGGTTTTGGGTTCTTCGATGTTTTACCTTTACCTTATCTTATTCAGTTCAACGAACTCTTTTCTGCCCCCTACTCCAAACTTGGCAACACAACCAACCTGCCTACCGGTTCATTTCCCGGCGGAGCCTTCGCGTTCCTCGCAACCTCGCCCGATACTCTTCGTCAGGCGTATTTTGAACCGAATCCGCGTAGGAATTACGTCATGCAGTGGAACCTAACCATCCAGCGCGAAGTAATCAAGGATTTGAGTGCCATGATCGGCTATGTGGGCTCACGAGGAGTACACCAACCCTTTCGCGTGGAAGACGTCGACATTGTTCTCCCAACCCTCACTGCACAAGGTTATCTCTGGCCATCGCCTGCGGGTAGCGGGACCCGGCTGAATCTTAATGCTGGCCGCATAACCGCTGGATTCTGGATAGGCGACTCATACTATGACGCACTTGAATTACAGATCAAAAAAAGGATCGGTCGTAGCTCCCACTTGGACGGCTCTTACACTTGGGGCAAGTCGATTGATACTTCATCCGGCAGCTTGGTGGGTGATGAGTATTCCAACTCGATCTCCAGTCCGTTGTGGTTCAACCCCAGACTTAATCGCGGACTTTCAGATTTTAATATTGCCCAGAATTTGGAGGTGAACTACACCTGGGAGATCGGCCCGCCCAAGTGGGCTTCTGGAATCGGAGCCTGGGCGCTCGGCGGATGGCAAGTCGGAGGAGTGTTTGAAGCCAGTTCTGGTGCACCTTTCACTCCGGGGTTAGGCGGCGACGCGTTAGGGCTGAGGAGCACCGACCCAAGTATAGATGTGCCGAACTTGATTGCCGGTCCAGGTTGTGATTCGCTAGTGAATCCCGGTAATCCCGTGAACTACATTAAGACGCAATGCTTCGCCGTACCTAATCCTATTACCCTTCGGGGGAATCTCGGACGCAACACCCTGATCGGTCCAGGACTACTAAACTTCGACTTTTCTCTCTTTAAGAACAATTACATCAAGAGGATCTCGGATAGGTTCAATGCCCAGTTTCGGGCAGAGTTTTTCAATATCCTGAACCACACGAATTTCGCCCCACCGCTCGACAACAGGAACGTATTTGACTCAACTGGACAGCCAGTTGCCAATGCCGGCCTCATTACTTCAACTCAGACTCCGTCGCGGCAGATTCAGTTCGCGTTGAAATTAATTTGGTGATCGATTTGCGAGGCATACATGGAGACTTGGGTTGCAAGTCCGGTCAGGGACGGGGAATTACTCCAGGAACTTAGCAAACCTTAACTCGTCTGAAGGTCCTTCTCGTCGAATTTTGCAGCGATATGCGTGGTGAATAAAAGGCAATCATACCGGCGACGTGTGGGAGTCGAAGTAAAATTCGCCTGGCTCGGGAAGGTACTACGGACACATGAGACGAAACCGCTATTTCTCCTGGTTCGCTGATGTTTACCTCTTGCCCCATATAACGCAGTGGCACGCGATACTCACAGGGTTCACGTTCCCGGTCAAAACTGCTGTGAAGGCGGATGTGTTGATGACCGACGACACACTGTACAGCGGAGAGGTGGCCGACTACTTCCTAAGCAGTGACGGAAGTCTGGGTGGGTTGTTCTTGAAAAATCCCAAACGATTCGATCGCGCCCGCTATCTGAAAGAGAAAGCGGATTGGGGAACCACGCGACCGCGCCAGGCCTTTTGGCGCAACATACCCAGTGCAAAGCTGTATCTGATTGGGTCGCACATCGTGAATCTGAATCTCAACTACGAACCGCAAACAGCACGGACCGAAGTCTTGAAGAAATACATAGATGACTTCTTGAAGGGTTCCTATACAGCAGAGGTCACCGTTCAGGCCCCGACCTTGGAAGGCGTTGTCGATCGCTGGTGGCGGGAAGGTACGAGGAAATCGTAAAGCTCAGTGACGACTGTAAGCCGGTCGAATTTAGGCAGCAGCCTGCGTTGCCGCCGCAAGATCCGTTTCTTTTATAGAGTCCGCATAACCCTCAAGTTGCCCGTTTTCAGCTCGCAGGGAGTTGATCATTAGATCGCGCGTCCTACAGAAATTCAGGAAAACTTAGCATTTCTTAACATATTGAAGTACTGAACGGCGACTTCCGTTATCAATTAACCGTGCTCGGCCAGTTCGCGCAGGCCATCATCGCTCGCAAAATCAGCGGCCATCAGTTTCGAACCATTCTCGAAGAGTCTTACGGACTGGCGTACGCAGATTACTCGCCGAGCACGGATTGGGAAAGCGCGGTGAACGGCGAGCGTGATTTAATTATGAACGGCCTTGGCGGGTCCGTGGTAGACGAGAAGCGTACCTCAGTGGAAGGTTATCCCGGGAAATGGATCCGTTTTGTCGGACAGAATACGAGCGGGGAACTCGCCATCTACTTCGTCGGGCACCGGCTATATTCGCTGCACGCTTTTGCTCCGAAGGGTGCGCCCCGGCCGGAGAATTTTTCTACATTTCTAAACTCGTTTCGACTCCTCTCAAAGCCGAAAGCGTAGCAGGGGTAGAGCGGGACGGCTGACGCTTCTCTGCGGCGCGGTATGCACCCCAAGTTTTGCATGGTGAGGTCATGGATTTTGCGAGGGTGCGCGGGCAGATTTGGCTTCAGAGAGCCGGGGTTGCCTTTCGGGTGCGTGGTAATCCCGATGCCTGCGGGGCTTTTCTGTTTAGAAAAAATTCCGCGTGGCTAGGTCGCGGATTCTTCAGGAGATCTGGGTCGCGGATTTTGCGTGGGTCTCGGAGAGGAAAGTGGCGCCTTTTATCGTGAGGTAAGGCTTGAATCTGAAGCCTGTGCCGAGCGCGCCGCGTGCAAGTGCTCGACTAGGTATCGCGAAGTCAGCGGCTCTCCCGTGCCGTTCTGCATGATGCCGTCCAGTGTCTGCTCCGCGCCACGCGAGTAGAAACGGGCCCTAAGGTACGTGCCAGCTTCTCTATTCCAGCGCGTTCCGAATTTCTGGTCTACTTTGTGCGATATCTGGCGGGCGACCATTTCGCCGACGACGTAGCTCTGCAGGTAGATAGGATCGGAACCGTACATAGGGTTATACGCCCACACGGCCGCACCGTGCATGTCCGCGCCGAGGTACTTGGAGTGGATCCGGTTATATAACGCGGTAAGATCCTGATCCGGCTCGGCATAGGCTTCGAATTCAAAAAGGGAGTCTGCCATTGTATTTCGCAGCTCAAACATCTCCTTCAGCTCGTGTGTTTCAGCAACAATACGGGCTTGCTCCAGAGTCAGACCAAAAAGCTCTCTATCCACCTCAGGGCGATACAGCATCAGCGCCATGACCTGCGCCAGCCCCTCGTCGAAAGGCTCTGCATAATTGGCACGTAATAAGAAGGATGGTTCGTTCATCATGCTGTAATGCAGGGCGTGCCCGGTAGCATGAAACAGCCGATCGAAGAAAAACATGCCGGAATACCGGTTTGCCAGGATTTTGACCTCCTTGCCGTAGAGAATTGGATAGGCGGCACCGGCGAAGCTCAGATCCACAACTTGCATTTCTGTTGGCAGTTTGTCCAGATCGTACCCCAGTCTCCCACCAAGTTGCTTAACTTTCGCCCAGCCTTCTTCCGGAACGAACCGTTCTTGTTCGAAATCATTGGTTAGTGCCGAAAAGTAAAACTCCAGGTCCCACGGCTCTACTTTGTCGACGTGAAGCTCGCGGCGCATCCGCTCCAGCAATCCTTGATATTCCGGTTCGGTTTGGCTGCGAATTTGTTCAAACCATTCAAACAGCTTCTGCGTTTCAACACCTTTCCTGCGCAGCATGAATGTTGAAAACAGTTCGTCGGTATAGTGTGAAGCGAGTTCGTTCCTCAGTTTCATAGCCTGGCGAATGCGTTCACCGTTCGCCGCCGTAATCTGTGCCCGCGCCTCCCAGGCCTGGCGGCGATGCTGGCGGTCGGGACTGTGAGCTACAGCATTGGTTAACTCCGCGCGCGTCAGTTTGCGGGCGCCGACCTTGTAGCGCATCGTGTTTTCCTCCCGGGTTATGTCTTCAACGATAGCGGTTAGGTTAGGGTCATTTGTGATCTTGGTGTAGGTAGCCTCCTCAAGGAAGAGGGCGCGCCGACGCCTTAGGAGTGGATCCCGGAAGTGTGCCGACTTCAAATCGTGTAGGAACTTCTCATCGCTGATGACCGCACGAATGCTTTCCTGAACGGGGCGGGAGGATAAATGTTCGTCACCCAATGCAATCCGGTACTCAGTACGCCAGTACCCGGCATATAAGTCTTCCAAGTGCCTTTCTGTTGCATCGAGTTTCCTCGCAATCGAGTGCTGTGCCTCCACTGCCCGCGGACAGACGAACGCCAGTGATATCAGAAGCGCGCCCCAAACCTTCATGCGCACATTCTCAGCCAAATACGGTGCTCACCAAAGTTACCGAAGTTACGTAAGTGATCATGGGAGGGTGGGCTGCTCGCTACACCGAAGAGAAGGGGGAACAGCTTGACAAGCGGAAATCTTGAGATCAGAATCACGTCCAATCGAAGAGTGAGCGCCAGCCCTCCGCTCATGCTACGTTGTGCCTCGCAGGTTCCGCTGCACCCACCTTTCGGTAAGCCCCTTTTAGGGAGGTAATACCCGGAACGGATTGCGCCCAGGGTGGGACCTTGTCCAGCCACTGCGCGCAAGTGTGTGTGGAGAATGGCAATGATGCCGATACGCAAACCGTACCTTGCATTCACCCATGTCTGTAGGGTTTTGGCGGCCAAAGCTGAAAGAGCCGGAGTCAACGGCTGGTTGTCGCGAAAAAGCCGCCAAAGAACATCCGGCATGGTGAACGTGATCCCCTTGTATGACACGTCCGGCAGGGCTGCCCATCGCTCGCGTTGCCATTGTACGGTGGCCCGATAGCCACAACTTGAACAAGCTGGTCCCTTGCAGGGGTGATAGACGATCCTCTCCTGGTTCTGCGAAGCGTAGACCTCGGCGCCCAACGTTGCTGTACGGCACTGCATAGCCTTGCGAAAGGCTTGGCGAACCGCCGGGCGGGTTTCATCCTTATCCCAGTGAGAAAGCGTCTGAGACAGAATCTGCTTGAGCGGATCGCGATTTTTCATGGCAGCTTCAACTCCTCTTGAGGATGCAGATTGAGGATGCAGACCAGCCAACATATCCTGACCTATGAGGATGACCGTTCGGTGAAGCCGACCGGCCCGCACTACTACCGATCCGGGTTGCCGCACTTCCTGCTGCTGCAAGGCGTCGAGGACTGTGAAGGGATTGAAGCTGTTCTTGTCCTCGTTGAGCCGGGTAAACTGACGGATCACCTTGTTGGTCGCGCGTTCCCAGCTGTAGCGGGTGAACTGCTCTAGCTGCTGGACCTTGGGCAGTTTGCACCACGGGACCGCACGGTTGATTGTTAGCGTTCCGTCTCGCAAGGCTTCCATCAGTCTTGGGTGCGCGGCCTGGACGATCGTCTTTACGTTGCTAACGTTGCGAGCGCCAACCCCCGCGGCGCGGGTAATCTCTTGCCGCACATCTATATGCTGAGCTTCCGGCAAATTTGCCGAACCCTTGTACTTGCCTCCGGCTCGCATGTTGTCGAGTGCCCTCTGCTGGAGATGGGTTTCCAGTGTCAGTGCCACACGAATGCGGATGA
>QIAP01000098.1 GCA_003225075.1 Acidobacteriota bacterium | reverse complement strand
TCATTCGAACAGGTTCGTCTTTGACATTTCTCAAATGCCATGTCGCACCATTGCCCCGCAAGTAGATCTCCGAGTATCCACGCGCTGACCATTCGCTGCGCCACTGTTTCTCAGACGCCCATACCATAGAGTAGGCCGCTTCGATTTCGCCAGACTTCATCTGCAGAAGTCGGATTTCGGCGTCCAGGCTCAGCGGATGTTGCTTCGACCATACATCAGTCTGTTCTGTAGCCTTGTTTAACAACGCCATAGCTTCGTCTTCTTCCCTCTCTTTTGCGAGTGAGGATGAGAGAAGTACAGAGCAACAAGCAAAAATAAGAAGGGGGGTCTTGCAGATCATAACGACGCGAGATTGTACCACCTCTACCGTGTCAATTTTGAGGTCAACAACCTAAAACCCTTTCCTGTCTAGCTTTTCCGCAATTTGTCGACCTGAAAACCGCCCGGAAAATGCCCTAGTTTTGATGGCGAATTGATGGCGAGTTTTTGAGAACACATGAGGCACCCGACGGAAGATTTTAGGCCTCCGGTTTGTTCTGGGGAGCCACGAATTTCTCGTAACACTCAGAGCACAGCCACTCCCGCCCATTGCTGTAGCCAGTAGTCCGATCCTGCGCGCCTGACGCTGAGAACTCCCACTGGCAGATGGCGCACGTGTCATTAGTCCAGTGTCCTTGCTTCAGCTCAAAATGTGCGGGTTCTTCCGCCAGCTTGAGGTCGAAGGAGACTAGCCCATCCTGCCGGCGCACTACAATGTCCGCGAGTCCCAACCACTCCCATGAATGTACACAACGTCTTCATCTTTACTTGGGGATTTGGCCATTTCCAAGCGCAGTGTCGCCACCTCAGCACCATACTGACGGAGTAACTGAGCAGCGCAACCTCGCTCTTCCCGCAGGAGCCCAAGCAGAAGATGCTTATTTCCGATGCGGGGGTGGGCGAGGCGTTCCGCCTCTTCAGCGGCGTAGGCCAGTACCCGCTTGGATTCATTGCTGAGGGGGAGATCAGCACTCGTCGGCAACTTCGGATTCCTAGTGCTAATCGCCTCTATTTTGGTTCGAATCTCTTCAAAACCTCCAATCGGAATTGAAGATAGATAACGAAGCACGATCGCCTTGTCCTCACGAAAGAGACCGAGCAGGATGTGCTCGGTTCCGATTTCGCTACCCCCGAGTCGGCTAGCTTCGTAGCGAGCGAAAAAAATTGTGCGCCGGGCCTTTTCACTATACCGCTCAAACATAGATGCGGATTATGTCACAACCCAAAATTTTGTAATCTGGCTAATTGCCTTCTCCCGACCGATCACGACGGGGAATCTCTACCGTGTCAATTTAGCGTTCAATCACTTACAACCCTTTGGTTCCGTTGCTTTTCCGATTCTCACAACCGAGAAAAACGAACTAAAAGGGCCTATTTTTGTTGACGAATCGTTGACGAGTTTGGTGATCGCGAAATGAACTGCATGAGCCAAAATCTTTCGCGCTAGATTTTCGGCGTGCAAACACAGAGAAGGATTGCGATTACCGCGATCAGAGCTAGCCGAGCCGAAACGAAACCATTTTGAGCTGCTTGGCCAAAAATGGCCGTGCCATCCTGTCCGTTTGCCTCCGTAAAGTTACCGATTGGGAGTGGCTTCTGCTATCTGCAGATCAAGGCTGACGCGTTCGCCGTTGATCAGCACGCTGCCGGCGTCAATGAGCTGCTGGCCCGTGCAGTCGTAACGCCCGTAGCAGCGCAGCGCGGAAAACGGAAAGAAGAATTCCACGGCTTCGGAGGCGTTAGTCGCGGCAGTTTTGCTTGGCATATGAATAGTCGTGCTCAACCCGATCCCGTCGAATTTTGGTTCTTCTTTAAAATAAGCCAACACCGGTCGAATCAGGTGAGCGATATGCTCATCGAAGGCGAAGGCCGCCAACTTGTAGCGAGATCCGCTGGCCGACGTCGATAACGCGGTGGTCATGGACAGCTCGAGATAGACTCCCTGGCGAAACGAAACGAAGCTAGGCGGTGCGCAGGGCACAAAATGAGCCTGCGGATCCAGTTCCTTTAATATCGTCGCGAGAACTTCTGTGTTGGCAGCTTGGAGGGAATTCAGAGCTTCCGGTGAAGTATCCCTTGGCGGTCCTGTGGCAGCGCTGGGTTCGTTAGATTTTAGCGGCCTGGGAACAGAAGGCCCAACGGTCGTGCCTGGCTGACCCATTCCGTCCCCGGTCGGAACGATCTCCGCTCCTACCGCGGTTGGCGACGCGTCGGCCCTGATAGACGCGTCCCCTGGCGGTTCATTCAGCGCTAATTGCGGGCCTTGGCCATTGAGCCAGATCGTGATAGGTGCGGCGTTGAGAAGAACTTGTCCTTCAAGCAATGCGGCCTGTCGCGCGCTCTCGTCTTTTCCGGAAAGCAACTTCAGCGCCGCATTCTGAGGCAGGAACACGACAAGGTTCTCAGGACGTTCCATTGAAACATCCATGACCTTACCCAGGACGTGGTGTGAAATTTCTAGCGCATAGCCCTGGACGCTCCTGTTGTTTTGAAAGCGTGGCACCGCCGCCTTTAAGATCGGCATGATCAAGTTGAGGAAAGTCTCCCGTGCCCGCTGCTCGCCATTCAATTTTTCGGCGGAATAAGCGGCATAATAGTTGCCCGTGATGGCCAGCACGGTCTTCCCATTGAAGTGATCGAATCGAATGGAATGTTGGTCGGCGGTCTTCTGCTGTTGTTCATCAATATCGAGCTTGCGGCTGAGGTAAAAGGGATAGGTGAAGCCGATGGTCAAAATTTCCTGTCCCACGGCTTTGAGATCGTCCATGTATTTCTCTTGCAGGTTGCGCATGGTCGGGTCTTTTAGCTCTACTGGGGCGATCACCTGGGCGGCGGCACCCAACGATCCAAGCAAGAGCAAGGCAAACAATTTGCAAGTATTTCTGCGCATACGATTGGACAGTCCTCTCTATTGGTGCGGCGGGTTGAGCATAAGGTACAGGTACACATCCGCCGCTTCGTCCTCGCTCAAATAGCCAAATACTGGCATCCGGCCTCTGCAAGACAGCGGCGGCGTGCCCATTGTGATAGAAGCACCGCTGATCACTTTTCCGACGAACTCGGGTAAGCTCGTCCGGGTGGTGAGAGTATTAAGCGGCGGGATCGCCCCTTCCAAAAGTTCCTGGGGGCTGGGGTTGGGCCCCGCAGCGCCGTGGCAGACGTGACATGTAGATTTAACGATCTGCTCTCCAATGTGGGAGGACGATTCCATTACGGCTACTTGCTCCCTTTCTGCGCCGGAGACGCCAGCAAGCTGTCTCAGATAGGCGAAGAGTGACCGGACTTCAGCTTCGCTTAAGTAGGGAAGCGGCGGCATATCCTGGCCCCCGTGGTGGAGACGTTGCAGCAGGGAGGTTCTGGACTGCTTGGCAAGCTCCGCTGCCGCGGAGCGACTCATGTCCATACCGATCTTTTTGTTTCGCTCCATGATAATGGCGACGGACGTCGCCCTGACCGGGTCGATTACCGAGTTGATTTCGGGGGGAGCGCCGAGACCGGATTCCTCGTGGCATCCCTGGCAATTCAGGCGGTAGAGGTCCCTACCGTGAAGCGCTACGGTTTGGGTAGCGAAGCCGGGCGATAACCCGAGCTGCCAGTGCGCGGGTACCTCTCCAGGTGTAGTTGCGGGTGGCCCCAAACGCCCCGTCTTGCCCATGCTGGTTTCGTCAAACGTCCTATGGAGATGGTTGAGCCAGCTTTCGCCTTCCACGGCCGTAACAGTAACTTTGCTAGTTTCGCCCCCTTGACCGAGCAACGATGATACCAGCACGAAAATCACCCCTAGGCTTTTCACACACCACGAATGTCCATGCCGTTCTCCGTTTGCGTTCTTCGGCCGGGGCGATTCGAGTTGAAAACGCTTCATCATGGATTCGTGAGGTCGAAACATATTTCCAGTGTCACAAAACCCTTCGCGAGGGATAGGAATACTCATGGGGAACGGATTCCCGCGTTCCGTTCCCCCTGAGTACTACTTACTCAGCGTGAAATCGGCCTTCGTATCACCGCTCACGCTAACGGGCTTGGATTGGTTCTTTGCTCCTTCATGCCAGGCAGTTACCTTGTAGCTGCCATCGGGAACATTTTCGATCTTGTATTCGCCCGATTTATCGGTTTCAGTAAAGTACGGAGTGGGGGCGACGACGATGTAGGCACTCATCTCGGGGTGAACATTACACAGTACTGGCACAGCGCCTGGGGTGTCGAACTTAAACGAACGCTTCTCACCCTGTGGCCATGTTCCCAAGTTGTGGCCTAGCTTTTTGTTGCCACCGATATTGGTCCAAAACACATTGTGGGCAACTTTGTCGCTGTTCTGGAAGTCTACCGTAGAACCCATTTGCACAACCGTGATGTGTGGCTGGAACAACAAGCCTCTCTGATCCACCACCGCGTGCTGCGTGGGAGCAGGGAAGGTTTTGCCGGGGGCAGTGTCAACATAAACCACCGATTCGCCGGCCACGCCCGACACGCTGCCGCTGATCGTTCCTGCGTTAGCTGCGACGCGGAGGCTCATTATCACTGTGATTATGATTAAGAAAGTGCGTTTCATGATTCTCCTTGTAAAAACGGGTGTTCTTTACCCGCGATTCAATACACAAATTCGAGTCCCGCAACCGCCGAATTAGTGCGGAACGGATTCGTAAGCGCAAGCCCGGTCGCCGGATCATAGACCACCTGTTTCGGGCGTATCTGGTATTCGAAGGAAGTCTTAATGTTCGCGTGGATCAGGAACTGTACGCCTGGTGTTATACGGTGGCGCGTCGAGTGGAACGGTGACAGAAACGGCGCGGCCGGCGGATTGGAAGCGTCCGCACCAATTCCATTGATCCGGTCGGCACTTGAATTCACCACGTCCCATCGCATGATGGTCATCATCCAGGGCAGAGCCATATAGTCTGCTTCGATGAATCCCCCACTGAACTTCACGGGACTGCTGCGAACGAACCCAATGGGCAGTGGAAAACCAGTGGGGACGAGCGGGACGAGGTCATGATCGCGTCCCATGAGGTATTGCCCGAATAAGTTGAAGCTGTGGTAATTGAAACTGAAATCGCCACCCACACGATAGAACGGTTCACGGGCGGTAATCACAGTTTGTGTAACGCCATCGGACTCTAACCCGCTAGCGCGCTGCACAGAACGTCCGTAAAAATAAAGGGTGCCCAGGTTCAAGTAAGTGTGATCACGCGGGCCTGTTGTTCCGGCCGCCTGAATTTCGTTCCGGCTGGCTGGATCGCGCTCCAGGTTGAACCGGTATGACAGACGGCCATACAGGTCCTTGAAGTTGGAATCGGAAGTAAAGTTCGTGACTGGGGAAATGTTGGCGGGTGACGCGGCGTTCCCGCTGGTGTTTTGGTTCACGATCGCGAGGGAGTAGTGATATCCGCGGTAGGTGTGACCACCGCTGAACTCAACGCCTTGCGCACCACTGGAGAGAGCAAACCCGTTATTTACATTGTGTGCGGAAGTGCCAAAGTTGGTCTGATCGTAAATGTCCCATCCGCTTAGATTCCAGGAACGAGCCGGACTGAAGGGAAGGTCCAACTCGAACTGGCCCACGCGCATGCTGAGCGCGTCGGTGGGCAGCTTGAAAAAACGACCAATGTTTATGAATTTCAGGTAGCCGTCGCCCAGACCACCGTTGGGGCTTCCGCCGACGCTGATGTCATCATCTACCCAGAAGGCAATGTCACTACCAAAATTTCCGGCCGTGAAGATGCTAAAGAGGCCTGATTGAAAGTCGGTTCGAGGGATGAATGGCGCAGTCGGGTCTCCGGGGCGTTGCACGTTGAACGCGTTCCGGTTCTTGCTCACAACCTGGAAGAAGGTGTTGTAACGGAGTCCGATCGGCGGCATGCCGGGGATGGTGCCGGGGAAAATCGTGTGTGGCCATATATCCTTCTGAGCTGGCGCGCCGAGTAGGACGGGAGGTACCTTGATGAAGGTCTCGTCGTCTTTGGGGAACTTGAATCCGGCGTCCTTGAACGCTTTGCCGAAATCGTTGAGCTTGGGGAAATTAATGTGGCAGGTGCTACACGAGGTCCCGTACTGACGCGAAAATGCGGGGATGGCGTAACTAATGTTGGTGAACAATCCCGACATCAGCAGGGACATGATTATTACGATCATTCGATGGCGGTTGAGCATCTCATCGCCTCCTCAAGTCATTAATTCGTAAAGCTTTCGCCTTCTGCCCTATTAGCTCTTCGTCGCGATTCTCAATGATGCGTGGGTTCAGTGCAGTGGTGAAAATCACCGCGCCCTGTGACTTGGATCACAATTTGAGGAGGGAGGACAACTCTCTGGCTCAGAGGTCGCGGAAAGCCCTGATCGCAGTGGGATCGTCCAGTAGGCGCAGACGAAATCCAAGGCGCTTGACGATGGTCTGCATAGCCAGATTCTCACGCAACATTTCAACCGTGACTCGGGTCAGTTTCTGGTCTAGCGCGACCAGGATGAGCTGGCGCAATAGTTCGGTCCCCAGGCCTCGGCTTTGGCACTGATCGGAGACCAAGACCGCAGCTTCACCCTCATTTCTTTCCGGGACTTTGTTCAGTCGACCTACCCCGAGGATTCTGTGATGCCCCGTTTTCGGATCTTCATAGTCCGCCACTAAAACCAGTTCGCGATCATGGTCCACAAAACAGATGCGGGCCAAGCGCTCGTGCGCCACCCGCGTCCTCAGGCTGACGGAATGGAAATAGCGGAAATATACGCTCCGATCAGAAAGCGTTTCATGGAATTTCACCATCAGCGGTTCATCCTCGGGACAGATCGGGCGCAGTACGACCTCGGTACCGTCCTTCATTGTGCATGGCCAGACGTATTGCAAAGGCGAGCGTTGCATCGATGGCTGCGGGGGTTGGTCCATATTTGCCGATGGGCCTGCTGGATAAAGCCTGCTGACCTCTACTCGCGCTTCGAATGTCTGAGGGGTTGCGAGGGCACGAGAGACCAGGCATAACGCATTGGCCTTACCCAACAGATCG
>QIAP01000097.1 GCA_003225075.1 Acidobacteriota bacterium | reverse complement strand
GCAGCGGCGCTCATCGTCCGGCGTCCTCGCGTTGCCCGTGTGCTATTCAATCCGCTCAGTGCGCTAATCGCGGTATCAAGTGCGTTCAGCTGTCGTGCTGCTTTGTCACGTTCAGTCTTCAACTGCGCGATTATGTCCATGTGTTCTTCTCCGGGCGAGGATTGTAGCAGATGCAGAAACTGCGCGGATCTGGCGATCCGGGCAGGCTCCACCGCGATCTAATTAGTGTTGACGGTCCGTGCTACCGGGCAGTAGCATCCCAGCGGGATTTCCTGAATCAAAAAAAACTGCGAGACCGGATATAAGCGGTCTCGCAGTGCTGTCTGGATTTCCCTTTAGTAGACAGTAATGCTCCCGTCAAGCAGATTGCCGCTGTTGCTGTAAGTGTCGCTGAGGGTAATACTGAACAACCCCGGAGCCGCCAGGGAGCTGTCCGCAGCGATGATGGTAAACGTTACGCGCAAGCCATTGTTGGTCCCCGATCCGATAAGGGCAACGGTGTGCGCAACTTCGTCAAAAGTCGCAGAAGCGACCTTTGTGGCCTGAAAGTTAACGCCTGAACCGGAATCGCTGAAGGAAGCGCTGCCGGCCTGTTGAGTCGAATCGTCGTAATTGAAGCTGAACTGTGCCTGTCCGCCGTGCTTGCCATTTACATGGCCCTTACCGCCGGCTTCGTGGGCGGTGCCTGCGCATTTGCCGCCGGTGGCGATACCGGAAGTTGCTGTTCTCTCCCGGGTAAAGTAGGTGACAGACGTGCCCGCATGGTTATCCGCATAGGCAATGTCAACGAGATGGTTCGGGTCAATCCCAATCTGGAAAAAGTCAGCGAGACTCCGGTCAGAGCTACCAAGCAGGCCGCCGGTCGAGATCTGCCCCGTGTGGTTGGAGTGGTCGGTGGCTTGGCTCATCGCGAAAACCGGCGAGATCGCATGGCCATTCACGCTCTCCGCAACGAACACGTTCCAATGTGTGTTGGTCGCAGAGACTATGTTCGAATTGCCAGCTACATCGGCCCCGTACCAGGCGATGGCAACGTGGCCGTTGGCGTCAGCCGCAATCCAGGGGAATACATTCGACTTTCCGGCTTGGGACGTGTTCTGGGTCACCTTGATGGCCGGAGACCAGCGCGTCCCGTGATTGTTCGAGAACGAGTAATAGACGTCAGTGTTATCCGACCAGGTGGCGTACACGTACCCGAAGTTGTCCACCGCGAGCGCAGGGAACAGGTTGCCGAGACCGGCCTTCGAAGGACACGTGGAACCCGCACCACAACTGAAAATCTTGTGGTCTGTGAACGATAGCGTGGGATTGGTGACACTAACGCCCGTGGCCACGCCCACGTAGGCAGCGTTGAAATAGGCGCTGCTGTTTTGCAGATTGTCCACGGGATTGTCAGGGCCCACAAAAATCTGGTACAGATTGCCGTGGCTTGAGCAACTGCTGCGGTCCACCCTGATCTGACCGGCAATGTTGCCGGAAGGAGGACCCACGCTCGGCTCTGTCGCAGCATCAATTGCCGCGCCCAGGGCGCCGCTATAGGTCGCGCCTCCATCGCTTGAGCGTTGCACGAAGATTTGGGACGTGGTCCCAAAATCGTGATACTCCATGTAGACGTGTGAAGCATCGTTGAGGCCATCGAGCCACATGCGATCGTCGAACGGCACCCCGGCCGTCGCCGGGTTCGGAGTACTGAAAGCATCCGCGCGGTTGGTGGAGTGGCTGCCTGTAACTTCCGCTGCGCTGAGGCTGACCACGGCCAGATTTGGAATGTTGAGGTTCGAAGGGTCGGGATTGTTCACGGCAACGTCGCCATCGCCACCTCCCGGCGCCACCCCACTCTCAGTGCAAAACGGGGTTACGAACATGCCGCAGTCAGGCTGACCTTCGTACTTGAACGGCAGGGTTCCGTCAGCGTTCGGCCCGCCATCTGCTGTCTTATACCAGCGCCACAGATCAAGACCGCCGGGGACTCCGCGGATGGACTCGACGTAGATTGTGCCCTGGGGGTCCACAGTCATGCTGGGTTCGACAGCCTGTCCTGCTCCCGCGGGCAGACATAGACTCTCATTGGGGGTGTAATTCGCGGTTCCTGGGCCAACGTATGCTGTGACCGCCTGGCCGTTCGGGCAGTTGTGCTGGCCGGTAGGGTTGGGTGGGGGAGTAGCCTTAGCCACATTGATTCGGATCGGGTAATTGGAAACTCCGGCCGTCGCGTTGAACTTGACACTATTGCGCAGAAAGTCCCCGTTGGCCGTGGATACCGTAAATACTGGGATCGCCGATGGGGCGGTGACTCCACTGTCACGTATAAGGATGAGAGCGACGCCTTGGGCGGTCTGACAGTTCGTGGCGATTTGGGCGAACAACGTAGTCCCGGTCAGATCACGGGTATCGGCCAGGCAGATTCGGCCGGCCGTTGCCGCCGGGAAGTCAGTGGGCGAAGCCCCGCCATGGGGGATAAAAACGAAGTTCGCGGTAATCGGCGTGCCAATGTCCGTGCCCGCGTTAGAGGTGGTGGACCAGACCGCCGGAATGCAATTCGGGTTCACGGCGCAGCCGGTCGTGTTCGGAGGTTGTGGCCCGCCCCCCAGTACATCAACGGTGTTCTGAGCGGCGAGAGGAGCCGCGCTCAAGAGCAATACGGCGCCCCAGAAGAACAACATCATCAGCTTTTTCATTGCTTCTCCTTGGCCTTCGCCGCCCGCGGGTTCTCCCTTAGAGGGCGAAGCGCAGTTGTAACTACGCCAACTGGATGTCGAATAGGTTCAAAGCAATATCCCACCGGAATGAAGTAGGCCAATTTCCTCATCTGAAACCGATACAGAAGGCACGCTAGTTTTCGCTGGGACTGATCACAGTCCACCTGCGACTGGCATAGTGGAATCCGCTGGCAAAGATGTCGGTAGTGGTACTACGGTTGCATTAGGCGGTGGAAACTTTCGCCGAATGCCGGCGTGGAGTGACGCAGAACTCCATTCACTTTGTTATAAGTGCGCCTGAGTGGGTACCCCAGTACCGACCTTCAGGGGGTCGATTCGAAATCCTAAACGACCGCGCGAGGGGCACTCCGATCGCCCGAGGACAAGCTGCACAGGATGTAGCTGATCAACTTCCCCGATTGCGTCCGGGGCTACGTAGCATGACCACGAAGTATAAGACGTTTAACAGCATTCGTCCGCGAGTTCTCAAGAATCTGCGCGAAGGCAGCTCCGGCGAAACAAATGTCGGCAGATTTGAGTACTATGCATGGCGAAAGTGCAATGTTACTACTCGCTTTGCTTTTACAAAGTGGTGGGAGCGGTTCGCGGTGTTCAGTGTTGTCGCATTTGCGGTCTTTACGTCCGCACTCCGCCTGGTTCTCCGCAAAAGAAGAGCAGCCGTCTGGCCCAGAATCCTGGCGAGGGCTGTCTTCATCATCGTTTTCGGTGGCATGCTCTTTGCGCAATGCGGCGCAGATTCAGCGATGTTTGATGAACGCTCCGGTCTTCAGTTCGGCTATTGCCTGGCGCAGCTGTTCTTGCGTGTTCATCACGATCGGGCCGTACCATGCAACCGGCTCCTCGATCGGCTTGCCCGATACCAGAAGGAAACGGATACCCTCGTCGCCGGCCTGGACAGTGATCTCGTCGCCGCGGTCGAAGAGCACCAGCGAGTGATTGCCGACATCGTAGAGCGGCGGCGCGTCCGGTTTTGCGACCTGCTCAGTCAGAACCGCGCGGGGATGTGAGGCGTCCCGGAACGTCCCTGCGCCCGCGAACACGTAGGCAAAGGCGTTGCGCGTGGTTTCGATTTTGAGCCGCTTCCGCTGGCCCGGAGCAACCGAGATATCGAGGTAATTCGGATCGGCGGCCACGCCTTCCACCGGTCCCCTCTTACCCCAGAACTCGCCGCAGATGACGCGCACGCGGGTGCCGTCATCGTCGGTGACCTCGGGGATCGCGCTCGCCGGAATGTCCTGATACCGAGGGTCGGTCATCTTCAGCGATGAAGGCAGGTTGGCCCACAACTGGAAACCGTGCATGCGCCCCTGCTTATCGCCCTTGGGCATCTCCTGGTGCAGGATTCCGCTGCCGGCGGTCATCCATTGCACGTCGCCGGCGGTCATCTTGCCCTTGTTGCCCAGGCTGTCGCCGTGCTCGACCGAACCGGCGAGAACGTAGGTGATCGTCTCGATGCCCCGGTGTGGATGCCATGGAAATCCCGCCAGGTAGTCTTCAGGGTTGTCGTTACGGAAATCGTCCAGCAGGAGAAAGGGATCGAAATCCTTAGTCTTTCCGAACCCAAAGGCACGTTGCAGCTTTACGCCGGCACCCTCGATAGTGGGCTGCGTTTGAATAATCTGTTTGATTGGGCGGAGTGACATATATCCTCTTTCTAAGCCAAGAGCACACAAGTTAGATGTCTGCCTTGGCGGTTCGGATAATTCAAGCTTTCACGAACTCCACGTCCAGGGTGATGGCCACCTCGTCGCCGACGAGAATGCCACCAGTCTCGAGCGCGGCATTCCAGGTCAGGCCGAAGTCCTTGCGATTGATTTTTGTGGTCGCCGAGACTGCAACTCGGGTGTTGCCCCAGGGATCCTTCGCGGGTGGGGTTGGACCTTCAACGGTAAAAAGCACCTTGCGGGTGACGTCCCGAATAGTCAAGTCGCCCTCGACAGCCAGTTCTCCGTCCCGAACAAGGCTGATGCTGGTGGACTTGAAAGCCAGCGTGGGGAACTTCTCCACATGTAAGAAGTCAGCGCTCTTCAGATGGGCATCGCGCTGGGCATCGCGCGTTTCGATTGACGCCCCGTCGATCGAGGCCTCGACACGAGAGTTTGCCAGGTCGGATTCGTCGAGAGTCAAGGCTCCCGAGATCTTTGCGAATTGCCCCTTCACGTTTGAGATCATCATGTGTTTGACCTTGAATTCGGCAACTGAGTGAACCGGGTCGATGTTCCAGGTTGTGGTCGCGATTTGCGGTGTAGCCAGTGTGCTCATGGTGGTTTCCTTTCTCCTTAGCGTTAGATGCGTTATGACGATAATCGTTGCAACATATATAGTCGCCAAAAAATCAACCCACCTCGGCCCGGGCGGCGTGCAGCAGTTCCGTCAGTGCCCGAAGCCGCTCCCGCCCCAGGTGGCCCAGTTGCTTGCGGTGGGCATCTCCGACCGGTTCATCGAGACGAGCCAGAAGTTTGAGCCCGTCGGGCGTGATCCGGGCCATCACCATTCGCCGATCCTTGGTTTCCCGGCAGCGTGAGATCAGGCCGCGCCTTTCCAGGCGGTCGAGGAGGCGTGTGATGTCCGGATCGCGCGTAATCATGCGGCTGGCAATCTCCCCGCAGGGAAGACCGTCGGGCGACCCGCGCAGAATGCGGAGCACGTTATACTGTGTCGCCGACAGGTCCTCAGTCTTGAGAATCCTGACCAGGCCACGGGACAGCATGTCGGTCGTGCGCAGCAGATCCAGGAACGTTGCTTCCTCCGGACAGTCCGCGCGCCGTCGTTTGCTCCGGGATTGAGTTCTTGCTTTCACCTGCTGCCAATACTATTCGTTACAACGACTAGTGTCAAGACACCTTAAAGGACATTCCGGGACCGCGTCCACCCCGAGCGTCCCCCCGCGCCCGCCGAGCAAGAGAGGCTTCTACGACTTTAGGAGTATGGACAACCGGCTTGCCATCCATTTACATCCGACAATCGCATCACGTGAAGCACCCTGCGCTCCCCGGTTCGAAGTCCGCAGGAGGTGCTGAAAATGCCCTTGATTCGGACGTGCAAGAAGTGCGGGCAGAAAAATCGTATTCCGGCGAGGCATCTCGCCGATAGCGGTCGCTGCGGGGTATGCAAGACACCCTTGCCGCCGGTGGACGAGCCTTTGGAAGTTGATCCTGAACTGTTCAACGAAATCGTCCAGGAGGCGCGGGTTCCAGTACTGGTGGACTTCTGGGCGGCGTGGTGCGGGCCCTGCCGGATGGCGGCACCCGA
>QIAP01000096.1 GCA_003225075.1 Acidobacteriota bacterium | reverse complement strand
GTTGAAACCATCATTCGATCACTCCCGGATTGTCAGCAAAGCGGAAGTAATTCGATCATTCGGCTGCGAATTAAACGCCGTATGCCACGTTTGCCGAAGGGTGACCTGGTCCGTGGGCAGCTGGAAAAGAATCGTTGCCTCAGGTCCTGCGTCGCTTACTAATGGCGGAAACTGGGTCGCTGGTCCCGTGGGTTTCCTCGTTATGCGTCTAGCTCGCTTTCGTGAGCACGCATGGTGCCGGTGGTAGACTGCGCGTATGGCCAAGAACAAAACTAATAAGAAGCTCACGAAGCCGAAGGGATCTGCCGGGAAGAAAGGAAAACCGCTGAAGAAGACGGTTAAAAAGAACCTGGCTAAGAAGAGGGGAACTCCGAAGAAGAAATTGGCGAAGAAGAAGCCCGCTTTGAAAAAGGCGGCGGTGAAAACGAAGGCCCTCGGCCAGAAGACAACCGGTGCGAGGACGCCGACCGCACTCGGGACACGGGTTCGGGGGGAAAGCCAGAGCGTGGATACGGAGGCATTTGCACCCGAAGCACTGAGAGAGAGGTCGGGCGGGCAATCGGGAGATTTACAGGGATTGTCCAACGTCGAAGGTGCGGATTCGGAGAGTGTGGCCCAGTTGATCGAGGAAGGAAACGCGTTCGAAGCCGACGCAGTGGCGGGCGTGGAACACGCTGGTGACACTGACCAGAAGGAGGTTCGCACGCATGAGGTGCCGCAGGATGATGTTCCCGGCGAGTATCGGGATAATGAGTAATGGGCGAGCGGCTCGGTGGTAGCTGAGTGCGATTCAGGTTTCATGGTGAGTGCGATCCTGGCGGAACGAATTCACGGCTGGTGGACGCTCTGGCAGGAGCATGTCGAACCCAGAACACTTGCCTTATGACGGGGTAACCGTGGAGGCGGCGAGATAACTTCCGGTTTGTCGGCTAACCGGAAGCTATCCACAAACGGGCTTGGAGGAGATCAACGGCGATCTCCTCGAAGCCGACTTCTGGCCCGATGCGGCCCGAAGTCACTCCAATCGGATGCTCACTTTCCCGGTTTCGGCCAAACATGCAAGGAATTCCGAGCCACATCAGGAATTAGGCGAAGAGTGCTACCTCGATGCGGTAGTGGCCTTGCATCTCGACTCCGCATGAGTGCAGAGCCGACAATCGTGACACTTCGGTTGCGCCAATTGCATGCGCGAAAGAGATCGTTGGGTTGGGTGTGTTTGACTGGAACAAATTCTTCAGAACCGGTCCTCTTAAGTGCGTAGTGGCTAACGATGACGCGGAGTGCTCCGCACCCGTGGAACTCGCTCAGACTCAGGCTCGTCTAATTCTAGTAACGTAGCGTCGCCTAAACCTGACGAATCGCTAGATTCGCTCAAGAGTCCGGTTTCTCGCTTCAGCCGTGCGTGAGATCGGCGCGGTTCGCAAATTCAATGCGCGCTTGTCCTACAAGGTGTTTCTTTGCTTTATGGCGAAGGACATTCCCATCAATTCGTACAGTATCGACGACGTTCTGATGGCTGCTGATAGCCTCTCGCACACGAGCTGCCAGATGTCCTTTAGGAAAGGTTAGTTTGATGAAGTCGGTGCTCCCATCCTCATTCAAGTCTACGTATTCAACCGTGGGTGCGCCCTCACTCACAATTGCCCCACTCGCCTGAATACTTGAAACATCTATCTCATTGAGGTCGGAACTCACCGGAATTAGTCCACAAGTGAACCCTGAATAGCCTGGTTCTTCCTCTGCAACTGCGATCATCTCTGACGGAACGGCGAGAATCACGGGGAAGAATTCGTCTTTGAAAGGAGTCACTCTCTCCGATGCAGTTCCCTTTAGGGCGTTCCCGACGAAGTCCCTGCTTGACTTCAGCGGGACAGTCTGAAGATTTCTGACATTCTCCACGCAAGTGCGGCAACTCATGAGGTGGGCAGCATCTTCCCCATGCACTCCTCGATTAAGGACTTGCACGAGCTTCTCGGCAGACAGACACCTGTCGTCAATACCTAAAGAAGCGTCAAAGACTGAGACCTCATCGGGAGCAATGGCTTCGGCGATTTCCAGAACTCGGTTGACATCGATTTCTGGGCTTACGGCTGCCTTCATCATGATCTTTCTCCTCGTATATAAGACGAATGGGGAGGGGCCTTCATAACAGGCTGCACCCTATTTCTTTTCAAGGTGACCCTTGAGAGCGTCGCGGCACCTCGATAATAGCATTGGAACCGATTGAGCCTGTATTTTAAGGCTTCAAGGTTGCTCGTTCCTGCTTTCACTAGTGAATCCTGCGGCTCTCCCTCTAAGCCAACCTTCAACCTGTCAGCAATGGAACGCAGCCGGGGGCTACAAGGGTTTCCGAACCGTCGTTCGAGAGGTTGCCGCAGTGATTCAGGCCAAGCGACCTGCTGATTACGCCGCTGTGGACGCAGTCCGATTGCGGATGGAGGGCCGACGTGATCGCAGAAACAATGTCTTTCCACTCCACCACTCTCCTAGATTTCAATTTTCATGCCCGTGATTGCGTCGAAGCGTTTTGTGATTTGCTCGACTACGGTAAACTGCTTTTCCCGCCGGACCCCGCTATTCTGGGCTCTGGATGGGAGGCGGCTATCGCCGCCGTCGGAAATATGGAAACGTGCGAGGCGTTGATCCGCCTCGATCGCAAGACCTACGCTGACCCCAGCGTCGGCCCCAAAATTAACGATGTGCTCGCCAAGTGGCCGCGTAGCAACGGTCCTAACTCCAAAGCGAAGGGTTGCGAAGTCGCCCACCACGCAGACGACATGCACCTTCGGCTCGCGATTCGCAACGGTGATGTGCACTCTTTGCATGCCCCAGGCTTCCGGTTTGGGAGGATGCAAATGATCGTGGACTCGTCATACACCTTCGGAGGAAGTGAAGGAAGGGCAATCTCGATCAACGATGCCGGTGAGGTGTTCGGCTGGGCCCTTCGCACGCCGTGACTACACGCTTCAGTATCCGGCAAAATCTTCGGTTCGGATGTCGTCCTCGTCAATGTTGGCGGCTACAAGCATCTTCCTCAAGCCCGCGAACATGGCGGGAGGTCCGGCGATGTCATTTTCGGAACAAGGTGTACATTCCTGTTGACTGCTAGGTGATCCCGGAGCACAATCTGCCGCAATTCATCCCGTAGTCTTTTTGCGGTCCCACCCTGGTCTGGTTACGAGCCCAAGCGGAAAACGTACTTCAACTGGGAGAGAAAGCATGAAACACCTACGTACTCTGTTCGTGTTCTTGGTGCTTGTCATAGGCTTGGCCGCGGCCCAAACTGCCGTCGTTACTCGAAACGTAAATCTTCGACCCGACCCCTCGACAGATAACGCTCCGGTAAAGAAGCTCACGCCTGGGACGCACGTCGAATTGCTTGAACCCGATCCGACTGCGGGGTTTTTCCATGTCAAAACCGATGACCAAACTGGCTGGGTGTGGGGGAAGAGGATCAGAATTCAACCACAGACAGGCGGAACTCCGCCAGGCGTAGGACCTTCACCCACACCAGGACCTTCACCCTCGCCAACGACGGGACAAAACCTGTTTTCCAAGCTTATGGCCGCACATACGGCGGCAGCAGGACAACCGCTGATGGAGAATGGAAACCAAGTGTGCGGCCCAACTGGAGATACGACCGATAAAAAGAAGAAAGCTCTGAACGCAAATAAGAACCGCACGGACTTGCCCGGTGGCTCCGATTATGTCGATATCAATTGGGATGATCTCAGTAATTTGCCGTCGGACCGGGTGAACGATTTCCAAGGTGCTCCCGTTTCGGTCATCGGATTTCTTTCCCATCAGATCAAGGTCGAGAACAGCGGCAGCGGAGAATCGACAAACTGCCACCTACATGGGGACAACGAGGTGGATTGGCACATTTATCTGACGAAGTCTCCGTCACGACCGATTAGTGAAGCGATCATCGTAGAAACCACGCCTCGCACGCGCCCATTACATAAATGGACGACCGGCATGCTGAGCCCGTTGGTGGATGCCAACACCCGTGTCCGCATTAGTGGTTGGCTGATGTTTGACGTCGAACATGTCGGTGCTATCGGTACACAGCGAGCGACCGTTTGGGAGGTTCATCCCATTACCCGCATTCAGACTGAAAATAACGGCCAATGGATTGATTTGGACAATCAGTAGCAAAGATGAGCGACATTTTGTGGGGATAGTGAGATTGTTCTCAGCACGAGTCTGGCAAATGGCAAAAAACATAGTGATCTGCTGCGACGGTACTGGCAATGAGTTCGGCGACCAGAAATCTAACGTGGTGAAGCTCTATAAGATGCTGGTCTGCAATGAGGCTCAAATTGCCTACTATCACCCTGGGGTGGGCACGATGGGAGCGCGGAACGCGCTTTCTCGAATTGGCAAGTGGTGGACGCGGATAATCGGTCTCGCGTTCGGTTATGGCATTTCCGATAACGTGGCGGACGCGTACCAATTTCTCATGAAGACATTTGAACCAGGCGACCAGATTTACATATTCGGCTTCAGCCGAGGGGCCTACACAGCACGTGCGCTCTGCGGCATGCTTCACATTGTAGGGCTGCTGACCAAGGGCAATGAAGGCTTGATTCCCTACGCGATCCGAATGATAAAGCAGAAGCACATCGATTTCGGGGTCGCGGCCGACTTCAAGAAAACCTTTTCGCGCGAGGCGAAGCCCCATTTCGTGGGGGTGTGGGATACCGTGAGCTCCCTGGGCTGGGTGTACAACGCAGTCCGTTTTCCGTTCACGACGGTAACGCGCAATCCCGACTTTCAGATTGTCCGGCATGCAATGTCCATAGATGAACGCCGGGCGTTCTTTCGCCAGAACTTGTTCGGTGCGCCTAATAATCCTGAGCAGGATGTAAGGGAGGTCTGGTTTGCTGGCGTGCACTCGGACGTCGGCGGCAGCTACCCGGAATCAGAGAGTCAGCTCTCGAAAATCGCACTGCGATGGATGGTTTGCGAGGCGGAACTTGCGTTTCTCGTGGTTGATCCACACCGGAAGGCTGACATTCTCGGAGGCAAGCCGCCCTATGTCGCGCCCGATCCTCATACGAAAAACCAGCATGAATCACTTCACGGCTGGTGGTGGATCGCTGAACTGTGGCCGAAGATCGTTCGCCGGCAGACGTCTCAAGGCACATGGAAAAACTCAATTCACTGGAACCTCGCGCGACGGCGGTGGATTGCACTGGACTCGGTCGTCCACGAATCAGTTGAGCAGCGACTAAGGGACGGCAGTCTTCGGTACAACCCAAGCAATTTGCCTCAGCAGCGCCACGTTATCGGCGACCGCTGCGTCGGTCAAGCCGCCTCGGTGTGAGACGAGCCAGGTCAAATGCCTAGAAAGTGCGGGGCTCTAGGCTTTGGACCATAAATTGAGGAGACGTTCATGGAGACGGGGTACGTAACGTTTTTTCTCCATTGGATAGTCGTTTTGATGCCAGCGCTGTTCCTTTATGAAATTCAATCCCAATACAGAAGCGTTCTTTGGGGCAGGCTCCTTGAGATCAAAAGTATCATCAGTCAAGGGAAGAACTTTCACAACGTACCTGGAGGCTTTTAGGTCTTCAGGCGATGCGGACGAAAGGACACTAGAAAAGACCCTTGACAGTCTCTTCTACCGCAAGTATGGCAAGAGCAAATACTATTTCCCCATTGTAGCCAATGCGTTGGTAGCCGGAGTTTTCCTCAGCATTGCTCTTGTGTGGGCGGGCTTTCATATGGCCCTGCCGAGCCAAGTGGAACAGGCAATGCGACAATTGCCGAAGGAGACAATGGTTGCTCTGACTGGAGCGTTCATTTGGGGCATCTACGATATCCTAAGGGTGATCCCTAAATTCGGACCATTCAAGAGCCTGGGATACCGCGATCCCACCGCGCAAACCGAGGACCTCTATTTCAAGAGCATGGACAACGTGGTCGACCAGTATCACCGCCTGGTACAAAAAGTGAACGCCGGTGACCCCAACTTCCCAACCGCAACCTGGACACCGGTGCCGTCACCCGCGCCGCTCAATACAAGCTGGCCGATGAAACCTACAGTCAACTGGCCCGCCACATCGCCCACAATCACTTCGCGCTCACCACGCCAGCGCTGAAGGCAAACATCTTGGAGTATTTCGCTATCGGCCCCGCTCAGCACAACATCAAGCCCCGCGAGTGGCGGAACACTCAGGCCGCACTGACGGAGCTGAAAAGCGCAACCGGTCAAACCTTGGACCTCGGACCTCAGACCTCAGACCTCAGACCTCGACACCCTGCGAAAGGTGTATACTTTGCTCGATGTGTCTACTGGGGAAGTAGCGGACGAGCTTTTTGGGGCCCCTGTCAGTCGCGGTTGTGAAGTGTTCCCTCCGGTCGATATCCTAGTCCCCTCGCCACGCGGTTCCTAATTTAGTTCAGGGGTTTTCCTGAGCCACCCGTTTCGTGCTAAGGGTCCTACTTGAGCCCGACACGAAGCAGATGACGAATGTCGGCTTCCTGGTTTCGCGGAGAGACATTCGTGATGCGCGTCGTTCGGATTCAGGCTTAGCAACCTCCGAACAGCAATCGGAACAACCGGGTGTGATGCCGATGAGCGTTACTCCTGCCAAGCAAGACGGGGAAGTTATTTTCGATCTGAGCCAGGCCGAAAGTCCTTATTGAAGAAAAATGTGAAATAGGAGAAGAACCCGGAGGTAAATCCATATGGAAAGGATGCTGTCACAACCGTCTGTCGAGTCCAAGTCAAATAGCAACCTATCAACTTTGAAAGGCGCGCTGGAGCGGTTGGGGATGACCACGCTTGCACTTGAATTCGTGGCTACTCATAAACGCGAGAAGCTGGAGCAGATAACGCACAGCCTTTGTCCCGATTCGGCGCGAGAAATCACCTAGGATGAATTTAGCTCTTGGGAAAGGGCCGAACTCCGCAGGATGCGCAAGAACGATCAGCTTGATGATCGGCCCAGGATCCGCTTCTGGCATCGCTTGCACAAGCAGGGGTTGCTTGACCTGCCGGGCGATGCGCCAGTAATTCGTTTCTGGGACACGTTGCCGGGCTGGCGCTTCTACACTTGCCTGCGATGGGTGCGAGTACCACTCGAAGAAGTGCGTGATGTCCCCGAATTTGTTAAGTACAAAGCCAGGGAAATCGCCAATCTGTTGCCCGACGCCACCTTCACTGTAGACCAACTGCGGAGTGAGAAACAAACATACGACCCCTTCCTCATCGTGTCCTATGCGGACGAAAGTTATTACGTCGAGGTCTGGGAGGAGCCGGAGTTCGAGCGAAAGTATATCTGATCAAACACGGGGATGAGGCAGCCGACAGCAGAAAATGGAGAGGCAGCGCTGTAGCCGACGTTATTGCTGAACCCTGTACCGGGACGAAAGACAGGCGTGTGTGTATGCATGCCCAGTGGATCACATTCATCCCGAAGAAGAACAGGGCCTAGGATGATGGCCGACCGAGATCCGATTGGGGGAAATAGCATCTCAAGAACCCCTTGCGGAGGGCTGGCCACAATTGTTTCAGGACATAATTGCTTCTGAGGGTCGTGGTGGCTTAAACGTTAGAACGAACTGTGAGGGACAAAATGAATGTTGGTGAACCGCAGAGAGTAATTGAAGTGGTCCCACTGCATGAACCAGTGCCTAGTGAACCACAACCAGCTGAACCAGAGAAGGAACCGGCCTATGAGCCAGAAAAGGAGCCGGTTGAACCATGATGCATGTATCGGACACGTATATCCTCCCGGTAGTTGGGTATCGAGTTTGGGTGCTACGTGAAGGCAAAGTCTCCAGTTACGCGGTGGATAATTTCTGGATTCCAAAAAGGGCCAACGTGGCTCAGTGTGGTGGATATGAACACGTCAAATTCTGGGGGCCACACAAGATCCAGTCCGGGCCGAGACTGATTCCACATGCAAACTATGTCGCACCATTCGCAGAGTGTGGATGCGGGTTCTATGCTTTTAAAACTTTGCCGTACCTGATGGAATGGCTAGAGCATGGGGAGCCAGACATTATGGTCGGGGAAGTATACTTGTGGGGGAAGATAGTTGATTGTCAGTACGGCTATCGCGCTCAATATGCTTACCCAAAACGGTTTTACAGCAACAGTTACGAAGACAATTACGCCTACAACAATTCCACTTTTCAGGTGCGCGAGTTCAGTGTTCCGGTGGAACCTATTCCCGAGGCAGTTACGCAGCCTGAATTTGCCGATGAACGGTAAGCCCGCCTACGGATGTCGTCATTCGGACCTCAGTGATCCCGAGGGCAATCAGGTGGAACTGGCCTGCTACGACGGCAGCGTGTAAGGGTAGGTCAAACGACACCCTCAAAGAGCGCCTCACGCGTTATCGCCAGATCATGACTCTTTCCGGTCGTCGGTCACACAAAAATAACCCCCGCCTCGACCTGACGGGCGTAGAATTCCGGGGGGAGGCTGCTATGAAGTTCCAGGCCGCCATCCTCCTCCCTGTCTGTCTCACCCTCTCAGCCTGGTCCCAACTTACGTTCACTGTGCCCGTCGTGGACAAGTCCGATTCGGGGAGTCCTCTCGAGATCTCAGGCACGGCCACATTCACCGAACAAATGGTCGCAAACTCCGTCACAGCGTCTAGCACATTCAAGATCAACGCGCGGAACACTTCGAGGAAAGGAATCGTCGGGAGTTGAGGATCCAACAATAGCATGTTGAGGGGTGCATAATGATAAATGTCCAGCTTGCAAAAAACTGCGCCCGGTTTTGCTAACTGATATGCGGAAAATCCACAAGGCGTAGTAAACCAGTGCGGTGGTCTGGAGGGTGTGCTGGGGTCGTTCTCCTAGCATGTAGCGCCGGGCACGTGTGAAGTTTGCAGTACAATCTGACGTTGAGGTTGATCTTGATGACTGACAAACCTGCCATTCCACCACCAGGAAACAAGCCGCAGACGCCCCGACCACCACGGCCCGAGACGCCCCGACCACGCCAGCCGGAGATCCCGCCCCCACCGCGCGACCCAGAAGAAACGGAATAAAATGACAGCGCTTTGGATATAATGCCGGGCGCGGTGGTATGTGGACCGACTGCACCGAGCACTGACATGATAAACGGTAGTTGTGTGAGCGTTAACCCACCAATTCAAGCCAAATATCTTCATCCAACGGCTGAAGATACTAATAGAAAACAGAAGGCGTTAGAGGATCGGCTCACCTTGGCGAAGAACGTTGCGGCTTCTAACCATGGATGAGGTGTTGGGGTTTCGTGAGACGCACAGGAAAGAGCTCCGTACGTATATTCGATATATTCGCAAGCTCGCGCGAGACCTCTCGAAGCTGCCGGAGGAAGAGCGCGAAGAGGTGCTGAAAGATCGCCGCGAAGAACTGCAACAACTTTCCAACAAATTCAAGACGGCCAGCCGAAAGGAATGGAAGCGTCCAGCATCGTTCGCGCTCGGGATGGCAGGCGCGGTATGGAAGCTCGGCAGCCACGATTACGTTGGCGCATTATTAGCCACTGCGGCTGGCTTGGTTGGCACTAAGTCAAAAGAGAAAATCGAAAAAGGCGCGTACTCGTATCTCTTTCGAGCTGGCTCGCGCCACCCCTACTGATTCGTCCAATCAAACCGTAGCAATTCATAGAAGAGAAGCACCATCAGTGGGATGTAGCACATGACAACCGGATAGCTGCTGACCGCCTTCCTGTCCCCGCCTTTCAGGTGAATTCCGGGCAAAATGGGAAGTTCACTCGGGCAGGTCACGACGTGATTGATCAGCATGAGAATTTTCAGAACGCCATCCTAAGGAAAAAGGCTCGGATAGAAGAAATCAACTTGATGTTAGCTCAGCCAAGACCGAGCGGTCATCCCACAGGCTCCAAGCGGAGGCTAATCGAAGAACGTCTTCATCTAGAGCAAGCGGTGGCGGAACTGGAACGAGAAGATGGCCGACTCCAGTCGCAAACTGCGAGAATCCCATTTCGCTGGGAGGACATTGACCAGCGTCTTCTTTTTCCCAAACTTCAGGACCTCGCTGAGGAGATGCAACAGCGTGCGTAGGAGTTCCTCAGCCTCGCGCCGCTTGCCCATACAGGCATAGACCCGAGCGAGCGGTCGCAGGCCTAGGCGGCGGTTACGCCGTAATCTGCCCAGCTCGTCAATAGACAAGAAATTGACAAGTCTATGACAATTTCTGCAACAACCAAGCCGAGCATAATTGTGTCTGACGAGCGGGCAGTAGATCCTTACTTGCTGGCGCTCTACTGAATCCAGAAAGGGGGATCAATTTTATGAGAACAGGTAAACTGCATTGTCGCGCTGACGTTTGCCGGTTCGTCGTGCTTCTATTCACGGTGACGCTCTTCCTGGCCAGTGCCCAGGCGGGCAACATTAAAACCATCGCTTCCACAATTCCGGCCAACGGCGATGTCAATCCCTATGGTGTCGCGGTAGTACCGACAACAGCAGGTTCGCTGACTCGGGGCAACATTCTGGTCAGTAATTTCAACAACAGTGCCAATCTGCAGGGTACCGGCACGACAATCGTGCAGATTTCACCTAGCGGTACCGTCAGCCTGTCCGCGCAGATCAATGCCAACAGCTTGCCCGGTCCTTGTCCGGGCGGAATCGGCTTGACCACAGCACTGATCGCGCTGAAAACCGGATGGGTAGTGGTGGGTAGTTTGCCCACTACCGACGGAACTTCAGCCACGGCACAGGCGGGATGCTTATTGGTACTAGACAGCAAGGGCAATGTCGTCGAGACATTTTACGGATCGCTGATCAATGGCCCTTGGGATATGACCGCAGCTGACCGAGGTAACAAGGTGGCCCTGTTCGTGACCAATGTTTTGAATGGTACTCTCGCCGGCGGTGGCAATGTTGTGAACCAGGGAACAGTCCTGAGGCTAAATCTCACCATTGCAAAAGGATCGATGCCCAACTTGCAGTCGATGACAATTGTTGGTTCCGGGTTTTCCGAGAGAACCGACCCTGCGGCACTGGTGATTGGCCCGACTGGCGTCGGTCTCGGTCGCAATGACGATCAGGCAGACGAGGACGAGGGTGGGCGGACGCTCTACGTCGCTGATAGTCTCAACAACAGGATCGCGGCCATCTCGAATGCCTTGGCGCGCAACTCTTCTGCAGGAACGGGAACAACGGTCTCCAAGGGTGGGAGCCTGAATGACCCGCTCGGACTTACGGTTGCGCCAAACGGCAACATCGTTACGGTAAACGGGAATGATGGCTTTGCGGTGGAAACCACGCCGTCTGGACACCAAATCGCGAAGGTGCTTTTGGACAGCACTGGCACCCCGCCCGGAGCAGGCGCCCTATTCGGACTCGCAGTTGTGAGCGGCCAAGGGCTTTACTTCGTGGATGACGTCAGCAACACATTGAACCTCTTTCGCTGAGGGCCGTGGGTCTTTTTTGGTGTGGTTCAGTTCTAGGGACAAAACGGTTTGCGGTCGTCTGTACACACTCAGCTCCCGTTGCCAGTCGGATCACCAAGGCCTATGGATCGCATTCTCGTGCTCGAAAGTGATCCCGCCGTGCGAAAGGCGCTAAAGCGCCTGTTTGTCGCGAGGGCATTCTAAAGCTCCGGCAGAAGCTGGAAAGAGATCCATGCTGCCCATCCACTTCCTAACTGTGCGTGGGTCGGATATAGGTTCGTCCGCTAAAGTTCAGGTCCAACCGGATATGGCGGGTCATCTGTATTCTCGGTAGTGGGCTACTTACTTAAAATAGCCCACTACCGTGCAATTTATTGACGCCTTCAAGGATCTGGATCTATTATTCCGGCTCTCTCGCCTGGATAAAGTTCGCGGTCTCTATTTGTTCCGGCTCACCGTAATATCCTTCCTGATATCCGTTGCAATAGGCTTCCGTGGGATCAGTATCTGGCGATGGCCTTTGCCCAGCTCACCTACCGTGAAAGCCTGCGGGACATCGAGACCTGCCTGGGCGCGGTAGGTGGCAAGCTGTACCACATGGGTTTCCGCACCAGCGTGGCGCGCTCGACGCTAGCCGATGCCAACGAATCGCGCGACTGGCGCATCTACGCCGACTTCGCGCAGACACTGATTGCGACCGCGCGCCAGTTGTATGCTGGCGATACATTGGGTGTCGATCTGGATCAGAGTCTGGATGCTCTGGATTCGACAATCATCGATCTGTGTCTGACGCTATTTCCGTGGGCCCGATTCCGGTGGCGCAAGGCGGCGGTCAAGATGCACACGCTGCTGGACCTGCGTGGCAATATTGCGGCGTTCGTTCACATCACAGACGGCAAGGTGCACGACGTGAACGTGCTGGATCAGATTGTGCCCGAAGCGGGCGCGTTCTACGTGATGGATCGTGGCTACATCGATTTCGAGCGATTGTTCGTGCTGACGCTCAGCGCAGCGTTCTTTGTCGTGCGCACCAAGTCAAACGTTCTACTGCAGCGGCGCTACTCGCATGCGGTGGACAAGAACACGGGCGTGCGCTCAGATCAGACCGTAATTCTGTCCTCGTTCGAATCAGCTTCCGTATACTTAGTGTGTACCATCGAACGGAAGCTCCTCGCACGACGTGGCGAATCTTGAGCGGGATTCTTAAGGCCGATCATGCCGAAAAGCAGTTGGTGTGAGTTGGAGCTTCTCGGATGCGAGACCCGACATGTGGGTGACTGCTGTACGGAGTTCCCGGATTTGAAATTGAAAGGCTTTTCGCTCGCTAACTTGCATCGGCCTTAGAAAAACGCCAGTCCATTGGCAATGCCCTGCGGATGTTTTCTTACGGCGCTCGGTAAGAAATACAAACAGAACAAAAGACCCTCCGCCAAGCGCAAAGTATGCTTGAATGGCACCAACTTCATCAAAGCGTTTCGTGCGTGTTGCCGAAATAATTTAGGGCGGACCCTCTATCCTGACCACTGCCCTTTCGCGGTTGGAGCCTCTGGAGGCGTTCAGGGCGCTCTCAATATGAATCGACGCTTGCCCAGATGTCACTTTGCTTACAGTGGAAAAAAGATCCCCATTTCACCCCTCCACAGTCAACCACGTGGAGCTGAAATCATTTCTTGTCGGCACATTTTTCGACGGCAACAAGATATGAACAATTTCACGAACGAAAAAAAAGGAGCAAGCCTCTGCCCGCCCCT
>QIAP01000258.1 GCA_003225075.1 Acidobacteriota bacterium | reverse complement strand
CCGGACGGCCGTCCAGGTGTCCGACATAGAAAATGGACTTCTCGCCCCTGTCATCGTCCAGGGTTGCCATCCGGTGAGGACGGCCGTCCATGATCGGATGATCGCCGGATAGATCGCCACCGAGCTCGCGCAAGACGGCCGCAAATTCTTCGCGAGGGTCGGATGGTGCTGGAGCCGGGGAATTCTCCGGTAGCCATTTGGCGAGCCATTCCCTCGTTCCTTCAGGGCCGATGTACCACAATTTCTCGCGCCAGTCCCATTTGGCGCCCAGGGCCTTAGCCGCTTCGCGCTCGGCATAGGGCACAGCCAGATATTGCCGGTCCTCCTTGTTCACGAGATTCTCTTCGCTACCCTCTTGCGATGCGCTTCGTCGGTCGCCATCTGCTTGTGGCCTTGCGCTACGGTCCACTTGATCCCGTTCTGGGTCTGCGATCCTTCTTGCCGTATCCATGTTTGTTTCCGTTTCTCTCTTTTTAGATGCTGGTTGGCTTACTTGCTCTGATTCCCCATTTAGGATCCGCTCCGCTTCACCTGCTGATCCAACACAGCGAGTTAACCGCTCTGGTCGTACCCACCGTCTCACACCGACCCACTGACCATCCCCCCGCTTGGCCACCCTGATCTGGACCTTTTGAGGCCCGATCTTCGTGACCACGCCGGCGACGGGCGTTACATATCCGTATCCGCCCCTGGGCTCATAGAGCCAGTTAACTTCGTCGCCGATCTTCAGTTCTTGAAGCATTTCTCCCCCTTGTTCTTTTATGGCGTTTGCAATCGCTTCGAGCACTCCCAGCCTCTCCCCTTGAGCCCGCTCAGCGCGGGTTAAAAACGCTTCCTTGCTCGGGACATAAGTATCGACGCGCTCCCTGGCCCGGCTGTGCGACACGTAGAGAGATTTCTGGTCGAAAGACGCACCGAAAACCACGGCAAAGTTCGCTGTCAAACCCTGGCTTGAGTGACTCGTTGTGGCGTAGCCATGAGCAATTTTTAGGTAATCTTCCGGCACCACAAACCCGTCGGTTGTCACCAGCCGACCTTGGTCATCTGTGCCCGCCAAAGTCGCGAGTGTGCCGTTCGTTACGCCAGAAGAATTGGCTCTGAACCAGAGCCGGTCACCAGCTTGCAATTCAATTTCTCCGATCGCTCCCAGCTCAAGCTTCTCTCCGTTAGCGCGGACGTTGATTGTGTGTTCTTTTCCGTGCGCATCAACCAGTGTGACAAAGTCTTTCTTCTTTGGCACAGACTGCGTCTGGTTCTGTTTGACTGTGTACACTTCCCGAGCGGAAAGACCACGCACCTTTGTCTTTTCCGA
>QIAP01000257.1:2894-3777 GCA_003225075.1 Acidobacteriota bacterium | reverse complement strand
CTCTTGAACATGGAGCCTTCGCAGGCGACGACGCCGTGGTTCCTGCGAGTCTCGCGGTAGAGGAAAGGCGGGAAAACGTCGGGAAGGAAGACCTGCTGAGTGTCTTCGAAATAGCCTTTGGTACGGTCGAAATTTTGCGTCATCACGCTGAAATCGACATTTTCCGCGCCAAGAATGTGACGGATCTGGCGAAGCATTTCGTTAACGCGAACGTCCGAGCCGGTATTGCGCGTACCGTTGTAGCCTGCAAAAAGTAACTTCAACTTTTCGCCAGGCTGCCAGCTTTCACCGCCGCCCAACATCCATTGCAGCCGGGTCAACTCGATCAGAATGCTTACCCACGCGACCAGAAGAAAATCGGTCATGCGCCTGTGCCTCCGCCAGCGTATTTCACGCTGGCATTTTCCAGCGGCCAGGGCTTCGCCGGATAGCGAAATTTGTTTTCCCTGCTGAATTTCAAGAGCGGGTGGGCGTACGAAGAAAATTTTGCGGGAGCTTCGCCGCCAAGTTCTTCGACTACGCGCGAATTATCAAAGACGGTGTTCCAGACAAGATACGGCCAAAAAACTTTGAGGAGCGAAGCACCGCGTCCCAGATTGTTTTTCTTGTGCGAGAGCCAATTCATCGTTCCGGAAAAAGGTCCGCCCAGAGAAGGCAAGTAGGTTGGGCGCGAACCGCCAGCTTGCGCGAGCGCGTCGGTCAATTCGCGGTAGGTTTGCGAGCCAGTGCCGGAGGAAAGGTGATATCGCGGATAGGCCGGTGCATCCTTCTGATGAATGCTGACGATGGCCTTGCCGACGTAGTCTGCAGGCACAATATCGATACGATCCGCCGGCCTAAGGGGCAGGACCGGCAAACTTGCGAGCACGCTGAATGCCTGGAC
>QIAP01000257.1:0-2851 GCA_003225075.1 Acidobacteriota bacterium | reverse complement strand
CGTAGGGATCGTAATCCGAGCGCGTCCAGTCGATGGCGGTGTCTTCCTGAACGACTTCGTCCTGGCGCGTACCTGCAACGGCTACTGTGGAGACATGTGAAAAGCGCCGCAGGCCGTGATGGTCATGCGCGCGACGCGCCAGCTGAATTACTTCGAGTGTTCCACGCAAATTCACGTTGAGGCATTGCTTTTCTGATTTGCGGTTCAGGGAAGCTGCGCAATGAATCAGCGAATCAGTCGATTGGATAAGGTTTTGATATTCGTCATGCACAAGGCCGAATTCCTGGTCGGTCAGATCGCCGAGGAAAATTTGCGCGCGGCTCCCAGCGTGTTCCTGAAATTCAGCGAAGTTCATGTGCAGCTGGAGAGATTGCCAGAGGCGTTCGCGCGCTTCCTGCTGGCTTTTCGCGCGCACAAGCAGATTCAGCGAATCGCGATGGCCGCGAAACAATCCGGCGGCGAGGTAGCTCCCGAGATACCCGGTTGAGCCAGTGAGAAAAATCGCCATAACGGCTTAGCGATTCTCCCCAGAGTGGGCCACGGCTGCTGCCGCGGAGGGTTCCGGCCCCCAGCCCAAGTCGCGCGGCGGACGCGATTCGAGAGGGCGGCCCTCCATTAATGGATAGCACCAACGGCGCAAAGCGGGAACGTGGATGTTGATCCAGTAATCCCACCAATCGATCGCTTCGGGCTCGAAGGCAAACGCGCTGCGTTCGTCGTCTGGAAGCACGGCGGAAAGAAGCCGCGCGTTTTCGCATTCAAATACGTGTTCGTTGTGAAGGATGAAGGGTTCGTAAAGTTCGATCAGTTTTTCGGCGCGGTTCAGGTCTCGCTCCGCCTTGGCCAGCGGCGGCTTTTTCATGCTGAGTTTTTCTGCAAAGCGATTGATTCCGGATACCACAGCCTTTTGCATCGGAATGGACAAACGTTCGTAGCGCTGCTTCGAAACAGGAATGGTTTCGAATTTCACTTTGAGCCAATGCTCGATTCCCTGCTGCGTGCGGTAATGTTTGCGGTGAGCGAGGCCGGTCAGTTCGATACTGCGGCCCATATCGCAGGGATTGATGCCGGAAGTCGCGAGCTGATACATTCGCGCGTTCTTGCGTTCAATCAGCGCGGCGCCGATCAGCGTCATGCCACGACAAACCATATCAACGGGAATGACATCGAGACATTTTTTCGCATTGGACGGCAGCTGCCGGAAATTCGTGCCCAGCAGATAGGAAAGCGGCCCGGAAGTATTGATGCCCTCATTCCATCCGCTGAACGGACTTTGCCTGGAACTTTCGACAATGGACGGGCGAACAACGGCGATCGGCAGATCCTTGCCGCGCCGTGCAAGAATTGATTCGCCGAGGCTTTTGGTGAACGTATAGGTGTTGGGCCAGCCGAGATATTGCGCGCGCCGCATGCCAACGCGCACGAGCTTGTTTCTTACCCAGCGACTGCGATTGCGTCTCAGAACGCCTTCCAGTTCGCCGGCGGTTACGCCGCTATCATCCGCGCCGCGGCCAAGGGCCTGGCGACGCAAAGCCCGCGTGAGTTCGGGACTTTCTGAGCGCTCTTCGATGTGCTGAATCATTTCGCGCAAAGACGCGATTTCCCGCTCGGCGTCAAAATTCTTGACGTTTCTCGCTTGCGCGAATAAAGTTCAGAAGATGCTCGGCGGACTCGACATTGGATGAGATCGCATCGCGCAGATCGGGATTAAAATCCGTCAGACCCGCGCTGTTCACGACGAGATCGAGCGAGCGAGACAAACGCAGCCGCACGCTCTCTTCCAGCCCGAGGCCCGGCTGGCTCACGTCTCCTTCAACAACTTCGATCCTCTTGCGCAGGAAGTCGCCAAGTTTCGTGTCGTATTGTCTCTGCAAGCCATCGAGCGTCGGAGACTCCTCTACAATTTTCTCAAAGCGGCGCTGCGCCGTGGTGGTGCGATTGCGGCGAATCAAGAGCGTGATTTTGGCGATGTCCGGAATCTGCTCGAGCAAGTCCACCATCCAGACCTTGCCGATGAATCCGGTCACACCGATCAGCAGAATGTGTTTCCCGGCGAGTGTACGGCGGACGCTGAGCCTGTCCACACGGGGAGCAGTTTCGAAAGGCACGACGGCAGGCGCGTTTACGGCGAAGCTACGCCGCGTCGGCTGTGTCGCGGCTGCAAGTTGGGCCAGTTCCTCGAAGCCGAGTTGAGAAAGAAGGGCGGCTTCTCTAACGCGGCCATCCACATCGCCTGAAGCAATCCAGGCGAAGGGTCCACGAGGGCGCACCACAGGCAAGAGCAAACGGCCAGTTGCGACGCCGTCACGGAACTCCATGCGGTTGGCGACGAAGCACTCGACACCCAAGTGCCGTGCCAAAGGCCGAAGCACATGGTCGAGGGATTGTCCGATAAGCACAATTTGCTGGCCTTTGCTTTGTGCGTGCTGCAGAGCCTCCACGGCTTTTTTGCGTAGCCGTGGCTTTAAGAAATATTCGAAATATTCTTCACCGAGAAGATCGAGGCGGTCGCGGGTCACACCGCGCAGCAGCGTATAAAGCAGCCGTGTAGCAAGGGTTCGCCCGGCGAGATAGGCAGCAGGGCGCAGGAGGGTCATCAAACTCATACCCGCCCTGCGCCGCCATCGTTCGGCAAAGCTCTGGGCGTTCCAGGTAAAGAAGCCGACCTGGCGGAGCGCGCTGAGCTCGAGGAGCGAGCCTTCGACACGCCAATACACCGGATGGCCCGCGACGGGGCGGGTCTGGTGCGTACTTAGAGTTGGAGAAATGTCTGACATGGCGGGCCTGTGCCTAACGGCGCGCGACTCGCGTGAGTTCACTCATCTGCAATGCGTATGACAATTTGATTTCT
>QIAP01000095.1 GCA_003225075.1 Acidobacteriota bacterium | reverse complement strand
AATCAAATGTTTTGGAACAGAATAGGCCCGCTGGTTGGCGGGCCCATTTTCTCCTGGAGGGTTCCCTCTCTCGATAGGAATGCTCCTCCACGGGCAGGAGAGAGGGCGAAAGCATATCAAGCCGATGCTGTCAAACAAGTGGTCTTTTGTCTCGGGCAGGATGTGGTCTTTTTTCTGAAGGGGCGACGCGGCAATTGGGGTTCAATGTGTGCTTGACAGAGGAAGTATCTACCCGTAGTTTTTAAGTTAGTTCTGCTGAGTGTGCCCCTAGTCTCCGTGTTTTTTAGCGTGCCCTCCGCTATGACCATCGGGCATTAGGTTGCGCCCCCCGCGAGATGCAGCTATTTTCATACAAGATTTCCTCGTCTGCTCTGGGGGAATCTTCCTTCCTCGAACCCAGCTTAAACCTGATTGACGGTCCCCATCGTATGTTTCTACCCTCGTGGGCGGTTTCGGTCCCTGAAAGCTGGCCCGCGGATTCTACATTTCCTCCGCGGGCCGCCGGGCGCCCGAGGAAGCCAGCCCTCATGAAAGGTTTTGACTCGCAGATCTGTGCGAGGCGCCACAGGATCCACCGGAAATCCGCAAAAAGGAGGTTGGTATGAACCTTGGAATTTCACGGCATTGGTGTGCAGTGATGGCCACCTTACTGCTGGTGGTTTCCTGCAGTTGGCCTGCGTTTGGAGTGAGTACAAGCGTTACCGGCCAAGCGAGAGCAATGCAAATGACCATGAACGGAATTACCACCATGATGTCGGATACGGGGACGCTCGCGGGGGTAAATGATTCTCGGGATGGATCGTCGTTGTGGGTCGGCATTCCGTCTTTAGTCAGCGGGGAAAATCTTAGCGCCTCCACCCTCAGCTGGTCGGATCAGGTTGATTCCGAGGCCTCACTTGCGAGATTAAATCTGACCGCAGGCGGGGCGGCTATCTCGGCCGACTTTGTTATGGCTCGGGCATCGTCAGTATTGGGTGGCACCGGAAGCGGCGATTCACTTTTCACGAATCTTTCGATCAACGGAGGATCGGTTTCGGTCACCGGTGAGCCGAATCAGACGATCACGGTTTCCGGCGGCACCGTAGTGATCAACGAACACGTGCTTTCACAGGGCGGCATCACCGTGAATGCCATCCATATCACCGTTAATGGCGCTGATTTGGTGATAGCGTCTGCGACGGCGGGCATTAGCAAGCACTAGGCGCGCGACAGGAGAAAAAAATGACAACGGATAAGATCAAGAAGTTAATGCCCGTGCTCGCGGCAGGAAAGTCCGTAGTTGCGGCAGGATTCCTCCTGATGGTGCTCACCACCGGTACCGCGAGTGCTCATCGCATTCCCAAGCCGTGCGACTTCGTCACTGGTGGCGGATTCATTTTTTTGGATTCCGGCGCCAAGGCGAACTTTGGCCTGGTGGCAGGATGCAAGCATCACGCCTTCACCGGGCATCTGAATTACATTGACCATGACACCGGCCTTCACGTGAAAAGCATAACCATTGAGAGCTACACCGAACCTACGGCTGGTTCACTACGGCGCGATTTTTGTGGCACCGCGGACACGAACCAATTTGGCGAGGTTAAATTTCACGCCGCCGTGGTTGATAACGGGGAGCCAGGTACTGCCGACCGATTTGGTCTTGCTCTGTCCAATGGATACATAGCTTCCACCCGCACATTGGGCGGCGGTAACATCCAACTCCATAAGCCGAACCCTTCGACTACTCCGCCACCAACATTCACGGAGTGCGATCGCATAGCGCCCAATCCAGGTCCATGACGCTTTGAACGCAGCTGCGCTTAACTTTGAGGCAGTCGGAGCAGGCTCGGTCGTTGAATGATCATTCCGAGGCGCCCGCCCGGTGCGAGGAGCCGGACGGGGATAGTCGTAGAGGTCGGTGTCTGCTGCACTGACGGCGCTTTCCGCCTCTCTAGCCGCAACGATACCGACTTCAGCCGAAGTAAGCTCAACTTCTCTGGCCTGCTCCGACCTAAAAATCCGGCTCGCGCACCTGTACGTGAATTTCTCCCAAGGGTAGAACAGTGAAATTATTTCTATCCGTAAAGGCGTTCGTTGTTGCAGTCATTCTGACCTTATCTCCGTATGTACAGTCCGAAAACACCGCCACCGCAGCCTATTCCGGCAAAGTTTATTAGCTTAACCAAGAATCGGTTCCGACCGTGGCCCGCCCTGTTCGCCTTCAAAAACATCGCTATCAATATCTGCCGTGCCGATTACCTCGCAATTCTTCTTTCGGTCATCTTCAGGAAGCCGGGTATTGAAATCCTCTGGCATTAACAGCACCGCAATGTCGCTATCGTCGTCTAATGTGACCCAAAGAGGGGAACCCTTGTTAGTGCGTAAAGTAAAAGGAATACCAAGATAGTTGTAAATCGATTTGTGGTCTTGCCACGCAAACCTGAGGTGTAATTCACTTGGAAACCATCGTTCGTCAGGATTACAGAACATGTGTTTGGCGGTAACCAGGTATGCTGTCTTTTCACTCGTCGAAATGATTATTCCAGTACCAACGGCGCTAAAGTAGTTACGATTAGTAAGGTCTTCGTGTTTCACCTGACCGAAAGCAACAGTCGCATTACGCCAGTTCACGAGGGGGTCGTGCGGAGGTTGTTTTATTGGCGCTGTCGCTGTTGCTGAGTTCTGTTTGATGGCAGGCTGTGTCTCCTGATTCGTTTTTGGTATCGAGCCCTGTTGGCACAAAGCGCCAAATTCGAAAACGACAACAAATACGGCCACTGCAAGCCAAACTCGCGCACTCATTAGATTGTTTCCGCTTTCTGGCATTCGCCGCCAATCAGGGCATCAGTCGCGCACCAGCCACGCCAAAGCCTCTTCGCGGGTTTCGAAAGTCGGCAGTTCGCGCCGGGAAAAATTCTTTATGGCTTCGTAGGAGTCTTTGGGGAGGCTCTCAGTTCCTATTAAAGCCGATTTCTTAACAAAAGGCTTGTCGAACACTGCACTTTCCTTCATTGCGAGGAGGGCGTCCCTGTCAAATGATGCTCCGGCAAAATCGGTAAGGATCAAGACCGAACGCGAGGCTGAGAAGTCACGTAGTCGGGAACTGTTCGTGCAATCGTTTGAACTGCATCGGCCGAACAGTTTGAGAAATCGACGAAGAGAATCTGTTTACCCTGGTGACTGATGAATCGAATACGTTCATGCATATCCGAAACTCCAAGACAGATGACCCCGTTGAGTACTTGAAATCGCTGTAGTGCTGCCGCCGCATCTCTGGCACACACCCAAGGGCTACGCTCGCTATGATCGGGGCCCTCGGCGCTAAAACTATCAAGTGCAATCTTACCTCCGATCGTCTTGCGCCGGCACGCCTGAAGAAGTGTGAACCTCCGTCAGGAGGATTAGGTCAGAGCAGGCATGAGGTTAGATCGGGCATCACTTGGGAGTTGAGACCCTCTAAGGCGCTAGATGTTGGCGGAGAGATGCATAACCGCGGAATCGCTCTCATCCTTCTGGCTGTGCTGACGGTGTCTCTCAGCGCAGCATCTGGGCGATTTTCCTCCCGACAATATAACTCAATACATCTCTTCCCGCATGGCAACCACGGTGAAGCACATCACCGAGGGATGGTCCCAAAACGACCGTAGGGACGAGAGTACCCCCTTGTGTCACCGTGCGCCTGAGAAAGAATGAACGCGCACGTAAAGTACTTGGAGTTCGTCGTTTCTGGAGCTGCCACGCACTCCTGCGGGTCCCACAGCAGCTCCTAGTATGCGATGTCTCGGTAGCTAATCTCGCTATAACTCCCCATGCTTGGGGGGGCAAGCTTGGTGTTGCGATCAAAATGAAACTTGGTTCCACCGGTGTCGGAAATTGTCCTGCCGATGACCGCCCCATAAAGATCGGAGTTACCCGTGAGTGAAACAGCAGCATTGGGAGCATTCAAAATCATATAGCTTCCGGAACCTCCCGAAAGGCTGACCGAGCCGGTACCCGCGTAATTGATCTGAAAGTTGTTGGCAATGCCGCTGGTGTTCGATATCGACCCGCCGGTAAAATCTACCGGCGCTGGGTTGCTTTGCCCAGCGACGTTAAAAACCACGGCTCCCGCCGGGCTGACGACGAGCGCCGCATTACCGGTAAGAGTAATGCTATCAATATTATAGGTCCCAGGCGCCACTGTCACGGTGCCATTTGCGGACGCCGAGATATTGCCGTAAGTCCCGGGAACCAGGGCGCCGCCCGAGTGTCCGAACGAAAGCGCAGTGGTGGGCGGCAAGGGGTTGGGCGGAGGCGGTACCGGCATGGTATACGGGCCCCCGGCGAATAACCTGTTTTGGCCTGGTGGAGGCAGCATTCCCGCGCCACCTGCGGTGGTAAGACCCGCCGGGCAGGCGCCGGTAGTAGCATTCGGTACTCCGATGCCGCCACCCACTTGAGTGGGACTGCCACTCATACTTACGTTGCCATTTGCCCCAACGTCGCCTCCGGTGTTTGTGTGGTTTGTGGCGTAGTTTCCGCCGCCAGCGGAAGTAAAGCTATCCGTGGTCGCACCGCCCGCCATCGTAACCACTCCACAACCAGTCCCTGTCGCGAAAAGACCAAAGGGAAAAGGAGGAGCAGGGGGCAAGGCGACCTCGGCCTGTACCATCCTACGTGCTCCGCTGATCGGGTTTACCGCCAGCGACGTCAAAAGGTAAACGGGATTGGCTGCAGGCCCCGGAGGGGTCGCATTCACCATCTGGGTGCAGTTAGCGGCTCCGGAGAGCAGGATCTCCTCGGTACCGTCCCAGCATATCTGGGTGGTAGCGGGGGCAGCAGCGTTCACCTTGTAGCCTTGAACCGATCCGTTTAATTTCGGGGTTATCCGTACCCACTGATACGGAAGCGCCGCCGCGGTTGCATTCCAGGGAATGTTGCTGGCGGTGATGCTGTACCACGCACTGCCAGTGGGCTCATCAATGCAGCGCACATCGGAAGTTTCTGTTGTCTGCCCCGGAAGACTGTATCCATCGTGACAGAGTTCATCGTCCATGTAAGGGTTGGGCGCGCCGGCTGTGCTCAAAGTCCAAGGAGCTATGGTGGCCGGTGTTGATCCAGCCAAGATATAAAACACGGCACCATTGGCGGCCGAAGGGACGACCGGAGTGGCGGGTAAGCAGGCAGAAGCAGGGGCACACGTCGGCTGCATCAAAGTAGCTGCATTTGACGCCATGAGCCTGTCCCGCGCCTCTTCGATGCCCGCCTTGGAAGCGAAATAAAGTACCTGCTGCCGGCGATAGTTAGCATTCACGCTGGTCTCGGTATTCGAGACAAAAACGAGAGCCGCAGCGAGCGCCGTGAGTAATAGGAGGACCATGAGAGCCATGAGCAGCGCAACTCCGCGTTGGCCCTGCTTTTTCCAGTGTGTAGTCTTGTTGTCCGTCATTATTTTCCTCCTTGCGTAGCACAAATTGATCGGCTTAGTTGTTGATTTTTGCCTCTGTCGCCATGGTGATATTGGAATAAGACCTGTCGGTCTGATCCAGTAAGGTAGATCTCAGATTCACCGTAAGCCCAATGGTCTTGATATTAGGTAAGTCCGCGGCTGAAGCGGGCAATACCACCGATGTACCGTCAAAAAAATAGGCTGTGAAGATATTGGTATTCATGACGTTGTCCACTTCTGTGAAGTAAAGAGGTACGCCTCCACCCGCGTAAACGGCTTTGGAAAGGCTGCCCCGGCGTAAGGTGCACGGGCAAGGCCCAGCGGGGGGATTCAGCTGCACGAATATTTCGCTGACCGTACCGCTTCCATCAACATCCCCTTCAAATTGAATGGAATTTGAAGTGACGCTCACCAGACCCACCGCATAAGAATTTGGATTGGCCGCTGAAGTCGCCGCATCAAACATCCTCACGTTAGGAAACCCGGTGTAGTGAAGGTCCTTTACCACCTGATCGTTAGCATTCTTCGGAAGGACAAAAATAACGAGAAGACGACGGGAATCATGCTTCGGCAGACTAACCGCCAGCGTTCGTAAGTGCAATTCCACCAATGCAGACGCAGTTTCTGGTAGGGACAGGTGCGCGACTGATGCTCTGATGGGACGCGAAGGCCAGAAAGCGGAAGAGCGGAAGGCTTAAAATGGCTGAGCAGATAGTTCGCTGTCCATACTGCGTTCTGGGCGATCAGTTCAGACCGATGTTGTAGCGGACCCCGTGGTTTATCTGCGACATGTGCGGCCATGTAGTGATTCCCGATGACCCAGATTTCAAGTGCACTTGCCATAGCGTGAAGTTGAGACACGCCGCGTGACCTGAAATGCCTACTCATGAAGAGCACATTTTGCGGATTCTCGGCGAGGCGACAGACCCACTGTTCCCGTCCGAGATTACCGATCGTTTGAATCGCGAGGTAGGGGCAGGAGCGGCGTACACGACGACGAAGATCATATGGCGCCTCAATGGCGTGGACGAGGAAGTTGCGCAAATGCCCGATGGGCGCTGGATCCTGAAGCGCTTTATGCGATGATGATTGCCGATGTCCGGTTCTTCTCGATCTTGCGATGACAGTAACATCCTTGTCTTAACAATGGATGACCACACTTGCGCGCAGTGGCTGG
>QIAP01000126.1 GCA_003225075.1 Acidobacteriota bacterium | reverse complement strand
CATCGTCAGGGGTCCCCATCAGGAACATCTTGTGTTTGCCTGACTCATCGGTAAATGAGAGTTGTGCGTGCGCCACGCCGACAATACCCACCGACGCAAATACCAGGGCTGACAACAACGCAATGAATTTCAGATTCATACTTTCTCCTTATGATTCTCTTCGAGTTGTGCTGAACCGCATTCGAGAGGCTGCAGCACAAGCTTCATCTCAGTTAAGGCACGGCAGTTGCCAAACCGCAAGACGATATGTGGAAGCTTTTGCTGCTCAGTTACTTATCGGAGGGACTTACCATGCTTTTAAGATCGTGCGTCGCACGCGTCGACTCTTATCACTTCGTGGAACTTTTAACATCAGACCGCGGTTAATGTCTGCTTTTTCTTGCCGGTAAAGAAACCGCTGCCGTTGAGTCCGCGCCGTCCCCCCAGTAGCCTCGACAGTTTCGACCGTTTCAACTTCTTCGACCTCGATCTCTTGAGGTCTGCCGATCGTGTCCTGAAAATTCAGTGATTTACGATCACGCAGCTTTGGCTTGGGCCTTGCCTTATTCCAAGTGCAGGGCAAAGCAATGTGCTGACATCCACCCATCGGATGAACGTGACCTCCATGGCGGCGCTTTAATCGGAAGCAGCGACTTAGTATGTGCCTGGTAAATGCACATGCGCAGCCGATCTTCGGCATTGTGCACGCGCATCGCTACCGGATAGGGATACCCATGCTGGGCGAATTAACAAACCTACCGACCGACACACTTTTGGAGATCATGTTCCTTATCCTCGCCGGAGGGCTGCCGTTAACTTTGTCTGAACAAGGTGAATTGGAGCAGATTCAACGCGAGCTGCAACGCAGAGGCGAACTTGAGGGTGCGCGTTTGTGCCAGACGGCGATCGGATTGGGGGACCTATGATTGGAGGTTTAGGAATGAACAGACCAGTGCCAGCATCGCAGCGTGTGGCAGCGATCTTCGCCGCCACAATCTTGCTAGAAAGATTGCGGCGCGAACGACCAAGAGAGGAAACTGCCAGGCTTTGCTCGGATTCAACCATATGCATTGGCTGGCGGCGGTGACCGGTAACGCCGGCGGCAGTTTTGCGGGTGCCTCCGAGCAAACCCGGGGAACCTTCCTCTACGGCGTGGGTGCCGACTACGTTCTCGCGAAGCATTGGTCGATACGAGCGGAGTATCGCGGCCTGGTCTACAAAGCACCCAGCTTTAATCTCGCCGGTTTGGATACAGACAGCTGGGCACACACAGCCCAACCGTCCGCAGGCATCGTTTTCCGTTTTTGAAAGCCGCGGCCGAAGGCGTGGTACGGGTGTTCAACCAGACACCCGTACCACACAACTTTAGAACTTGAGGTTAGCCCAAAATTTGGCTGCGACTTCCGTTAAGAGTCCGCACAGTGATGACGAAACTAATTCTAAAATTATGAGGAGTGCACTAGCAGAACAGTCTTACTGAATTCCGCCAGGGACATCTGATCAGCGCTATGAACGCGAAGGCCAAATCGAGAAAATCTACGCCGTTGCCACCTGAGAGAGCACAGAACGTATTGGCGATTGATGTCGGTGGGACTCACATAAAGGTCTACGTAAAGGGTCGCCGTCAACCGGTAAAGATTGATTCCGGTCCCGCCATGACGCCGAAGAAAATGATCCGGGCTGTTCACACCGCAGTAGATGGCTGGCGGTACGACGTTGTATCACTCGGCTACCCCGGGCTTGTCGTGCATGGGAAGCCACTTCACAATCCTGTGAATCTTGGCCCGGGTTTGGTTGGGTTTGATTTTCAGAAGGCATTTGGCCGCCCCACTCAAATCATCAATGACGCTGCCATGCAGGCACTCGGCAGTTATCGCGGCGGACGTATGCTATTTCTCGGCCTGGGCACCGGGTTGGGATCAGCTCTGATTGTGGACGGAGTACTCGAGCCCATGGAACTGGCACACCTGCCATATAAGAACGGGAAGACGTTCGAGCCCTACATCGGCGACTCCGCCCTTAAGCGGCGAGGACAGAAGAAATGGACCAAAAGTGTGTTCGATGTGGTCGCAAAACTGAAGAACGCGTTGCAGGCAGACTACGTGGTACTGGGCGGTGGAAACGCAAGACGGCTTACTACCTTTCCGCCACATACATTTCGAGGAACGAACGAGAACGCGCATAAAGGTGGTGTTCGGCTCTGGCAGCCGGGAGGCAAACGGCCGCAGGCAACCACCTCACACGCGAACTGATCTAGGCAGTTGCACTTCATTAGACTGTCAAGGTGCAGCAGCGTCTCCAAGGGAAATGAGCAGACATTCACTAAACGCTTTCTTGCTAGCAGTTCTCTAAGCTCGTTGTTGGAAATCATCATAGTTTTGTGCAAGCGAATTGAGCAGAAATCATGTTAGCATCGTGCCAATCCTGAATGGCACAAGCTCACGCGCTACGAATCGGTCACGGTGCGCAGACCCGAGAGAATAACAAGGTCCGGGCCGAAGACTACTCCGTTCATGGCTGGTATCGCTTCATTCTGTCCTACCCCCCACATTTGGTGCGCGATTACGCAGAGCGCTTCGGAATCAGACGAGGCAAAGTAATCCTTGACCCCTTTTGCGGCACAGGCACAACTCTCGTCGAGTGCAAAAAGTTAGGAATCGCAAGCGTCGGAATCGAATCGCCGGAGTTCCTAAGCGAGAATTAATGCGCCGAGGAATCAATCAGCACACGCTGGAGAAAATCTGTAGGGAAGAACCAGTGCGAACTAACAAACTGGTGGGGTGCCTGAAGGTGCTCGAACAATATGAATCGGAACAAGAGAGCATCGGGTGAGCGAACGGTATTCATCAGATAATCCGTGGAGGCAAGCGGCGCACCAACGGCACTGGCAGGCTCTTGCGCAGATGATTGGCGTTTCGCCGGAATCAGTAGTGAGGTAGTCGAGCACGGTTGTCCACCGCCGCGGTTCCTTTTGATTTGAGCAACTTGAAATTTATCCACAAAAGGGACGTCGGACTAGGAAGAGAAGAGTTGGAGAAGCTACTACTATTCGTCAGCGGGCGACTTCTTAGCCCGTCGGGGCTCCGTGCATCCTTCGCCGACAGGATGCTCCACCGCTTTCTTTTCGAGCGACTGAAAAAACCGACCCGGTTTTCAGGCGCCACCTCAATACCACGGCGCAGTACCGACAAGCTATCTGTGCTATAGCTGGAGCGACCACCAATCATAATCTTTCCGACGGTGTTGCGCGTTCCCGGTTTAACCTCTTGTTCATGGAGCACTACCTCGCCGCAATCGCTTCGCGCTCACCGACCTGCTGGCGCCACATAGCGTAATACAGCCCCTTTTGGTCGAGCAACTCGGCGTGCCTGCCGAACTCCACGATGCGCCCGCGCTCGAGCACGAAGATGCGGTCGGCGTGCATGATCGTCGAAAGCCGGTGCGCGATCAGGATGGTGATCGCCTCCTGATTCGCAGCGACTTCGCGGATCGTGCGGCTGATTTCCTCTTCCGTCAGCGAGTCGAGCGACGAGGTGGCTTCGTCGAAAACGAGCAACTGCGGATGACGCAGGAGCGCCCGTGCAATCGAAAGGCGCTGCTTCTCGCCGCCGGAGACCTTCACGCCGCCTTCTCCGATCAGCGTATCCAGCCCTCGATCGGCGCGAGAGAGAAGGCTGTGGGCCGCCGCCTGCTCCAGCACTTCCATACATTCGGCATCCGTTGCCGTAGGATTTACAAACAGCAGATTCTCGCGGATCGATCCCGAGAACAATTGCGTGTCCTGCGTTACAAAGCCGATTTTCTCGCGCAGCAAATCGAGGTCGACGCGTGAAGATGGAATTCCGTTGTAAAGAATCGTGCCGTCTTTGGTCGCATACAGGCCGACCAGGAGTTTCACCAGCGTCGACTTCCCTGCCCCCGACGGTCCGACGAACGCAATCGTGTCTCCGCGAGCCGCGCTGAAAGCGATCTCATTCAACGCCGGGAGCGCCGAACTCTGATGCTGAAAACTAACTCGCTCGAACTGGAGGGTCATCAACTCGTCGAACGGTTCCGGGTTGTCGGGCTTAGGATCGCGAGGCGTGTCTAGGATCTGCTGGAAGTTCGCAAGCGACACTTCCGTCTCGCGATAGATGTTGATCACGTTTCCCAGTTCCTGTAGCGGAGTAAAGATGAAAAACGAATAGATCATGAGCGAGAAAAACTGCCCGATCGTAATCTCCTGGCGGAAAATCAAATAGAGCATGAGGAACAAAATACTGGTGCGCAACGCGTTCACGGCTGTCCCCTGGATAAAGCTCAGGCTCCGCAGGTATTTCACTTTCTTGAGTTCGAGTTTGAGAATTTTCTCCGTGACTCCATTGAGGCGCACCACTTCCTGGTGGGCCAGCCCCAGACTTTTCACCAACTCGATATTGCGCAACGACTCCGTCGTCGATCCTGCCAGGGCGGTGGTCTCGGCGACGATCGTCTTCTGAATTTTCTTGATCTTGCGGCTTAGTACCGAACTGATGATTCCCAGTAAAGGCACGGTAACCAAAAACGCGGGCGCAATCGACCAGTGCACGCGGAAGGCATAGACCATCACAAACACGATGCCAACGACTGAAATAAAAAGCACATTGATCGCGGCGGTGATGAATCGTTCGACGTCGCTGCGAACCTTCTGCAGTTTACCCAGTGTTTCACCGCTGCGCTGGTCTTCAAAAACCTGATACGGCAAATCCAGCGAATGCCGGATGCCGTCCGAATACATCTTCGCGCCCAGTCGCTGCACGATCACGTTGGTGAAGTAGTCCTGAAAATTCTTCGCCACGCGCGAAACGAAGGCCACGCCCATCGCCGCCAACAACAGTAGACCCGCTCCTCGAATGAACTGGCCTTGCGTGTAATCGTGATACTTAGTCGCGTAGTTGTCGATGACGTGGCGGAAAATTAGAGGATCGAGCAGGGAAAAAATCTGGTTGGTCGCCGCCAGGAGCAGCGCGACGATGAACAGCGTCCAGTACTGTTTGGAGTATCGATAAAGAAGGTTCATGGGCTCCGAGTAGCGCCAATACTGCCCAGCAATTTAGATGGTAGAAAGAGGCTTGCGATTCAGTATGAACATCAGCCCCTTGCCAATCTTCTCCGGCCACGTCTCGGCCAGGATAAGCGCGCAGCCCTGCCGATCGACCTGAGCGACGCCGTCCTCGTCATAGCGCCAGGGACACGTGAAGCCGAGGCGGTCAACGTAAAAACGGAGCGAGGTCTCAACGTCCGTCACGTGCAGGACGGGACGCGCGAACCAGTCTGTCATAGGCTATTCCCCGTCGAAAGAAGACAACTTCTTCCTGCGTCTTGAATTCTACGCTCACATGGATTCTTGGCCGTGCGAACGCCGCGCAAAGATGTCAGTTGGCGAAATCAGGCGTGGCTGTTGAAAAACTCACTCTCTAGAAATCCGCAGAAATTAGATAGCGTCAGGATGCCCTACAAACGATTCTCTCCGGTCGCCTAGACATTTCCTATCCCCCAAATTTGTGCTGATTCAACAGCCACAGGCGTTTACACTCACAACCTAGTTGTTGGAGTAATGGCGAGTTTTCACCAGCTAAGCCTCTGTTCTGGCCAACAGAAGGCTAAAGAACGAAATCCGATTGCAGCTGATTGCAGAGAAGCAGAAAAGTGTATGACCACTATTTTGGTCTCGAATCCGGTTCACGGCGGATGCGCCTCTCGACCCCTCACGAGCGCAGAGGGGAGTTCCTCGTCGTGGAGGACATCAACTGCCTGACGCCGGAAGAACCAATCGAATACCAGACGAAGTTTACTTACTTGTGCTTCTGCACGCTCTCGAATCCCTTTTCAAATTGCGTGACCAGCGGAGTTTCGCCGGACTGGAGACCGTCGCGTCCCATCACGCGCCAGAGAAAATTGCCGCTCGAGTGATGTGCATCGTACACGGCCATCAGATCTTCGGAGGGGTGACTCGTCACGAGGATGATGATGTCGGCGTCGAAGGGCCGGTAGACGAGTGTCAGCTTGCCCCACTTCTGAATGGAGTCCTGTACCGCGCTGATTGCCTCCCGATCTTCGGGAAGAAGGTTTCGATCGAACTGATCTCCGTCATAAGAAGCAACGTAGACATAGCGCGCATTCGCCAGAGTACCCGGAAACGTTGGCACCTTCGCGGTACTCGGATTGGGCGAAGCCGTGGCGGAAATCGCTGCCAGCACAATCAAGCTGATCGCCACGAGAGAAAATCGGTTCATGTAAATGCCTCTGGTTATTAGATGCT
>QIAP01000125.1 GCA_003225075.1 Acidobacteriota bacterium | reverse complement strand
GGGTCCGGCGTTCCAGCATCCGATGGAAGTCGCGATTGACACTTCCACAGGCCAGGTCACTGTGAATTACACAGATGAAGACAAGGAGAAGGTCGCGACGGACCGCTTGGAGCTGCCGCCGGATGTCGCCAACGGTATGCTTTTCACGCTGCTAAAAAACATCCGTTCAGATGGACCTCCGACCACATTTTCGATGGTGAGCGCCACTCCGAAGCCCCGGCTTGTGAGACTAGCGGTCAATCCGCAAGGCGAGGAGCCGTTCACGATTGGTGGGTCCAAAAGAAAAGCAATGCATTATGTGCTGAAGGTGGAGATTGGGGGTGTCGCCGGTGTGGTGGCGCCGATCGTAAGAAAGCAGCCCCCCGATATCCACGTCTGGATTCTCGGCGGCGAGGCGCCTGCCTTCGTCAAATCCGAAGGTCCGCTCTACCTCGGTGGCCCAATTTGGCGGATCGAGTTGGTGAGTCCGGTTTGGCCATGAGTACTCATTCCAGATCGCTTATAGTAGGCATGGCCACCTTCTCGTGTGGTTTCTCGAATTTGGGATTACTGGAAAGGGCGGTCGAGAAGTACCGCCCTTTGTCGCTGCTGACGATCAGTCAGAGCTATCCGGTTCTGAACGCATAATAACCGAAAAGTTGGAAACGCAAAGCTAGATCTTTTGCGCGTAGCCGCGGCACTGAATCACTGGCAAACGTGGATATTTCGGTAACCGCAGGTCGATGGCCGAGAGCTGACAAAGATACAGAAGGAGGACTTCGTCCACATTGAAGCACAAGAAGTTAGCTAGTCCGGGCGTTTAGCCTGTTGCAGTCTTCGCAGAGCCTATAGTTGCCCGTACCCATACGCATCTCATTCTGTGGTATGTCGCGCCCTGGAAGGCACGCGCTATTGTTGTGGTGGACTCGCTGATTGGCTGGCTTGGCAGCCTCATTGATAGAGTAGAAAGCAAGTACTTGAGGCATTTATTTCCCCCTACTTTGGGCGATTTGACTCACGCGTTGTAACTGCGGAAGGCGGAGGTGAGCAGGCAATGAGCCGTCGTTAGGGTTTGACCCTCTCACAGCACTCGTCACAGATCCAGCCTCCAGATTCGGTTAGTGTGTCTCGGCCCGCGCTGTAGTAGGACTTAGCGTATTCCTCATTAACGGGCTTTCCGCAGCGTTCTCCGGGCTCGTGTCCGCATCCTTGATCCGTACAAATACATTGGAAAACAGCCATCTTCGTCACCTCAAATTACTTCTGCACTTGCGAGGGTAATTGCCAGAATCCAGCGAGCGCAAAGGTCCTGCCGGAAATGCGGAACGGAGAATATCCGCCGTGTCGCCGACGAGCAGATCGGGAACCTGCGACCGCCATTTAGTTCGTAAGCTCTATTGACCGTCACTGCGACCTTGGGACCGGGTTAATCCTGCGTTCCCGTGATTTTTGTTACAAAAGCCGAACGCATGGAGGCATCCGGCGTTCCCGGACTGATTCATTTTGTGCCGTCAATCAATTCCTGGCAGGTGATGCAGTAGCGAACCCACGGAAGGGCTTCGAGACGCTTGGCGTTGATTTCCTGTCCGCAATTGAGGCACTCGCCGAAAGTACCCTGATTGATCCGCCACAACGCACCATCAACTGCACTCAGTAATGCTCGGTCACGAGATTTCTGGCCAAGCTGAAGTTCTCTGGCCAGAGACGTGTTTGCGCGATCGCCCTCATCCTTCCCCGAGTCGTGCTGCGCAGCCAGCATTTCCTGCCGTGTTTGGGCTAGGCCGAGACGGAGTTCACGGTGGCGAGCCTCCAGCGCTTTCTTGAATCGCCCGATTGATTTTCGATCCATGGTTTCAGACCATCAACCGTTTCAACGTCCAGCACCCATCGGGCAGCTGCGCAACTTCCTCCCCCAGCATCAGAGCATCAGTCGCGCACTAGCCACGCCAAAGCCTCGTCGCGCGTTTTGAAAGTCGGCAGTTCTCGCCGGGAAAAGGTTTTCATATCCTCGTAGAACTGGCGCGGGAGACTCTCGGTTCCTATTAAAGCCGATTTCTTAACAAAAGGCTTGTCGAACACTGCACTTTCCTTCATTGCGATGAGGGCGTCCCTGTCAAATGATGCTCCGGCGAAATCCGTAAGTATCAAGACCGAACCGCGAGGCTGAATAGTCACGTAGTCGGGAACTTTCCTGGTAGTTTGTTCGACCTCACTGGCCGTGCAGTTCGACAGATCGACAAGCAGGATTTGTTTGCCTTCGTGAGCGAAGAATCGAATACGTTCCATGGCGCGAAAACTCCAGGACAGATTTGAACAGTACTGCGCCTTTCGCGGACGCTAAATCGCTACGACGCTCTCGACATGAGCCTGTACTCATCCGCGAGGGATATCCCGACTCCGACACTGCCGTCATCCCATCTCACGCTGACCTGATCGTGACCTGGCGTGTTCCCGGCGTTGAGGTCAACGTGTGTCACAGTTCCTGTTTTCAAGGTTGTGACATGGCGTACGTGATCACCAGTAATTGGAGTCTTGCCATCAGCGTATGGCATGCGCCTCCTATACCGTTCCGTTTCGGTCATTTTTCTTCTTAGCCCTGCCCGCCGGAGCGGCCTTGCGGGCTTTGGCCTTCTCCTGGCGCACCCGCCCCGAAGCCATTTTTCGCGGTCCGTAATCGGTACGCCAGGAGTGCTGCGGACCTGGAACCCATTCATGTTCGCAATGTTCATCGCATGGTGCTCTACATGACTCAAGTGCGCGGCTTGCAACCCATGCACCCCCACCTCTTACGCCATGCCTGCGCTACACATATGTTGGAAAACGGCTGTCCCCTGGACGTGATCGGAAAAGTCCTCGGCCATGACAATCTGGACATAACCGCGCACTACGCGCAAGTTTCCACTCGACTGATGATGACGGCTTATAACCACGCTCATCCGCACGCTCGGCTCGATGTGAAAAAGGCCAGAGAGGATCCTGGCAATGCTTGAAGCCGCGGCGAAACCCAAGTTCGTTGTAATTGCCGGCAGGCTGCATGTCGGCGAGCCGGTCAGAGATGAGAGAAAGCTTCTGCGCGCTGAGCGCTACCTGGCGCGGCAGGCGCGGGCCGCCCATAACCTCGGCGTGAGGCAGCTGGAGCACCAATACAACGTCGCTTATTTGAGCTTGCGCGGCTGGCGGCTGGAGAATTTCCGCTAAGCGGCGATGTGAAACGACGTTCGCTATTCGCGAGCTGATCCCAAGGTGCTTCTCCTGTCTTTGCCCGTCATGGCATGTACGATTCCACCCAAATCAGGAGAAGACCAACAATCGCGAGGGCAAGTCCGATGGGCCAGAAATGTGATGGTGGCTCACTGGCGCGGGGGCGGTTCTCGACTTGGGTCAAATCGACTATAAACTTCATGAGGTACACCTTAAACTTGCTATCTGTGTAAGTCCGCAATCGTCCAACGCGGGTAAAAGGGCTTCGTCCCTAGAACGTGAATCCTACCTCTGCCGTGTAACTCCGCGGAGTCACAAAATGTGTTCCGCTGAAGGTTGATAGGAAGTTGTAGAGGGCCTCTTTGTTGGTCACATTCACCACCGTGAATTTGGCGGTCATCTTGTATCGATCGGTGTGCAGCACATTATCAACGCCCATGCCCACATCGAATAGGTGTCGCGGAGCGATACGCGGAGGATTTTTATCGTCATTCTCCGTGCCATCTGCCGGGATCACCACCCGCAACGCACCCCGGTGCGGATCAGAGCACGAGGTGATCGGCGAGGTAAGCGTGGCGAACGTACTCCCGCAGAAAAGTCCAATCGCTGCCTGTTGATCCGGGCTTAGTGTCAAGGCTGTGGCAAAGTCTGGAACTGAGCCATTAACCAGCCCACTGTCATATCGCCAGGTGAATGCGGCCCACGCGTCTCTGCGCCTTAGGAACCTGTATTGCAGGTTCGTGGTCTGCTGAAACGCCTGATCGTGATCGATGCGGAATACACCAGTCGGAGGATTGGTGTCGAAAAATAGACCACCGACCTCGGGGTTGAAATAGCGGGCACGAGTATGCCCCATGATTGTGTAAGCCCGGAATCCATAAATCTCCGGCAAACTCGCCCGCACCGAGAAGCCGTCCAGCTTGGATTTTCGCCAGGCGATGGGGAAGGCAATCGGAGTGTCCCCAAGCGTGTTGAAGTCGAACGCATTGTGCGTGTACTTCCAGAAATAGTCGGCGTCCACGACCAGATACCTGCCCAATGCCTGCTGAAAACCGGCATTAAACTGGTTCCGGTGTCCAGGAGCTAGAGGCGCCGCATTCGTTGACCCGAATACATTGGCCGCAAGCCCGCCCGCACCCGCCGCACTGGAAAGCAGGAGGTTTTCGTTATATGGAGTCTCCAGCGTACGCGCGTACCCAGCGCGCAAAACCGTGTTGCTTGCACCGATTCGATAAGACAGGCCGACGCGGGGTTCTGCCATGTACTTTTCTGTCAGTCCGCTGTAATGATCGCCGCGCACACCAAGGTTGGCGGTGAGGTTGCCGAGTGTGATCGTGTCCTGGACGTATATGGCCTGCTGATCGATGGCTCCCGCGTCCTTGAAAGAGAGCAGACTTCCATTGCGAGTCAGATCAAACGGGACCAGGCCAGGCTTCAAACCTGGGTTAGCAACAAATCCACTGGATGCGCAGCTCGCCGGATTCGTTATCGTGGGGTCCAGGACGGGGTTTCCAGCGCTGTCCAAACAGACGGGATTGACGGTTGGGTCGGTGATCCCAAAGCGGAAGTTTTCCGAGAGTGAGACATGGGAATACTGGAGGCCAGCTTTGATGTTGTGGCGGCCCTTTACATGGGAAAGATCAATCCGAAAACCTGTGTTGGTGAGGCGTCGGCCTTGGCCCACAGTTTCGGGCTGATCAGAAAAAAGATCCGCGCTCGAGTAGTACTGCACACGATCCTGCCGTATGAACGCACTTGCGGTCAGCAGTGTCGCTGAACTGAAAAGGTGTGTCCAGCCGGGGGCGATGTTGAAGGTTTTTGTTTGTTGGCGCTGATCTTGTCCTGCCGCAGTCTGGTCAAAAGTGTTGGGGGCCTGAAACCAGGAACGCGCCAGGAATAAATCGAGATGCAGCGTATCAGACTTGCTGGGCTGATAGTCGGCACGATCGAAGAAGCTTTCCGAGTTGCCCTTATCGTGAAGCGCCTGAAACTCTGGCGGATCGAGAAAGCGTCCTGTGCGTAAACCGTTCGCTGAGAAGTAGTCACCGTATTTGGAATTGCCGATACCGAAATTCACCGTTGAACCCACGGTGCCGAAAGAACCATAACTAGCGGAAACGCTCCCGGTGGGCAGAGTTTGACCCAGGCCCGATTTCGTGCTCACCACCGCCACTAGGCTGGTTTTGTCGCCGTACTCCGCAGGGGGTATGCCGGTAATGAGTTCCATAGACTGAATCGCGCTGGCCGGAATCTGGTTCGAATAGACGCGGCTTTGCTGGTCCGAGATTGGCTGGCTATCAATCGAGAATGAGGTCTGGGCGTGATCGCCCAGGGGATGGAAAAAGCCGTTTGAGTCGGCCACCACTCCCGGAGAAGAGTAGGTGATGATCTGGCTCAGCGCCGATTGGGTTGATTCCAGGGGTATCTTGGCCGTCATCACCGAGTCTACGTCGGTATGCGCGCTCGGATCATTTTCCAGTAGGTCGCCCGCCTCGGCACGAACTTCCACCGCTTCATTGCTGCTGGCAATTTTCATCGCGATGGTTAGCTCGATTGGAACCGACGTGCGGACATCAACATCCTGCTGTGTAACTTCGAAGCCGTGCGCCGTCACCGCGAGATGGTAAGAATTTTGCGGAACGTTGCGGAATAGAAATGCACCCGAGTCGTCGGTCGTGGCCGTGCGTTGGAATCCGGTCACTGGATTCTTGATTTCGACGGTAGCGCCGGGAATCACAGCTCCGGTTGCATCCACAATCTTGCCT
>QIAP01000124.1 GCA_003225075.1 Acidobacteriota bacterium | reverse complement strand
ACGCCATGTATAGATTTGTCGCCCTATTGCCTCGGCGATGGTATACCGGGAATCTGTGCGGTCGTTCCCTCCGGATATACCAGAATCTCCACACTGCCGCCGTCAGCCCCGCGGTCGGATTTTCCGAGGCCAATCGTTTTAATCCGAGTGTCCTCCAGCTTGAAATTCTTGACCAGATAGTCGCGGACCACCATCGCTCGGGCCTCTGTCAGCAGCCGGTCTGTCTGGGTGTCGCCTTTCATGTCGGTGTAGGCCGCGACCACCGCTACCCCGAACCGATTGTTTTGCAGGTAGTCTCCCGCGTCATTCAAGTTCTTTTCATTTTTGAGCTTAGCCGTGTCCGGCTTGTCGAAAACCTTCTTGGCTTCATAGGCGAACTTCTTCGAAACCGGTTTGTCGGGCAATTGTGATATTTCATTCTTCTTCAAATCGGCTGAGCTTTCGAAGCCTCGTTCTTTGAAAAAGCCGCGCAGAAAAAAATTGTGCTTAAGAGCCTCCATGTCCTCCTTAAACGCATTTGTACCGGCGTTGACACTTTGATAGATCTTTTTGTCGTTGATCAGAGCCCCGATTGTTCCGTGGCCCTGGTCGATTTTGGTAGTGATCGATTTGAGGTTGTTGGCTGTCTCATTGACGTTCTGCACCGCTCCCTTGGTGGTGTCGAGCACCTCATTCGTCTTATTCAGCAAGTCCGAGAGTTGCAATGGGGGCTCGCCGCGCAGCGTGTCGCCGTCTTTCACCTTGGGGGCCTGCTCAGAACCAAATGAGATCTCAACAAACTTGTCGCCAACCAGACCCTCCGACCGGATGGTGGCCACGGAATCGTTCTTGATCACGCTGCGCGTCCCTTCGGACAGTTCCATTACGATATGCACGTTTTCGTTGGATCTCACGGGCAGTTGAATCTGTCTGACTGTTCCTTCGTGAATCCCTCCGACGCGCACCTCGGCGCCGCCGTTTAGGCCAGCTACGTTATGAAATTCCGCATTGAGCCGGTAGGTCGAGCTGAATATGAATTGTTTTTTCCCGATCCAGAAGACTCCTGCGGCAAACATCAGCATTGCGACAACGATGAACACTCCTAGTCGAAAGGCTGTGGACATAGTCATGACCTCGACCCATAGCCGAAAAACTGTGCGACAAACTCGTCTTGGCTACTTTGCAATTCGTCGAAGGTCCCCTCCGCTACGATGTTCCCTTCGTGGAGCAGAACCATACGATCCGAATAGGTTCTTGCGCCGTGGACATCATGGGTGACGACGATGGCACTCATCCGGCGCTTTCGTTTCAGGTCAACAATCAGTTCTCCGATTTCTGCGGCCGTGATTGGGTCAAGCCCGGCCGTGGGCTCATCAAAGAGGAGGATCTCGGGATTCAAAGCTAAGGCCCGTGCCAGGCCCACCCGCTTCTGCATGCCGCCTGAGATCTCGGCGGGCATCTTCTGTAAATCCCGGTCCATTCCGACGTCGGCGAGAAGCTCATGGACCCGCTTGCTTCGTTCATCGGTCGAGACCTTCGCATGCCTGCTCAAGGGGAACGCTACGTTCTCTTCGACCGTCAGCGAGTCGTACAAGGCTGCCTGCTGGAACAGGAATCCAATCTTCTTTCGGACCTCGTTGAGCTCATTCTCTTCGAGCTTCGTGATCTCCTGGCCGGCGACTCGGATGGAACCTGCATCTGGCGATTGCAGCCCGATAATCAGCTTCAACAACACGCTCTTCCCGCCTCCGCTCCGTCCCAGGATGGCTACGGTTTCACCTTGTCTGACCTGCAGGTTGATGCCGTTCAGAACCCGTTGCTCGCCGAAGGCCTTTCGCAGGTCCCCGATCTTTATCGCAGACTCGAGCCCGTTTTCTTTCATTGCTTCACTACCCCCAGACGGTCAGAATGAGTCGGACCAGCACGACATCGGCCAGAATGACGAATAGCGATGAGAGCACCACTGAACTATTGGCGGATCTTCCTACTCCTTCAGTGCCTCCCGTTGTCCGCATTCCCTGAAAACAGGAAACGATTCCGATAATCAATCCGAATACGGCTGTCTTCAGTGTCGGCGGGAGAAAATCGCTGAAATTCATGCTCTTGAAACCGTCTTCGATAAACAGGCGAAGCGAAATAGGTTCAGCGAGGGTATTTGCCACCCAGCCCATGCAGATGCCGCAGAAATTCGAGGCCACTGTTAACAGTGGAAGCATCAGGATGCACGCGATCACGCGGGTTGAAACCAGGAACTTGAAAGGATCGACGGCGGAGGCCTCCATGGCGTCGATTTGCTCTGTTACCTTCATTGATCCCAACTCAGCGCCAATCCCAGCGCCGACACGGCCGCTCACAATCAACCCGGTAATGATCGGACCACTTTCCTTGATGATGGAGAACACAATAACCGCGGGAAGGAAGGCCTTGGCCCCGAATCGAATCAGACTGTATCGTGTCTGTAGCGACAGAACTACGCCAGTTGCCGCACCCGCCAGAGCTACCAATGGCAGCGACTTCGATCCGATCGCGTCACACTGGCGGAGGAGTTCGCCGAATTCGTACGGAGGCGCGAGAGCCGCGCGAATCAGACGCCCGCAGAACAGGCCCAGATCTCCAAACCATTCAAAAACGGCAACCAAGAAATTCCTTGCGACAGGGACCTGATCTCGCAATCGGCCCCCGGTCATGGCTCCGGAGACCGTGGCTGCGAGAACGAATAAAGGGACGTGGATCACTATCCATCCTCCGTGCCATGTCGACGGCTTCCCCTACCAACCCTGGGATTGGAGTCCGGTTATGAGAGATCGGTTGTCTCCTGAAGTGCCAGCAAATCACCATTGTCGCCAGAGCGAAAGAGCAACAGGATAAGAATCTGCTCGGGATCTATCCCAGGTATTTGGAACTGTCGACAGAGCTAGCAAAGGCTGTGAGAATTCTAGGCGGCCGCATCCGTGGGGTTGAGCCTCGCTCGCGAAAAGCTGCGGGTGCGAATGGCCGGTTCCCAGAGCGCGAAAAGACTCTGTCAATGCTGGCACGCAATTTCTGGTTCCTTGCCTGCAATTGGATCCATTACCCGAACGTCCAATCTCTCGAGAACATTCTCTCCATCGCAATAAGGACAATCTACGCAGGCCATCGAACGGGAATGGTTTAGTTTTTCGCATTCCTACCTTCAAGCAGGGCATCTGACACTTCTAAGGTCGTTACTGAACTCCGGCATTGTTGCACAAGAGCTTTTGGATGATGCCGAAAGGCGAGTTGCGGGTTCTCCTTCGCGCACCACCTGCCTTCCTCTTGCAAAGCGAATTCCCAGCGCGAAAATCACTGTAGACTGCTGAAATAACAAGAGATATATCTATCTTCAAACCATATCCAGCCTTCTACACATCTAAATAGGGGAAGCGAGCAGGAAGTCAGTTTCTCCGCTAAAGGAGGTTCTTATGAGACTCGCATCATGCGGGCTCGCACTGCTCCTAACCACCCTAGGCTTCTCGCAGCAGCAAGCCCAACCGCCACCCTACACGACTCCACCAACATTTCCTGAAGGGCAACAAATGCCGCCGGACCAAAAAGCCCCACCGCCACAGGTGTTGTCCACAACGCAAGTTGAGCAGCAGATCCAAGAACATTTCAATGCAGAACCGGCGCTCGCGAACACTAACGTCGGGATCAAGGCAGACGAGACTTCGGTTCTTTTGACCGGCACGGTTGATAGCGACGTACAGCACGCCTTAGCCTTGCGGATTGCAGAGTCCTATGCTGGCGATCGAAAGGTAGTGGACAAAATCAAGGTTCGGCAACAAACGTGAACCCCGGGGAATCACCGACGAATCCTAGGAGGCCTCGATGAAAATTAGAGAAGTGATGAGCCCCAATCGAGTCTGTTGTCTCCCGACCGACAGCGCGCAACGCCTGGCCAGAACCATGTGCGACCACAACATCGGTTCCGTACCGATTGTGATAGATCAAGATGCGCGCAAGCTCGTTGGCGTAATCACGGACCGCGACCTGTGCTGTTCAGTGGTGGCCGATGGTCTCGACCCTAAGGCTACGGCGATCGAAAAATTCATGACCTTGAATCCCGTGACATGCCGCGAGGGCGAGAATGTCGAGAATTGCGAACGTCTGATGCAAGAACACCAGATCAGGCGCATTCCGATCGTCGATGCAGAGGATCGCGTCATAGGAATCGTTGCCCAGGCTGACTTGGCGCTAAAAGATAAGCCCGAGAGAGTATCGAAAACGGTCGCAGAGATTTCAAAGACTTCGGAACCGCTCATTGCAGCTTGAGCACGGCAACACGGCGGTGTACCCCGCCGTGTTGCCGATTGCCAATTCCAAGAAGGAAAAAGCTACGAGAACGGACACTCGAGCGCTTCATTCCACAGAGGTCGGTCGGGGCAGTTAGAGCAGGTGGACTGTGCATGGCGATCTGACGCTTCACGGCCAAACCAGCCCAGTGACGGTCGAAGCAGAACGCCAGGACGGGCGATACCGTAGGGCGGACTGCTTCTCCCTTCCTCAGCGGTAGGCCGATTAACGCTTGCATCGTCATCGTTGCTCTGCCGTTGTTGCCGTGCATTGCCCAAGGTCCTTGGTCATTTTGTGGACCTCGAACATTGGCTCGCCCGAGTCGTTCTTGACCTTCTTGCCTAGCAACTCCTCTCACAGATAAACCAGGGCGTCCTCTGCAACATCGGTCTGAACTGATCGCCCAGAACGCAGTATGGACAGCGAACTATCTGCTCAGTCACTCTTGACCTTCGTTATTTCTTTCGCCAGGCTCGCCTATGCCCCTTCCGAACTCCCGCTGCCCTCTGGTGCCGTTTGCGCCTCGATTCGCTATGACGCTTTCGACATAAGCTTGTACCTGCTTGAGCGTAATGTGTGAATATTGCAAGTTGCCTAAGGGGAATCATGAGGCTGTAGCAAAATTTGTAGTGAGTGTGTGTCTAGATCGCTTGGTATCGGTAACGACACCGGACCAGACTCTCATTTATTTACAAACGGATACATGTGAGTACCAAGCCATCCACTCGCAGCACGGCATTTCCTAAGTCTGGTGCGTCTGCCAATTCCGCCACTTTCGCACGTTAAAAATCATACATTTACATCTACTAGCCCCTAACGCGTTTCCGCCTGTAGCGGAAATTGTAGTACATCCAAGGCTTTCAATGAGTATTGATCTTGGCAAGACGATTTGTCTGGTTGCGAGCTGCCGAGCGCTACGACCTGTGACTTCGCTCGATAAGGAGCAACCCATTGCGATTCTCCACCAGAAGATTTCTGCTGAAGGTCAACCTGGCCAGCCTGGCATCGGGTCTCCGATTCATGCGTCTGATTGGATCGCTTCTCCCGTGAAAGTTCACCGTCGGATTGCCAGGATCGTCCGGCGACGGACTCTTGTCTCCTTTGGCTGGAAGCCCTTAACGCTCCCCCAAGCTTCCAACAGCGGAGTCGCAATGTTAGGCGCTTCATTATCAGAAGACCCCTTCACAGACAACTACTTTGGCGTTCCAGTCTAGGTTTGATGAGAACGGGTATCACTGTATTGACGGGGATAGCTATAGAGGCCGCGAAAATCCGGCCACCCTGCCTGGCCCTGGGATACGCGGCTCATTGCTAATGGGACTTACAACATTTGGTGTGGATTCAATTTGGATTAATTAAGGGCGAGAGTTGGGTGCGGATTCTAGATTGCGGTAATTAAGTTGGCGGATTTGAGCAACTCCTGGATACTCACAAGTAGCGATTGAACGTCCTCTGATTTCGACTTCACCACACTGACCCCGGCGGCGTGTGCCTCCCGCTCGAAGAAAGGATTCTTAAACATGGTGAACATGAGCAGGGGCACTCTGGGCATGAGCCGTCGAAGTTCGCGGGCGGCTTCGAGACCGGTCATCACGGGCATGGACTGATCGAGAAGAATCAAATCGGGATGGAGCCGTTTTGCCTGATCGACACCGTCGCGACCATTTTCTGCCTCTCCGCAAACTTTCCAATCGGTTTGTTGCTCCACAAGACTGCGCAAACCGCCCCGGATGGCGGGACTGTCGTCGACGATGAGAATGCATGGCACATAACCCTGATTTCACTTAACGCTGTATCTATCCTTCTCTCAATGCAGGCATCCCGCAATAGGGTGAATACTGTACGCTAGCGTACCTTTTTCTCGGCCGCAGTGTACTGCATCGTACCAAAACCTAACATTTTGGGCTAGTC
>QIAP01000020.1 GCA_003225075.1 Acidobacteriota bacterium | reverse complement strand
TAAACAGTGCTATCATGCCGCGTTCAAAGTTCCTCTTTGCTTCCGGCCCTTCCCTGTATTCAGGTTGTTTCATAATTTTGGAGTCTAAACCTATGGCTTCAGAAAAGCCTATCGACAATGAACCAATGCCATCCACCCCAAAGACTAATCAGAATGCCAATGATAAGTACAGCGGTCCATCGCCCGACTTCCTTTCCGCACCTACACCTAACGTGGAGATTCCACCATCCCGTCCACATTATCACCACTCCTGCAAAAAACAGCGCGATGGATGGGATTACGCCAAGCTTGTTGCGGAGTTTGTTGGTCTGGTATTCCTCATCCTCTACACCCTGTATACGGCTGGTATATATTGTGCGAACCGAAACGCGGCTGAGGCCGCCCAAAACACCTTTGGCGAAATTCAAAAGCAAACCACTTTGACGAGACAGCAAATTGTTGGCACTCAGGCTGCTGTAATAAATATCGCCGATTATCCAGGCATCACCCTTCCAGATATTGTCGATATTGCGATACGGAATGATGGGCACGTAATCGCACATGACATTCATGTTGCGATTAGAGCCAAAAGAGAAATCTTGCCATCTGAAAAGCCCATAGGAGATGCATGGGGTTGCAATTTCCCTACCGTTTCGGTACTTGCCCCAACTTCCCCCTATTCCCACCAATGCCGCATGACTGGATTCTCTGACAAGGATTGGCGATCTATCGGCGATCTTAAAGAAACCATCATTCTTGAAGGAACCATCACCTACGAGAATGGATTTGGCGATATTATTGACCAAGCCATCTGCAAACTTTATGTCAGTAAGGTTCGGACAAAATATGGGGAAGAGGGCGAAGCTAAATTTCTCCCCTGCGATCAAGTTGAAGAGGTTTGGTCGTATTTGCGGAAAAGAAAGGCTGAGAAGTAGCCCTGTCACGGCAAGCAGAATTATACATGTGTTCCAAGTATATATTTGCCCAGTTATGCACTTACAATGTTCCACGTGGAACACTACGCTGATCTGCATGAGCGTTGCGCCCGGCGAAGACCTACGCTCCTCGCCTGGCCTTCATGTCAGCCAGCAACTGCTCGATACGGTCTTCTTTCTCGAGCGCAGCCAGACGGTCTTCCATGTCGTCGGCAGCGATTTCCGCCTTGGCATTGCTGTGCGCTTCGGCATGCGCCACCTTGTGCTTCATCCGATTGAAAGCGTTGGCGCTCGAGCCGTTGCCCGCGGCCATTTTCGCGTCGCTCGCCTTGCCGACGGCGCGCGCTCGGCGATGCTGTGCCACCAGCAAGTCGGCCTTGGCTTGCGCCTCAGTGAGTTTCTGTTCCAGGTTGCGCAGCGCCGATTTGAGGTTCTCGACCTGGGCTTTCTGATCGACCAGTTGCTGCGCAAAACTTTCGCTCAGCTCTCGGTAGCTCTCTACACGTTGCAGAGCGGCGCGCGCCAAGTCGTCCTGCTTCTTGTCTACGGCGAGTTCGGCTTTGCGCATCCAGTCCGCGACTCTCTCTTCGTTTTCCTTTTTCTTCTTATCCAGCAGGTGCTGGTCGGCGATGGCGATCGCCACCTGCGTCTTGACCTGCAAAAGCTGGTTCTGCATGTCGAGGATTACCTGCTTGATCATTTTTTCCGGGTGTTCGGCCTTGTCGATCAGGTCGTTCAGATTCGCCCGGACTAGCGTGGAAACTCGCTCCAGCAATGCCATGGTATGACTCCTTCTCGGTTCTTAGTTCTTTCCTCACTTCCCTGCGCCGGTAGCGCCGGCCTTGCCGTCGCCGGCAGGCGGCAGCACGTCTGGTTTGGGCGCGTGGTCGCCAATCAGCCGCACCTTCGACAGCATTTCGTTGATGCTCATCCCCGACAGGGTTTCAAACAGCGCCGGAACTTGCGCCGCCATTTTGGTGATGTCGCCGGTGATTTTGTTCATGCCGGCGGCGTCGCCATTGCCGGTAGAGACGATGGTGATTTTGTCCACGTTGGCCAGCGGACTGGCGAGAGCCCGCACCACTTCGGGCAGACCCGTGAGCAGTTTGTCGATGACGGCTGCCTGGTTGTACTCCTGGTAGGCTTCGGCCTTGACGTTCATCGCCTTGGCTTCGGCTTCGCCTTTTTTGAAAATGATTTCCGCTTCGGCTTCGCCTTGGGCGCGGATCGATGAAGCGTGCCCCTCGGCTTCGGCGATGAGCCGCTGCTTCTCGGCTTCGGCCAGGGTCTCAATGCGCTGACGCTCGATCTCGGCCTGTTTCAGCACAGTCGCGATAAGCTCTTTTTCACGACGGTTGATCTCGGCCTCTTGTACTTTGACCTGCTGTTCCTTTTCGACTTGTTGGACCTTCACCTGCTCGGCCACCACCTGCTGCTGCATGATGTTGGTCTGGATGTCATAGGCTTTATCGGCTTGCGCCTGCTGCCGTTTCGTGACTTCCAGGAATTGGGCTTTCTTGATCTCGAGATCGCGCGTCGCCTCAGCTTGCTTCGCCATAGAAAGGGTTTCTGCCAGGACGCGCTCCTGATCGGCCTGCGCCCTGGCGACCGCAGCTTCGCGTTGCGCCAGCGCACGCTTGATCGCGGTGTCACGATCAGCTTCCGCGGTAGCGACATCCGCGTCACGCTTGATGCGCGCGACGTCGGGCTTGCCCATGTTGGTGATGTATTCGTTCTTGTCACGGACCTCTTTAATGGTGAAGGAAATCACCTCGAGACCCATCTTGTTCATGTCGTCGGCGCAGGTGGAACGCATGCGGTCAGCAACCATCTCCGGCTGCTTCACGATTTCTTCCACTGTGAGCTGTCCGATGATGCCGCGCAGATGCCCTTCCATGACCAGCCGGATGAGTCCTTCGCGCTCCTGGTCAGTCTTGGTAAGGAATTGTTCCGACGCAGTCAAAATGGACTCCATGTCGGATTTCACTTTGATCTGCGCCACGGCTTCGACGGTGACCGCCACGCCCTGCTTGGTGTAGAGGTCCTGTTGCGGCGCGACATCAAACGACATCAACTCCAGAGAAAGTCCACGGCAAACCTGAATCATAGGAAGCACGATGGTGCCGTGTCCTTTCACGACTCGGGTTCCGCCGAACCCGTAAACTACCAATGCTTCATGTGGTCCAGCCTTGCGGTACAAGCGTGCCAGCGCGCTCATCAGGAGCATGGTGCCGAACACGATGAATACCGCTACGACCCATACGGTTGCAACTGTCCCAAACATAATCGCCTCCTAAGAAACTCTTTCGAACAAAAGCGTGCCGTCAATAAGCCGCGAGTCATTGCGCGAGCGATAGTTAATCTTCATGATCTTCATGACTTCTCTTGCTTTTCTGCAGTCGCAGTTGCCGCTCGACTTGTCTCGGCCAACTCGCCGGTTGACTCTTCTCCCGCCATCTCCTCCCACAACCGCACATAAGCGATGCCCTTTTCGTAACGCGTCACGATCACTTCGGACCCTTTTGCGATGGCGATGCCATCATCGCTGCGAGCGCCGCAGGTGCGACGTGTGCCGGCTTGCGAATAAATGATTTCTCCGGTTCCGTTCTGGCGGATTGAACTGGAAAGCTTGCCCAGCACGCCAATCATTTCGTAATCCGCGGGATCCATATTTTCTTCGCGCGACATGAGCACTTTGCTGAGAAATAAATAGATAATTCCGGCGCCCACAAAACCGCTGACGAGCGCGATGAGCAAGCCGAGCAGAAACCACAAGCCGGCGTAACGGGTCAGGAGATATCCGGTACCGCCAAACCACGCCAGGAATGCGGTGAGGGTGATGAAGTTGAACGGTGAAATGTGGGCTGACGACGGGGCGTGGACAGCGCCGTGCGCAACTCCACTGGCTGAGTGTGCCACCCCGTCCGCAATTGGAGCGTGGCCAATGTGAGCTCCGACCGGGTGGCCGCCATGAAAGATGCGAGGAATATGCAAGTGCCAGCGCAATCCGCCTGAGAGAAACGACAACAAGCTGAAGGCGAATCCGACGACAAAACAGACGAGATAAAAATCCGCCCAGGTCATTGCGTCCGCCTTTCTACGCCGCTCGTGCGCCGGTGGTGGCGCGAGCGGGTCAGCGCTTCCGGTCGCAACGCTTCGAGCAGGCGCTCGGAGAGGCCGGGAGTTTCGAGAATGGCGCCTAACAAAAGAAAGCAACGGCGAGTATCTTTTTCGCGCGCGGCTTTGAGCAGCACCTCACTGACCTCGGGATCGCTGACAAAGCGTTCCGAACCTTGCAGCAGCCATACGTCGAGCTTGCCTTCGGTGGTTCGCAGATCGGAGGTCAACTCGGTGTGATATCCCTCGGGATCATCCACCAGGAAGCCGGGATGCACCTTAAAAAACTGCGCCAGCAGGGTACGTGTCGCCTGAGTCATGTGCGGGCGCGCGCCGTTTTCGATTTGCGAGAGATAGGACTGGCTAATGTTCTTGCGCAAGCCCTTCTTGATTTCGCGCACAATCTCCTGCTGGGTCATGGCGCGTCCAAATCCACGCAGCGAGCCCTCGACCTCGCGCAGGTAGCGTAATTTCTCTCCGAGTGTCATATTGCAAATCGCAATATTTATATTGCATATAGGGATATCACGTCAAGCGCTAGATGTGACGTGTTTTCAATGGCTTCCATGACTCTGAAACACACTCGATGCCGAGCGGTCACGGAGAACACAGGCAGGACAGTTCACAAAAAGGTGTTTGGGCTTGAGGCCTACTCACTTCCCGGAGGCCGGTTTTGTGGATCGCCTGGCGAGCCGGGCTGCCGACCACAGGTCCAGAATTCAGATCCCGAGTGACAGCGGGTCCCCCTCGACCGCGCCGCCGCCTTCAGCTGGCGCCATAGGCGAGCCACATGTTGACGAACAGATGGAAGAGCACCATGACGTAAAGATCTTTGCGAAGCCACATCAGGAGTCCGAAGGCCAGCACCATCACAAGCACGGGCCAGGTCTGGGGAATCTGCCAAAGGTGATAGAGGGCGAACAGAAGTGAGTTCACGATCCAGTTCCAGCGTCCGAGGAAAGCGCTCTTCTTCATCAAGTAGCCACGGAAATACAGTTCCTCGCCAAGAAAATTGCCGATGAACAGAAACACCAGCGCAATTGGCGGAAAGCTATAGATGTTGTTCGGGACGTCTTGAAAAATGCTATAAGCTGGTATTCGCAGCAGTGGAACGGTCTGCAGCCAGCTCTGTAACGGAGTCCAAATAAACCTCATGTAGGGTATCGAGAGCAGAGCGAAGATGACGCAAAACCCCGGCAACACTAGGCATAGCCCGCGCCAGTCCACTCGGTTGAGCCCAAGGAAGGCGAAGGATTCGCGCAACGACAATTTGTCGGCGTATCTCAGCACCAGCAGCGGCCCGAACATGTGCCAGCCAAACGTGATGATCAGGACCCAGGCATACTGAAGATTTTTCGGAGAAAGATGGGTTAATGCTACTTCGGACCGAAACACGAGGTCCACATTCACAAATATGTAAATGAGCAGGCCAGGAAGCATATAGAGAACCAAGTAAACGATCTTGGCGGAAGTTTTGACGGCTACATCTCGCTCCAGACGAGTGTCCCGGGCGCGATACACCTCTCCCATTCCTCCCGCCCCGAGAGGCGCGAGAATCTCGTACGGTCCGAGTTTGACACCAGAGGTAAGAACCATCGGTGCGCGACATTATAGTCTGTAATGGAGGACACAACCCACATGGCTGCGCGCGCGGTAGAACTGTTGTGAACGATGCGTTTCATCGACAACGCGATAACTCCAAGGTGGTCGGCCACTCGGGAACAAGGCGTTTTCCCTGACTTTCGATAGTGGTGCAATATCGAATTTACACCAGCAAACTACCTGAATCGATCATTTATGAGATAACTTCTAATTTAAGATGCCAATCCCGATTGCACGACTGCGCCGATGGTTTGCCGTAGGCGCCATCGTCATCTCGATGCTTGCCGCCAGTGCATATTTCGTTGCCCGGTGGCGGATGCGGAGCGCGCTTAGGGAGATCCCCAAAAAAATTGGCTTTGAAGTGCAACAGAGCGCGCAGGGATTCACCATTTCCCGGTCCGAACAGGGACACACTATCTTCACGGTGCGCGCATCGAAAGCGGTCCAATTCAAGCAAGGTGGCCATACTGAGTTGCATGATGTTTACATCATTCTTTATGGACGCGACTCCAGCCGCTTCGATCAGATTTACGGCGCCGATTTCGAATACGACCCGCGATCTGGCGATGTCACCGCCAAAGGCACCGTTCAGATCGATCTGGAAGCCAATCCCCAAGGTCTCGCCAATCCCGACCAGGTTCCTCCCAAAGAACTGAAGAACCCTATCCATCTCAGGACCAGCGGACTGGTTTTTAATCAGAAGACTGGAAACGCCTACACCAACGACAAGGTTGAGTTCCGCATACCTCAAGCCAGCGGCTCGGCTGTCGGCGTGAACTATGTGGCTAAAGGGAATGTTCTGACTCTGCAATCGCAGATAGACATTGTGCTGAACCGCCCCCACGCCACCCGAATGACGGCGGCGCACGGCATCGTTACACGCGATCCACGTCAGATTGTGCTGCAAGCGCCGCGCGTGGTAACTGGCGATGACAAGCTGGAGGCGGAAAAAGCCACGCTGTTCCTGCGCGATGACAATACTGTCGAGCGAATTTTGGCATCGGGCGAGGTGCAGGCAGACCTCAAAGGCCGGGACGAGATGCACGCGCGCGCTGCGCAGGCCGAGCTGCTGATAACTCATGCGAGCACGCCAACCTTGCGAACGGCAGTGCTTTCCGGCGATGTACAAGTTGATTCGATGGGGGACCAGCTCATGCACGGCAGCACGGGGCGAGTAGTGCTCAATTTTTCTGGAAAGAATCGTCTGGACAAAATTCACGCCCAAGACGGGGTCAAATTGGCGCAGCACCAAACCCACGGACCCGCAATAGCCGCTGCCAAGGTTCGAGGAGCGAGTCCCTCGTATGCGAATCCGCCCGCGTCGAAGACAATTGGCTCCGCATCAACATTTCCGAATTCATCCCGTACAAGTGCACAAGATCTCGAAATTGCTGCGCCTGACATGGACGTCTTCGTTACCAAGGACCAGCGATTGGATCGCGCGGAAACCTCCGGCGCGAGCCAGATCACAATTTTTCAACCTGAATCCAATCAACGAACGCTGGTGACGGCAGCCAAGTTCGAAGTGAAGTTCGAAGCAAAGCCCGGAGAGCCTGCCCGCTTGAAATCGTTGCATGGAGCGCCTGATGCCAGGACGGTCACCACGGCTCCGGGTCAACCTGATCGGATTACAGCCAGCAACGCGCTTGACGTTGGCTTTCGTCCGGCTGGGGGTATCGAGGCGATTGTGCAGCAAGGGAACTTCACTTACGTGGAAGGCGACCGCAAAGCCTGGTCTGACGAAGCCCGCTACACTCCGTTCGACCAGACACTCACACTTAGCGGGTCACCGAGGATCGTCGAATCGGGCATGACCACGACGGCGCGCTCCATGCGCCTCAATCGAGCCACCGGCGACGCGTTGGCGGACGGTGACGTCAAGAGCACTTACAGCCAGCTTAAAGAGCAGCCCGACGGCGCTCTGCTTGCCTCTCCGGATCCCATTCACGTCACCAGCCGCAGCATGACGGCACATCGCACTCCCGCGGTGGCGATTTACACGGGGAGAGCCCGCCTCTGGCAAAACGCCAATGTCGTCGAGGCCGCGAGCATCCAATTCGACCGCGACCGGCGGTCTCTGACAGCACAAGGGAGCGGGCAACCGGTTTCTACAGTGCTTGTGCAAATCGATAAATCCGGCAAAACTACTCCGGTCGTTATCACCTCTTCGCGGCTCACTTATACCGATTCGGAGCGGAGAATTCACTTTGATGGCGGGGTGACGGCCAAGGGAGCAGACCTGACCATCACCGGCAAGCAGATGGACGCTTTTCTTCTTCCGCGGACTCAAACATCCACGAGTCAGCCGGTTACAGGAGCCGGACGTCTGGAAAAGATCGTCGCTGAGGGTAATATTGTCATCCAGCAGCCTACCCGTCAGGCAAACGGAGAACGACTGGTATACACGGCGGCCGACGACAAGTTCGTCCTGACAGGCGGATCGCCTAGCATTTTTGATGCCGAACACGGCAAGATTACCGGCGATTCGTTGACTTTCTATAAACGCGATGATAGGGTTTTGGTGGAAGGCAAGGACACCTCCCCGACAGTTACCCACACCCGAGTGGCACGATAAATGCGTACGCTGGCCACGGACGAAATTGGCAAATCTTACCGCGGTCGGCGGGTTGTTAATGGTGTAAGCCTGCGGGTGGAGCAAGGCGAAGTCGTTGGTTTACTTGGACCAAACGGTGCGGGTAAGACTACATCCTTCTACGCTATCGTTGGCCTGATACCCCCAGACACAGGCCGAGTCCTGATCGATGACAACGACATCACGGACGTGCCAATGTATCTGCGGGCACGGCAGTACGGCATCAGTTATCTCCCCCAGGAACCATCAGTTTTTCGCAAACTCACCGTCGAGGAAAACATTCTGGCGGTGCTGGAAGCGCAAGCAATTTCCTGGCACGAACGCCGGGAAAAGATGGAAAGGCTGATTGATCAACTGGGATTAGAGCACATTCGCCGGAATCGCGGATACGCTCTGTCGGGGGGTGAGCGCCGGCGCGTGGAAATTGCCCGCTGTCTATGCATCAACCCCACATTTATTTTGCTGGACGAGCCATTTTCAGGGATTGATCCGATCGCAGTGCTGGATTTGCAGAAGATTATTTTCGATCTCAAAGCCGGTGGCATCGGGATTTTGATTACGGATCACAATGTGCGCGAGACGTTGTCGGTGACCGATCGCGCCTACATCATCAATGAAGGGCGCATCTTCCGCGCGGGGACGCCCGACCAGTTGGGCAGTGATCCGGAAGTTCGGCGGGTGTACCTGGGGGAGAGTTTCTCGCTGGTGTGAGAAACGCAGGAACTAGAAAGGCATTAACCAAAGGACACGAAGGTACCCAAAGGGAAGATCGAGTAAATCATGGTTTTGCTGCAACACAAACTGAACGTCAAGCTATCGCAGCGGCAGATCCTAACTCCGGGTCTGGTGCAAATGGTCTCGGTGCTTGCGCTCAACAAGCTCGAGTTGCGGGACATGATCACTGCCGAGATGGTGGAAAATCCGGTACTCGAAGAACTGGAAGATTCCGTCCCCCTGCTCGACGAGGTCGGCCGCCGCGAAGAAGACCGCGAACGGGCGACGGAAGAAGCTCCCGCGACCACCGAAGAGAAGAAGGATTCCTTCGAAGAGATTGACTTCGGTTCGTTTTTCAAGGACTACCTTGACCCTGGCTACCGCAGCCCCGGCGAAATGGAGGAGATCGAGCGACCCTCTTTCGAGAATTTTCTTTCCAAGCCCAGCAATCTTACGGATCACCTGACCTGGCAACTGGGCGCGATTCCGGTTCGTGCTCAAGTGCGCGAGGCCGCCGAACTCATCATCGGCAACCTTAATGAGGACGGCTACCTGATCGCGAGCGACGACGAATTGATGGGCGTTACCGCTCCCGCTTCGCCAGACGCTGACGCTGCAGCCCAAGAGATGGTGGTGAAGGAAGCTGCCGCCCTAGGACTGGCGGCTGTACTCCCCGAAGAGGAAGGCGATGCCGAGTTAGCAACTTCTGACTGGAATGCCGAGGCAAACCCCATTGCTGAAGTCAGCGCCAGTGCTGCCGCCGCTGCGGTGGCTCCGGCGACTGAACCCGCATCTGAACCGCAAGCCGTGACGAAGAGTCACGCCTCGGTGCATTCAGCAACCCCGGCGCCACCGGCAAATGCGCCGCCTGCGCGGCCCACGTATAAGCCAGGCTTTAATCGCTCTGATCTCGCCGAAGCCATCGAAGTAGTGCGACAGATGGATCCTCCGGGAGTTGCCTGCCGCGACCTGCGTGACTGCTTGCTGTACCAGTTGCGATACCAGCAACAGCAGATTCCACATCTGAAAAACGACCATGGAGAAGCCACGGCTCAGGTCATCAACGATGCGATTGCCATTGTTGACCAGCATCTGCGTGCCTTGCAGATGAAACAGCACAAGGAAATCGGCAAGGCGATAGGCCGTCCAATTGAGGTGGTGCAGCAGGCGCTGGATTATATCCGTACTCTCGATCCGCGTCCTGGACTGCGCTACAACAAGGTGCAGCCGCGGCTGATTGAGCCCGACGTCGCTTTCATTAAACATGGCGACGAGTGGCTGTGCCTGATGAATGACGACGATGTTCCCCAGCTTCGCCTGAACCCGGCCTACAAGCGCCTCCTGACCCGCGACACGAATGACAAAGACACGCGTAATTATGTGAAGGAGCGCTACAAGAGCGCCATTCAGCTCATCAAGAACATCGAGCAGCGAAAGCAGACCATCATGAAGGTGTGTTATTCGATTGTCGCCCGCCAGCAAGAGTTCCTGGAAAAAGGAATCGATCATCTATTGCCCATGATGATAAAAGAGGTGGCGGAAGAAATCGGTGTGCATCCTTCCACCGTCAGCCGGGCGGTGGCCAATAAGTACGCACACACTCCGCAGGGCGTGTTTGAACTGCGATATTTCTTCAGCGAGAGCGTGCAGGGTCCCGAAGGGGGAAACACATCGTTACTCATCCTCAAGCGCCGGGTTAAAAAGCTCATTGAAGAGGAAGACCCGTCACGGCCATTGACCGACGAGCAGATAACCCGCATTCTGCAATCCCAAGGTATCCAAGTCACTCGCCGCACAGTTGCGAAGTACCGGGAGGACATGCGGATCCCGAGCACTCATCAGCGCAGAGTGAAGAAGTGAGAGAATGAACAAAGATTTCGGCGCATGGGTTTTCATTCTCTGACTTCTTTACTTTTGACTTGTTACAGATGCAGTGCCCGGACGGTGTAAAGAAAGAGGAGGGGCGCTCATGAACGTGGAATACACCGGCAGGCAGTACGAGATCACTCCCGCCATCCGCAAAGAAGTTGAAACTGGCCTCGCGAAAATCCGCAAGATTCTAGGTGACAAGTTCGAAGCCAAAGTGATTTTGATCGTGCAGAAGCATCGCCACAAGGCAGAAATCACGATCACTCCACGCAAGGGACCCATCGTCGGCCTGGCGGAAGCGGGGGACATGAAGTCCGCGGTCGGCGAAGCGCTCGATCATCTCGAAAAGCAGGCCCTGAAGTACAAGACGCGCTGGCGCACCAAAAAACGCAAGCCGCACGATAAATGGAATGGCGAGTCATCACAGGAAGATGTCACAACCGCGGTCGGGATATCCAAAATGACCGCAATACCCATGGTCGTGCATAAATTTCCCGCAGTGGCCAGCACCACTGACGTTCACCTGGTACATTCCGATGATGCGGTTGCAACCCGACCCATGACCCTGGAGGAAGCCGTCAAGGAAGCACACTTTCGCGACCGCGACGTGTTCGTCTTCCGCGATCCCAAGGGCAAATTGATGATCCTGCATCGAACCCGGGATGGGAAGATGGAGTTAATCGAAGCGCCGTAAAGCGTTATGAACTACTTGAACTTGCGCCATGAATGATTGTCTGTTTTGCCGCATTGTCAAGGGCGAGATTCCCGCAAAAAAAGTTTACGAAGACGCTCATACATACGCGTTTGAGGACATCAATCCGCAGGCGCCGACCCATGTTCTGGTAATCCCAAAGAAGCATATTCGCGGCCTGAAAGAGGCGCAGGCTGAGGACGTTGATGCCGTGGGCAGGTGTCATCTGGCTGCGGCGGAGATTGCACGCCAGCGCGGAATTGAAGACAGCTACCGCACCGTTCTTAACGTAGGCCCGGGGGCCGGGCAGTCAGTTTTCCACCTGCACGTGCATCTGATTGGCGGCCGAAATCTGCACTGGCCGCCGGGGTAACCGTTCCCCACGAATTTTCCCACCTAGTCGCCGGAGACTTCTTCGGGGGCGCCATGGCGGCGCAACAATTGGGGGAGGTTTTGCGAGAATGCGGAACGCGGCAGGACCATGTCGCAACCCACCTCGTGCGCCTTTTGCTTCAAATCGCCCTGCACATGAGAGAGGAATCCGATAATCGAAGTTTCCTTCTTCAGTTTGCTCTTCAGTTTGGGGATAAGGGTCAGCGGCTTGGCATTCGCATTATTCAGGTCGAAAATGATTAAAGATGGTTTGCCGTCGCCATTTTCTTTCATGCGATCCATCAAGTCTTTATCAGTCTTAACGAACTCGACCTTCACATTGAGCTTGCGGGCGGTTTCCTGGATTTTTGCGAGGAAAAACAAGTCGTCCACAAAAGCAAAAATGCGTGAGGCAGCATCTTCCCGCAGCGGCAAAGGCTCAGGCTCGCTCGGCTTGTATGACGGGGCAAAGCCGGGACGTCCGCCGCGCTGGCCTTTCGCCCCATTGTTACCTTGCGGGCCATTGCGATAGTTGTGATCCATGGGAGCGGTGAAAATACCGCCGTGGGTTTGGCGATCACGGCCCATTCCGCCTCCGCGATGGTTAGGCGGGCGACGTCCGCGCCGCCGTCTGTTTCTCCCTCCTCCACCGGAGGGATTTCCCGGTCCTGCGTTCATAGGGTTTTCTTTCTTGGGCTAATCCCGTACTTCACGTTCGAAGCGTAACCGTCCTGTGGTGACCTGCCTGCCCCGGAAAATCCGCATCGCAACACTAAGGCTGGCATGCGCGGAAAAACCCGGTGCGGCTGGAAATTTTCTCGTGAATGATCTCTTGTCCGTTTAGGCGCCTGGAGCCATTAGGCGCGGAGGCCAGCACGGGAGCGTGGCCGCTAGGAACACTAATGATGTTACCCCCCTGCGGGGGAGAGCGCAAGTCGAAAAGGACCGCAGTTTTACACAGGAATCACTGTAATATTTAAGACCCCGCCATCCCTGGAAATCTCATGGCTGGCGCAGTTCGGGGGTGGACACCTTCACACGGTCACAGCTCCCGTCAGCGAATGTTTCCTTCAATGCCCGGTAAGCGGGCTTGGGGTTGTATTTCTCATCCCAGGGAAGCGCCGCACCTTTATTGCCGCGGAAGAAAGATCGAATCCAGGAATATTTATCGCTAAATCCCCAGGTTTGAAAAGCGGTGCAGCCGTGGTGCGCCAGGCAAACAGCGGCGATCTCGCGATAGACATCCGCTTGCCTTCCGAGGTCTTCCGAATTTCTTAGAGTGCCGGTATCGGGATTGGTGGGCAGGGCGACGTCCATTTCTGTGATGTGGATTTGAACGCCCAGTGCGGTAAAGCGCCCGATGTTGGCGCCGATTGAACTCACATCGGGATGAAGGTCGAAAATGTGCATCTGCATGCCGATGCCATCGATAGGCCCACCGCGTCGTTTGAAATCTTTGAGCATGGCATAAAGGCCGTCCGACTTGGGATTTACCGCTTCACCCTCAGCGTAGTTATAAAAAAGGAGAGCGTCGGGGTCGGCGGCATGCGCCCAGCGCAAGGCCTGCTCGATGTAGGCGGTTCCTTTTCCCGCGAGTCCAATTCCGGGTCGGTCATACCAGATCGAATTGCGGAGTTTTCCATTCTCGTCGAATGCCTCATTCAGCACATCCCAGGCAAATACTTTTCCCCGAAAGTGCTGGACAACCCTGGTGATGTGTTCGTGCAATAAATCGGGCAGTTCGGCAGGGGTATATTCTGCTCCGTCAAGCTTGTGCCGTCCCCAAACCAAGGTGTGGCCGCGCACCTGCATCTGGTGGGCGGCGGCGAAGGCGACGACGGCATCGCCCGCGGTGAAATCGAAGCTGGCGCGATCGGGCCGGATGACGGACCACTTCATCACGTCTTCAGGTTGAATTAGATTGAATTCGCGGGCCAGAGTAGTGCCATAGGCGAGTTCAGAAAACTGCGCCGGCCGGACCGGCGGTGCCAATCAGGATGCCTCTGCAATCGGCCTCCTGCCGCAGCGATTGCGCCCGGCCAGGGACCACCAAGGCCCCCACCGCGAGTATCACAACAGCAAAACCGGTCCAACGCTGGCGCACGTCTCTACTCCTGCCCCTTAGCTTGGCTTCGGCAGGAAACGTTGTAAAGGGCACTCGTCACATCGCGGATGAGATTTCAGACAGTAGTGCTTACCCACGCCAACGATCAGCCCGTGCATCTCGTTATAGATCTGTACCAAATTGGAGCGCCTGGACGTACTCATGAGGGAAGGCCGGTGGATGGGATTAATTTTCACCATCGCGTTGGTTAAGCGAGGCGTGGCCGGCGGCGTCGGTACCTCATTGGAAAGCGCATGCTCGAAATTGGAAAGCGCGTGCTCCAACAGCCATCTGATTTCTTCATAGCGGGCGTTCGCAGTCACGATTCCGTGCCGTTCCAGAATGCGCCGCGTATACGCGTCAACTACAAATACAGGATGATTTCCCGTATACAGAAGAATGGAATCCGCCGTCTCCGGTCCGACGCCATTCAGGGCCAGCAGTTCGACCCGCAACTTCTCGGTGGTCTGAGCAAACATCCGGTTCACCGAGCCGCCATAATGCTCATCGAGAAAAGCTACAAATGTTTTGAGGCGCTGCGCCTTCTGCCGGAAATAGCCAGCCGAGCGTATCAGTGACTCGAGTTCCGGCAGCGCAGTGCGTCGAATTCCAGCAACGCTGAGCAAACCTGCGCCCCGCAGGCGGCGCAACACATGCTCGACATTCGTCCAGGACGTGTTCTGTGTCAAGTAGGCGCCAACAATCACCTCGAAACGCGTGCGCGCCGGCCACCAGTGCTGAGGCCCCCATGCATAAAACAAGGCTTCATAGCAGGCGCGAAGTATTTTTTCTTGGGGTGCAGTTTTCAAGTTTGAACCCACGCACTTTTGTTCGTAGTCTAAGCTAAAACTACCTCACAGAACCCGAAACGGGTTGCCGTGCGGCTTGCGACAAACCCTCCTGCCTCACCAAAGTTCATGTCCGAAAGAAATGTTCGTCACTGGCTATATTGCAAAATCCAGCCATTCATGGGCAAGTCCCTGTGCCATACAGAAAAACCAGGATGGTCGGTCAGAGTACAGGTACCAAAGTTACTGGTGCCGGTACCCATCTGCGTTGACAATTTGTGTCAACGCGAACGCACCGCGCGTCTCTCCCCTGCTAATTGGCCGCTTCGTGCGAGCAGTATCAGCGTAATGACAGCTCACTATCGGTCAGACAGGAGATCGAGCTATGTCTCAACGGCTGGGTGATCTTCTCGTAAAAGAGAAGGTAATCACCTCAGAGCAGTTGGCACAAGCAACGAAGGTTCAAAAGGAAACCAACTGTCGCCTGGGCTCCGCCCTGGTGAAGCTGGGATTCCTGACGGATGAGGATGTCACCAACTTCCTCTCCCGGCAGTACGGCGTGCCCGCTATTAACCTCTCATACTTTGAAATTGATCAGTCGGTAGTAAAGCTCATCCCGTTTGAGACTGCCAAGCGCTACCAGATTCTCCCGCTCAGCCGTGTGGGCGCATCGCTGACCATCGCCATGGTTGACCCGACGAACGTGTTCGCCATGGACGATATCAAGTTCATGACCGGCTTCAATATCGAGCCGGTAGTGGCGTCAGAAAGTTCGATTCAGGAAGGTATCGAGAAGGCCTACGGCGCCACCAAGGAAGAAGACCTCGAGCAGGTCATGCAGTCGATGACCGACATCGCGGATACCGATGTCGAACTGCAGTCCGAAGAGCAGCAGATGGACCTCTCCGAACTGGAGAAGGCAGCGGATGAGGCGCCCATCGTCAAACTGGTGAACCTGGTGCTGACCGATGCCGTGAAGCGGGGGGCCAGCGACATTCACATGGAGCCGTACGAAAAAGAATTCCGGGTGCGCTTCCGTATCGATGGTGTGCTCCAGTCCATCATGGCGCCCCCGCTGAAGCTTAAAGACGCGATCATTTCCCGCGTGAAAATCATGTCGAAATTGGACATCAGCGAAAAGCGTTTGCCGCAAGACGGCCGCATCATGCTGAAGATGAACATCGGCGGGCGGAAGAAACAACTCGATTTCCGCGTCAGCACGCTTCCTACTCTGTGGGGAGAAAAGATCGTGCTCCGCTTGCTGGACAAAGAAAACCTGCGCCTGGACATGACCAAGCTGGGTTTCGAGTCGGAATCGCTGGTCAAGTTCGAAAAAGCCATTCTCAAGCCCTACGGCATGGTGTTGGTCACGGGGCCAACCGGATCAGGCAAGACCAATACGCTGTATTCCTCGATCGCGCGATTGAACACGCCGGATACAAACATCATGACTGCCGAAGACCCAGTCGAATTCCAGTTGGCTGGGGTCAACCAGGTGCAGATGAAGGAGCAAATCGGATTGAACTTCGCCGCCGCGCTTCGCGCTTTCCTGCGGCAGGATCCAAACATCATCCTGGTCGGCGAAATTCGCGATTTTGAAACCGCAGAGATCGCCATCAAGGCAGCTCTCACCGGCCACCTGGTGCTGTCCACGCTGCATACCAACGGCGCCCCCGAGACCATCACGCGACTCATGAACATGGGCATCGAGCCCTTCCTGGTGGCGACCTCCGTACACCTGATTTGTGCGCAGCGCCTGGTACGCCGCATCTGCCGGGAGTGCATCGAGACGGTGGACGTGCCTTATCAGACGTTGCTCGACGAAGGCTACGGGCCCGAAGAAGCGAAGACGGTAAAGATCCAGAAAGGCAAAGGCTGCGGTACTTGCAGCAACACCGGCTACAAGGGCCGTACTGGTTTGTACGAAGTCATGGAAGTGGATGACGAAATCAGGGAACTGGTTCTGGTGGGTGCATCCGCAATTGAGCTGAAGAAGAAAGCCATCGAGCGCGGCATGATCACTCTGCGGCGCAGCGGACTCATCAAGGTTGCGGCGGGAATGACCACGCTTGAAGAAGTGGCCCGCGAAACGATTCACTAACGATTCTAGGCAAGGAAAGGGAACAGAAACTATGTCGCTTTCACTCAGCGATCTTTTGAAACGCATGTTGGAGATGCAAGGCAGCGACCTTCACATCACCACCAACTCGCCACCGCAGGTGCGCGTACACGGACATCTGGTTCCATTGGACTTGCCGCAATTGACGCCCGCCGAGACCAAGCAACTTTCCTACAGCGTCATGACCGATTCGCAGAAGCATCGCTTTGAAGAAAATCTGGAGTTGGACTTTTCCTTCGGCTTGAAAGGCCTGGCACGATTTCGCGCCAACCTATTTAACCAGCGCGGCGCCACGGCGGCAGTGTTCCGTCTCATTCCGTTTGAAATCAAGTCATTCAACCAACTCGGGTTGCCGGCCATCGTCAGCAAGTTGTGCGATAAGCCGCGCGGGCTGGTGCTGGTGACGGGACCGACCGGCTCAGGAAAGTCGACGACTCTGGCCGCCATGATCGACAAGATAAACACCGAGCGGCACGACCACATTCTGACCATCGAAGACCCTATCGAATTTGTGCACATGAACAAGAACTGCGTGGTCAACCAGCGCGAGTTGCATGCCGATACCAAGAGCTTTAGCGACGCTTTGCGGGCTGCGCTTCGTGAAGATCCGGACGTGGTGCTGATCGGTGAAATGCGCGATCTGGAGACCATCGAGTCCGCATTGCGCATCGCTGAAACCGGCCACTTGACCTTCGGCACATTGCACACCAATTCGGCATCGTCCACCATCAACCGAATTATTGACGTCTTTCCGGCACATCAGCAGCCGCAGATTCGAGCCCAATTGTCGCTGGTGCTGGAAGGCATTCTTTGCCAAAGCCTGCTGCAGAAACCCGACAACAAAGGGCGGGCCATGTGCATGGAAATCATGGTACCTAACGCTGCCATCCGCAACCTGATTCGCGAGGACAAGATCCACCAGATTTATTCGGCAATGCAGTCCGGTCAGGACAAGTTTGGTATGCAGACGTTCAATCAGGCGCTGGCTACCGCGTACTTCCAGAAGCAAATCACGCTGGAAGTGGCCATCGCGCGCTCCAGCAACCAGGACGAGCTACAGGAAATGATCGCACGCGGTGCTGGCCTGAACCGGGGTAATAATGCCGCGGTGGCGGCCAAAGCGGCAGCGCCAGGAAAACGGTGAGTCGAGTCATTAATTTGGCCTGTTCTGGCTGCTACGAGCTGGAATGGGAGAGGCAAGTGGAAGACCGGGCACATGAGTAAGACGCCGAAAGGCAGTTAAGCGAGGAGAGATTTACCATGCCAGTTTTTACATTTTCAGGCAAGAACGCATCCGGTGAGAAAGTTTCCGGGGAGCGAGTGGCAGCCAACAAAGAAGTTCTGGCGACCCAATTGCGCCGTGAGCGGATCACTGCGGGCAACATCAGGCAGAAGGGAAAAGAATTCTCTATGCCTACCTTTGGCACGGCGTCGGTCAAGACAAAGGACATTGCCATCTTTTTCCGGCAGTTCTCGGTCATGATCGATGCCGGTCTTCCCCTGGTGCAGTGCTTGGAAATCCTAGCGGCCAACCAGGAAAACCAGTCATTCCAGAAGACCCTGACGGGGGTTCGGACCACGGTGGAAGGCGGGGCCACGCTGGCCAACGCCATGCGCCAATACCCGAAGATCTTCGATGACCTGACCACCAACATGATGGAGGCCGGCGAAACCGGCGGTATTCTCGACATCATCCTGCAGCGTCTGGCGCAGTATGTCGAAAAAGCCGTCAAGCTGCGTTCGGCTGTCAAGTCAGCGTTGATCTATCCAGTGGCGGTGGTGTCCATCGCCGTGCTGGTTGTGGGCGCACTGCTGAAGTGGGTGGTGCCAATCTTCGCCAACCTGTTCGTCGGCCTGGGGGTCGCACTGCCGTTGCCGACGCGCATCGTCATCGGGCTCAGCGCGTTCGTCGGCCAGTTCTGGTGGTTCTTTATCGTGGGCGGCGTCGGGATGGTCTTCGGGGTCAAGCAATTGCGCAAACACCCCAAGGGTCGCTACTACTTCGACTACGTACTTCTGAAGCTGCCAGTGCTAGGGCTGCTGCTACGCAAAATTGCCGTGGCTCGTTTTACGAGGACGCTTGGCACCCTGATCACCTCGGGCGTGCCCATCCTGGAAGGCTTGGCCATCACCGCCAAGACTTCCGGAAATGCGGTGCTCGAAGAAGCCTTGATGAAGGTGCGCAAAGCCATTGAAGAAGGCCGCACCATCGTTGATCCGCTAAAAGAATGTGGCGTCTTTCCTAACATGGTGACGCAGATGATCGGTGTCGGTGAAGCCACCGGCGCCATGGATTCCATGCTGCAGAAGATCGCCGACTTCTACGAGGACGAAGTCGACTCCGCCACCAGGGACATGTTGGCCATGTTGGAGCCGATCATCATCGGCCTGCTGGGTGTCAGCATCGGTGGCATCGTGATCTCGCTCTATATGCCGCTGTTCTCGATGATCGCGAAACTGGCGGGATAACACAAACTTGCAGAAGAACAGGCCGTGCGGATTTATCTGTCACGGCCTTTCCTTCGCACTCAAAAAAACTACGCGGTCGCGGGAGTGAAGGGTTGTCTTCATCCCTCTGTGAATGGACCGTAAAGGGCACGGGAAGCTGGAATACACATGCAATCGATGTTCGATGAACGGAACTGGCTGGCGTGGCTGGTCAAAGTCCGCATCATCATCCTGACCTTTTTGTTGGGAATTGAGCTTGCGGTGGCCCAGTTCACGCCTACCGCACTGCCTCTGTGGCTTTTCGTCAGCGCTCTGCTCCTGTGGTACACCTTCTCGCTATTCTACGTTTTGCTGCTTTCCTTCTGGCAGGAGCATCGGGTACAGGCTCTGTTACAGGTGCTCACCGATCTCGCTATGGTTACCCTGGTGGTTCATGTAACCGGGGGCGTCGATAGCTCACTGAATTTTCTTTATCCACTGGTCATCATCGTGGCCTGCATTCTGCTGCCCCGCGGCTGGGCATATATGGTGGCGGCGGGAGCTTTCATTCTTTACGGCGCCATTCTGGAATTGAACTACTACGGCGTGATTCCTTCCTATTCGACCACACATCCCAGACTGAAGTCGCTTCAAGCCATCATTTTCATCAATCTCTTCGCCTTTCTGGCGATTGCTTATCTCGCCGGTTTATTGACCGCCAAGCTGCGCCAGGTGGATGTGCAGCTCAAACGTGCCAGCGGCGCCTTGGAGAACCTGCAAGCCCTGCACGAGAACATCATTCAGTCGGTCAGCGGCGGGCTGATTACGACTGGTTTAGATGGCCACATAACTCTCGTCAATACCGCAGCCCAGAAGCTGTTGGAGCGGTCCGAAAACGACTTGCGGGGCCAATCGGTGAAAGCACTGTTCCTCGATCCGCTCCCCAATGTCGGCGCTGAACCGGCCCACGCGGAAATTCGCTTCAGTGCGCCCAATGGTTTTCGCAAAACCTTCCGGGTCATGGTTACCGCGTTGACGGTGCCCGAGCGCGGCACTCTGGGCTTCGTCTATACCTTCGACGACCTTACCGAGATCCGGCGCCTGGAACGCGAAGTGCGTATGCAGGACCGCCTGGCAGCCGTGGGACGCCTGGCGGCTGCGATCGCACACGAGATTCGCAATCCACTCACTTCGATTGCCGGTTCGGTAAGCATGCTCTCCGGAATCCCCGCTTTGAGCGACGAGCATCGCCAGTTGCTGCAGATCGTGACGCGCGAATCGGAGCGGCTGAACAACATCATTACCGACTTCCTCGCCTACTCGCGCGGCAAACAATACCGCTTTGACAAAGTAAATCTAGTGCCGCTGCTCGAAGATACTCTCACTCTTCTCGAACATCGGCTGATTGCGGAAAACACCGGCATACGCATCGAGCGCCGCTTGGACGTCAAAGAAGCATGGGCGCTGGCCGATGGCGACAAAATTAAACAAGTCTTCTGGAACTTCTGTGAAAACGCGGTACGGGCCATGAAAGGCGGCGGAACCCTCACCGTCTCGGCGGAACCTGCCGGCGAGGACTGGCAAATCAACTTCGCGGATACCGGCCCTGGAATCCACCCCCAGCAGACAGAAAAGATCTTCGAGCCCTTTCAATCGCAGTTTGAGGGTGGAACAGGCCTCGGCTTGGCGATCGTCTATCAGATCGTGCAGGCTCACGATGGCAAAGTGTGGGCGCGTTCCAAGCTCGGACAGGGCACCACGTTCGTAGTGAGACTCCGCGGCATCGGTGTCGATGAACGGCCTGAAGCGAAGTCTGGCGCGTCACAGCATTCCGTGAACATCAACGCATCCGATGCCTCTCCAGCTACCAGCGCGGCAGCAGCCGGAGGCAAAGCCCATGGCTAACATCCTGGTCTGCGACGACGAACGTTCCATTTGTGAGCTGCTGGATATTTCCCTGTGCCGCGAAAATCATCGCGTCGAAACCGTGAATTCGGGCGAAGCGGCCAAGCGGAAGATTGACGGCGCCCTATACGACGTGATCGTCACCGACATCAAGATGCCCAAAATCGATGGCATCGAGGTGCTGCGCTATGCCCACCAGATCTCTCCGGATTCGGCTGTAATCCTGATCACTGCCGTCGATGATTATGAAGCGGCGGTTGAGGCAGTCAAAGCCGGCGGGGCAGCGGATTACATCCGCAAAAGTCCTGGACTGGTAGACGAGATCAAACTTGCTATCAACCGTTCCCTGGAGAAGGTCGCACTCAGCAAACAGAATTTTGCGCTGCGGCGCGATGCCGCAACCCACAATTCTCTGGACAACATTATTGGTGTCAGCCCGGCAATGGAGAAACTCAAGCATACGATCCGCACCGTGGCTTCCACCAACAGCACTATCCTCGTCTACGGAGAGAGTGGCACCGGTAAGGAACTGGTAGCGCGGGCGGTGCACGTGTGTTCGCCACGAGCCACGGACTCCTTCGTCTCGGTAAACTGTGGCGCCTTTCCCGAAACCCTGCTCGAAAGCGAACTCTTCGGATACGTCAAGGGTGCTTTCACCGGAGCCAATCAGAACCGGCGCGGTTTATTCGAAGTGGCCGACGGGGGGACCATCTTCCTCGACGAGATCAGCGAAATGACGCTGGCCATGCAGGTGAAACTACTTCGCGTTCTCCAGGAGCGCTCGGTGCGGCCGGTTGGCGGAACCAGTGAAATCGGCATCGATGTTCGCGTGATCGCCGCAACCAATCGCGATCTGGACCGGCAAGTCGCCGAAAATACCTTTCGTGAAGACCTTTACTACCGTCTCAGCGTAATTCCCATTTGCGTTCCGCCGCTGCGAGACCGGCGGGAAGACATTCCGCTGTTGGTGAATCATTTTCTGAAAAAGTATGCCCCGGCGGCTGGAAAAAGTATCTTGCGGGTTCAACCCGAATCGCTGGAATCCCTGTGTGGATATGAGTGGCCGGGTAACGTGCGCCAATTGGAAAATACTGTGGAGCGCGCCGTAGCCCTGGAAACGACCAATGAACTCCATGTAGAGTTGCCGGCAGAGCGTCCCAAAGCGAAAGGCGCTGCTGCAGCCGCTGGCGGGTCTGGCACGCTCACGCCTGCTGCATCCGGAGCGATCTTGCCCGAGGGCGTGGACATGGAAAAGTATGTCGCTGACATCGAGCGCTCGCTGCTGCAATCAGCTTTGAAGCAATGCCAGGGCGTGCAGACCCGCGCCGCCGACGTACTCGGAATCTCCTACCGTTCATTCCGCCACTTGATGAAGAAGTACGAACTGTAGGCCTGCGGCGGGCTTCGGTGCTTCCGCCATTGGCAGCATCGAGCCAGCTTACATGACTCGGCAGCGGACTATACTAGGCATAACCTCCATGCGCTACGCTCTTCGCTTTCTTTGGAATGCTACCCGCGGACACCGTCTGGCTCCCTGGCGCAGCCCTTATCTGCTATGGCGCATCGAGACCTATTGCGGGGTGAAGATGCAACAGATTGGCTTCCTTGAGTTCTGGGAATTCATGTGGAGGGAACGGGCTAACTTATGGCGTTTCCTGAAGTGGACGGGTGAGATGGAGCACTACGTCCATCCCCGACCTAAAAGTATTTAACGCCCCCGAGCAACTAGAGCAATTCGCTCGGACAATGTATGGCACAAACTCTGCAGTTATTGACCGTTCGTTGCCGCCGACGCCTCTCCCAAAATCACACTCACATCACTCCCCTTGTTGACGCCTAACAACTGCGCCGCGGCGCCACGATTGGCCGCGATCTCGAGGAATCCCATGCTGCCCAGAATGCCGAAGACTTCGTTGGGCGCGCCCTGCCCGTAAGCGGTGCGAATCTGCGTGATCTCACGTTTGCCGACCACGATCTTGAAAGCGCCAGGTTCAGGCTGGAACAATGCGGGAGCGTCCTGGGGTGTGATGTTGGTGATGAGATTGCCGAAGCGGTCAACTTTCAAAATCACGCCGCGCAGAGTATGGTCATTCGATAACTTGGGCTTGGGCGCGGAAAAGCGCACGAAATCAGTAATCTCATCGCCAAAGCGGGAAGGGTCAACGCCTTTTGCCAGATACGCGGCGATCGGCGCAAAGACATCGCGGGCGTGGAATGTGTTACTCACCGGCTGCCGGAAATAATGCTCAGCAGTGACATGGCGCACCAGAAGCCGCTCCTCACGATCGTAAATCAGCGAAAGCACGCCATTATCGGGCGCCACAAAATGGTGACGCTCCACAGTTGCCAGAATCGGCCGTCGCGCCGTTCCCACTCCCGGGTCAACAATGACCATGTGAACCGTACCCGAGGGAAAATAGGAATAAGCCTGCGAGATGGTGAGTGCTCCATCCAATACGTCGAATGCCTGCACCGCATGGCAGATGTCGACGATCCTGGCGTCGGGGACCAAGTCCAGGATCACGCCCTTGACCGTACCTACAAAATGATCATTAACTCCAAAATCGGTGGTAAGAGTGATGAGGGGCGAATGGGCCAATGATTCCTCGCAGTGCAGTCGCAAATTTGTGGGAAATGGCGAAGGTAGCGCGCTAAGAAGGGTAAGTCAAGACACAGAGGTAATTAGGGTAGCGCCAAACAACTTGCCCCGGGGAGCGACCGTGGAACAACTGGGCATCCCCGGGGTGCAAATTGATCGTCAACTGGGCGAAAGGTCAGCGGTTTATGCGGTTCGAGGCATCCGCTCGGAACTTCCGGCCGGAGCATTTTCTCGGCCCACAGTATCTCGCACTTTTTCCTTTATGTTGCTGGCCTGTTCCGAAACCCGGTCACGAACTTTGCTGGCCTGTTCGGAAACTCTGTCCCGGATGTTGCTGGCCTGTTCTGCGATAGTATTGCGGGTTTCTTCGCCGGCTGCCGGTGCAAACAGCATTCCTACACCAACGCCCACGCCTACGCCCACCAGGAAAGTCCCGACTTTGGAACCCCACCGCTCTCTGCCTCGAATGGCATCTGTTACCCGCTCCATCCGATCCATGGCATCCTCATATTTCTCTTTGGCAGTGCCTGTCCAGTCATCGACCCGATCTTTAATATTATCGGCAGCCTTTTCGCGCCGGCCGGGTTCGACTAGAAGAAGTCCTGCTCCGAGCAATAATTTCAGTAACTGTCTCATATTCTGGTTCATAGTTTTTAAGGTGCGTTGGGAGGCTGTGAGTTGCTCAAAACACCCACTCACAAGATCGATTCCCCTGCACGAGACAGGAGTTGACCTCGAAACGTCACACCGCTATTAAACTCCTTCTTCGAGGGTTTCACATCCCTTGAAAGCTGTAATCGGCAACGGACATCACTGTACGGGCGATCGCCTCGAACATAGAAAGTACTTTCACTCCGCTACTCGTAGTGCAAGGCTTCAATAGAGTTAAGCTGCATTGCTTTGAGGGCAAGATAAAAGCGAAAAGCTAGAGACTCATCACTCGATGTCGATTGTCCCCGAACCGGTCTGCACTTCGACCGGGACGCCACCACCGCGGACTTTGCCGTGAACTTCCTTGCGGTTTACGGCCCCCTGCACCGTAACCGGGTGAGCGACCGAAATTGAACCCGATCCCGTATGAGCGTCCAAATCGAAAGCCGCATTCTGCGGCAGCCGCAACCGAATGCTGCCGGAACCGGAGCGCACCGTCCATGCCCCGCTGGGATCACCCTGAGCGCGGATCGTCCCACTGCCCGCTTTGGCTTCCAGTGATCCGTGGACGCCGTTCAGTTCCATACCGCCCGACCCAGTTTGCACATTGACAGCGCCCGGAGCTGTCTGCTCCAAGGTAATGCGCCCGCTGCCAGTATCAGCTTCAAACCCTCCAGCAATATCGGATCCGTGGATGGAGCCGCTGCCCGACTTGGCCCTAACATTGCCCTTCACGTGATCGATGTCAATATCGCCGGAACCAGCGTCGGCGCGCACTCTGTCACCGAGGTTCGTAATCTTGAGACCGCCGGAGCCTGAGCTGACATCGAGAGGACCTTTAATTCCATCCACCGTCTGGTTCCCCGACCCGGTATGCGACCTCAACTCGGTATCAGCCGGCACCTCGAGCTCGTAGCTGATCGAAATGTTACGCCGTAGCTCAGGATCACTTATGCGGCCAATGTGGATGGTATTGCCGTTCTGTTCTATGGGAGGATTCTGCTCAATCCGCCGCACCCTCTCCTCGGCATTGCCGAAAAACCACTCGTTGGCATGAATGCGCGCGTTCACCCGGACCTCGTTCGAGTTCCCCCTCCGTACCTCGACGCTGCCTGAGCCGGTGGTGACGTCCAGATTTACTGCTCCGGTAACTTTGAGGGTTCGTTGGAATGAGCCGTTTACCGCCAGCCGTGCGGCAAACGCAGGCAGCGCGTGAACGCACATCAGCATTGCTAGACAAGCCACCGCGAAGTGGCGGGCAATTGGTTGGACTCTCATTGGTTCCTCCACTCAACGGATTTCAATATCCCCAGACCCGGTGTGTACACGCAAGGGTGGTCCGCCGCCGTGGACTTTACCCGAGACGTTTCGCCGCGGCTCCTGCACTCGGCCCTGGACGGTCATTACGACAGGCTGATCCACCACAATAGTTCCAGAGCTGGTGGAGAGATCGAGGTCAAATCCAGAGTCCGATGGCACGCGCAAAGTAACGTTCCCTGATCCGGTTTTTATTTCCCAGCCGGTGGCCGGCGTACCGTCTGCCGAAATATCACCGCTTCCCGCGTCGGCTCTGAGAGCGCCATGCACGCCGCTAAGGTCAATATTTCCCGAACCAGTGCGAATCTCCACATCGCCGTTGCCGCTCTCTTGCACGCGAATGTCGCCGCTTCCGGCGCTGGCTTTAAACGGCCCGGAGATTTTCTTCGACTCGACGTTCCCTGAACCGGTCTGAGTGTGTATGTCGCCAGTCAAATCTGTCAGCCGCATATCACCCGACCCACTTTCAAGCTCCATTTTCCCCCGCAATCCCTCGAGTCTCTGATCTCCAGATCCGGTGTGCGTCCGCACTGTAACCTCGGCAGGAACTGTGATTTCATAATCGATCGAAATATCGCGGACATTTACGTAATCAATCCGAATGCTGTTCCCCGTCTGCCGCACCGGTGGATTTTTCTCCAATTCTTCCACTTCCGCCTTCCTGCCGCCATTGAACCACCTGTCGCCAACGTGGATTTTCCCGCTGACAGTGACTGTTCCGGCGGGGCCGCTCTGAACCGTGATGTCGCCGGAATGAGTCAACGCTTCCAGGTCCACTGGGCCGCTTACTTGAAACGTGCGTTGAAATGTCCCCTGCACCGACGAAGCCGCCGCCGGCAGTACGGTGATACAAATCGCAGTCAATATCACAAGTAGATCAACCGCTGAACCGCTGATTCGTTTTTTCATGAGCCCTCCTTAAGATCCGCATCTTGTGCGCCCGAAAGCTGGCGAACGTCTGCCGCAAAATTGTCGATCAGGTTCATATGATCTAAGACTTAAAGTGCCTAAAAGCTAGGGCACGGGTTTGTCGACCCGTGCCCCGCCAGGTCCGGGCCCTTGAACGGAGCCGGACAACCAACCGACTTCTATTGCAATACCACCTGGTCGCCTTCCTTCAGTCCACCCAGCACTTCCGTCTTCGCCCCGTTGGAGATTCCGATATTGACCGCCATTTTTTTCTTCCCATCCTTCGCCTTAGGATCTGGCATTTCAACGGATGCCTTCTTGTCCTTGTCGTAAAGGATGGCGCCTTCCGGAATCTGCAGCACGCTCTTATGTTCTTCCAGGATGATCTCGGCATTGGCCGTCATCTCTGCCTTCAATTCGCCGCCAGGATTGTTGATAGACACGCGCACTTCGAAAGTCGTCACGTTGTCCTTCTCCACGCCCATGGGGGAAATCCTGGTCACTTTGCCGTTGAAGGTCTTGTCCTTGAACGATTCCACCTTGATTCGCGCCGGCTGCCCGAGATACACCTTGCCGATGTCGCTCTCGTCCACTTTCCCCTTTACGTAGACTTCGCTGGTGTCACCCAGGGTCATGACCAGAGTTGCGGAGGAGCCGAGCACGAGGATGGAACTAACCGCATCACCCATTTCGACGTCGCGCGAAAGCACAACGCCATCGATTGGCGATTCAATGTCGGTATAACCAAGCTGTTCTTCAAGTTGCTTAAGGTTGGCGCGATCCTGCGAAACTTGCGCCGCTGACTGGCCAATCTTTGCTCTCAGAACCACAAGTTGTGCCTTGGAGACGTTCTGTTTATTTAGTGAAAGCTCGTAGTTCTTCTGCGCATCTTCAAGGGCGGAGGTCGAAACCACACCTTCCTTTGCCATACCGATGGCGCGCTCGTAGGCACGCTTCAACAAGGGAACATCAGGACCTTCGGCATCCACCTTGGCGCGCTCGTAATCCGCTTCCGATCCTTTCAGACTTGCTTCCGCCGCTTGCAAAGCCGCCTGGGATTGCGCCACCTGGGCTTGAATTTCTTCCTTGTCCAACTGGGCGAGCAATTGGCCTTTCTTCACTTTGTCGCCAGCCTGTACCAGGAGCTTCTTGACGATGCCGCTGGCTTTGGATTTGACCTCAACCTTGGTGATGGGCTCGACCTTTCCGGTAGCCACTACACTCTTCGCCAAATCCCCCTTTTCCACCTTCGCCAGCTTCGAGGGATCAATCTTGGTGCCGCCGTGAGTAAAGGCGAAAACCACACCGACGCATAACAAAATTGCTGCTACGACGACGCTGATGATAATGATCCGTTTGCGCCGCTTCTTTTTTCCGTTAACGTTACCGTTCACATCTGCCTCCTGCCGCCAAAAAACATGAAACATGAATTCCGTGCTGCGGACTCCCGCCTGCCTTCGGCCCTGAGGTCATGTTTCCGCTAGCCTCGATGGTTGTTACGAAAGTCCGTCCTGTTTTGTTCCGGATTGCTCGCCCGCATTTTTGCGCGTTGGCTGTTGCAGTCTTCGCCTCTCACTTAGACCGTTCTACGGGGAAAAAAGAAAGCAGGAAAGACGTGTGTTAATAGAATCGCGCATCTTGCACCTGCCTGCAACCGCAATTCGTTCAAACTATAACTATCAACCTGAAGCCTCTTTAGAATGTTAGAATTACCCATCCATGGTAGCTTTTGTGCTGCTCCGGGTTTTCCTCATTCTGCTCCTGGTCGCAGCCAATGCCTTCTTTGCCGCTGCCGAATTTGCCTTGGTGAGCGTGCGGGATACCCGCATCCAGCAGCTCATCGATGCCCACCGGATTGGTGCGCGTACCGTCCTGAAACTTCATCAAAATCTGGATGAAGTAGTAAACGGCGTTCAGCTAGGCATCACACTGACCAGTTTGACCCTGGGCTGGGTCGGGGAACCGCTAGGCGCGCGCATGGTTGAGGCGTGGCTTGGCCAGGTTCCGCATGTCGCCATCTATGCTCATGCCGTCGGTACGGCGCTGGCATTCATGGTGATCACCTACCTGCACGTGATCCTGGGCGAATTGGTTCCCAAGTCGCTCGCCCTGCAGCGTTCGGAGCGCGTCGCGCTGGCCGTGGCCGCGCCCATGGATGTCTTCCTCACCGTGGCCCGGCCCTTCCTTTATTTCATGCGCCGTTCAGGCGGCTTCGTGCTCAAGCTTTTTGGATCGCGCCAGGTGCGCCGTGGCGCAGTGCACTCGCCTGACGAACTGAAATTGATCGTCACCGCCAGCCGCCAGTTCGGGCAAATCCCGCACGTGCAAGAAGAGATGATCCACAACGCGCTGGAACTGGATAACATCACCGTGCGTGAAGTCATGGTGCCGCGCCCCGACATTTTCGCCTTGCCCGGCGACTTGACCCTGGAGGAAGCGCTTGGCCGAATCGTTGAGGAACAGCACTCCCGCATTCCCATCTACGATCCGCAGCGCGGGACCGAGCACATCGTCGGTGTACTTTATTCCAAAGACCTCATGCGCTGGATGCGTCTGCGCCTCACCTTAAACGCGAATCATCCTATTGCCGAACGCATCGCCAAAATGCAGATCAGCCGGATCATGCGCAATGTGCTGGTAATCCCCGAAACCAAGGTGCTCACCGACTTGCTGCAAGAATTCAAAGAGCGCAAGCGCCACTTGGCGGTGGTGGTGGACGAGTACGGTTCCACGGCGGGTGTGATCACCGTGGAAGACGTAGTCGAACAACTGGTTGGCGAAATTGAAGACGAATTCGACGTGATCCCGCCAGACCAGCCCGTGCTGGAGGGTAGCAACGTCCTGTTACTCGAGGGTTCGACCAACATCCGCGACCTGGAGAGCCAGTACCAACTCTCGCTTCCGCGCGACGCAGGTTTCGAAACCTTGGCCGGATTCATGCTCGCGAACTTGCAGAAGATTCCTCATCCCGGCGATTCGTTCGATTTTGAAGGACGGCGCTTCACCGTGGAAGACATGGACGGCCACCGCATCGCGAAAGTGAGAATTGAAAATCTGGCCCCTGCAGCCATGCGCCAAACCGGAGACTGAGCGAACGCCATGAAGGCAACCGCTATTCCTGCAGCCCAGGATGCCCATCCCCAGATTGCGCCGGCTCCGTTGACGGTCGCGCTCCCTCTCTTTGTTGTGCCTTCGGCTATCTTCTGCCTTGCACTCTACGTAGGTATTCCGCTCATGATGCGTGCTGGGTTACCGCTGTCCGCGATTTTTACCATCGCACTTCAAGTGCCCTTGGCACTCATGCTTCTGGCTAGCCTTGTGGCTCTTCGCAGAGAAGGATGGCCTTTCACCTGGAACTCGGTAAAGATTCGTTTTTCGTCTAGGCCGGATGAATCTGGACGCATGGTGTTGGGCGGGTTCACTCGCAGCCTTCATGTATGGGGGAAATCCGGCTCGTTGGCTGTCGCTTTCGTTTGCTGTAGTGGCGTTGTGGCTAGAGCGGCGCCGATTTACCAATCTACTTTTAGGAATCGCTGGTGTGGCCGGATTTATTCTAGCCAGCTGGGCTATTGGATTCACCGCGCCTTGGCTTTCACGCTTGAAGTTCTACGAGGAACCTGCCTTCTTGAAGGACTTCCGCTCACACCTGGGACCGAACGATTTCATGGGTTTCCCCTTGCACGGTCGCTGGTGGATTGTCATCTATTATGTGGTTGTCCTGAAGCTCCTCAATATCGCCGGCGAAGAGCTGTGGTGGCGCGGTTACATTTTGCCCAGGCAGGAACTCGTACATGGCAGAGCGACCTGGGCAATTCACGGGTTTTTGTGGGCTGCCTTCCACATCTTCTGGATTTGGAATTTCTGGGATCTGGTCGCCAAGCTTCCCACTTGCATGGCGCTAGCGTTTGTTTGTCAAAAGCAAAAGAACACCTGGCCGGGGGTCATTGGCCATACATTTGGAAATAGCGCAATCTTGGTCGGGATTGTGCGAGGAGTGATTGGTTGAACGCTGGCGGTGTGAGATAAGAACTAATCCCATGCTCCGCTACCTCTTCCTCCGCGTGCTCTACACTCTGCCTGTCATCTGGCTCGTCGTTTCGCTGGTCTTTCTTCTCATCCACCTGGTTCCCGGCGATCCCATTCAGCAAATGCTCGGCGAAGGCGCCCCCGCGACGGATATTCAGGCTGCCCGTCACGCCTACGGGCTCGATCTACCGCTCCGAACGCAATACTTCAATTACTGGAAAAGCGTGCTGCATGGCGACCTGGGACTGTCGTTGCGTTACAACCAGAATGTAGGACGCTTGATTGCGCAGCGCTATCCGTATACGTTGCAGTTGACCATCGCAGCGCTGGTGGTCGCGGTGCTACTTTCGATTCCTGCGGGCGTCCGCTCCGCCCAAAGCCGAAACCACTGGGACGACCGTGCCATCAGCGTAATCAGTCTGTTTGGTTTGTCGTTCCCGAACTTCGCGCTGGGACCGGTGCTCGTCTTGTTTTTTGCCATCAAATTGGGATGGCTTCCCGTCTCCGGGTCCGGCGGCCTTGAGCATCTGGTGCTTCCGGCAATCACCATGGGCGGAGCGCTTGCCGCCATCCTAACCCGTATGGTGCGAACCTCCATGCTCGAAGAGTTGGGGCAGGATTATATCCGTACCGCGCGGGCCAAGGGACTTCCGGAGCACACTGTGGTCTACCGGCACGCCTTGCGCAACGCCATGATCCCCATCATCACGGTTCTTGGCCTCCAGTTTGGTGCTTTGCTGGCTGGCGCGATTGTCACCGAAACAATCTTCTCCTGGCCAGGAATCGGCCGGCTGACGATTCAAGCGATCTCGAATCGCGATTACTACCTCGTGCAAGGCTGCATTTTGGCGATTGGACTAACCTACGTAGCGGTCAACTTCCTGACCGACCTGCTGTACTCAGCGGTCAACCCGAGGATCAGACAGTGAGAGCTGGACATTCATTCCGGTACCGCGATTCGTA
>QIAP01000123.1 GCA_003225075.1 Acidobacteriota bacterium | reverse complement strand
GCGATGGCCCTCGAGACTGAACGTTTCCGCCACGTGCAAGCGATGTTCGCGGGTACGGCGCGGCAAGATGGAAGACCGGCCAAAGCCGTCGGTAATGTTGGTGATCTTGGTCAGCGGATCGCTCGAATTGCTGCTCGATTCCTGGAGGTCGCGAGAAAATTGCGCTCGCAGATGGCTTCATAAATTGTCTAATCGTCCAAAAAGGAGGCTCAAGTTGGACCCGATTACAGATTTGTTCAATACCATGCACGTGGCCAGCGTAGTGCACGCCCGCCTGGAAGCCACTGCACCCTGGGGCCTTATGCGTGAGGCTGAGGACACGAAAGAAGCAGTGCCTCATTCGTCTGCCCTCAAGCATTCGCCATCCCAGCTAGCGCACTTCGGTATGGTTTCGCGCGGCAATTGCTGGCTGAGCGTAAAAGGGATCCTGGATCCACTTCCGCTCACCGGCGGAGATTGCTTTCTGTTAGCACCGGCGAGCACGTACGCGTTGCGGGACAACCCACGCACGCGTGCGCGCAGCTTTTGTGAGGCCGCACCCAAAAATGGCAGCAACGTAATCCATTACGGCGGAGGCGGCGCGCCGACCACCATAATCTCGGGATGGTTGAGCTTTGGCCCGATGAGCGTCAAGCCCCTAAAACGATTGCTTCCAGAGTTGATACTGGTCAAGGCAGATCAAGCCCAAAGCCTCGCACTCCACGCGACGTTGCAATTGCTCGCATCGGAAATGGCAGAACCAGCACCGGGCTCGGAAGTAATGGTCAACCGGCTCGCGGATATTTTGTTCATCCAGTGTGTCCGTGCCCACATAGCATCGAGCTCGGAAACTTGCAAAAGCGGATGGCTTCGCGCCATCTTCGATCCGAAAATTGGAGTGGCGCTCAAAGCGATGCACGAGAGAGTGGGGAATCCGTGGACGGTGGAAACACTGGCAGCGGCAGCCGGTATGTCCCGCTCGGCCTTTGCATTGCGATTTAAAGAACTGCTTGGGGAAACGCCACTCGAATATTTGACGAACTGGCGAATGTACAAGGCGACCGGATCGCTGCAGGAAGATGATAGGAAGCTTTTCGAGATAGCAAAGTCTGTTGGCTACGACTCTGACGCGGCGTTTAGCAAGGCTTTCAAACGTGTCCTGGGTGTGACACCTAAAGAATATCGACGAAGTGCCACAGAGGCGCGCCGAAGTTGAGGCGGCAATGTCGTTGGTGAGCGGATGGCCGGTTAACAGGAAGCGCGATCGGGTCTCCCGGAATTACCTCCGCACTGCCCGTCTCCAGCCACAAATTGTGAGCAGCGAGTCAGGCACCGACCGCAGTCCTCGCCAAAGATATCGCGCTCATCCAAGCCACCTAAAGCCCGCGAGGCACAACTGCATTTCGCATTTCCGCGTTGCAAACCGTTATTTATCAGATGGATAGAGCACGACGGCGAAAAGGCGGGGAAAAGTCAAAAAAAGCTTGCATGTGGGCTAGTATTATAGTTAACTATATCACTAGAGGTCGATCAAAAGGTGATCGCTCACAGAAAATGAAGAAGCCTAAGGAGAATGAACATGAAGTCCCTGAGTTTAATGCTGTCCGTTGTTCTAATGGCGCTGTCCACCGTGGCTTTCGGGCAGACCGATTCGCAAAAGGCGATTGCGCAATCCGACGCGCAAAAATCCTTTGACAAACTGAAAACGCTCGCAGGTTCCTGGCAAGGCCATCTGACAACCGACCCGCACCAAGCCGACATGGACAACGCGCACCCACTGGTCACGCTGCGCGTGACTTCCAGGGGAAATGCGCTCGTACATGAGATGAAGGAAGCGGGAACGCCGGATGATCCCACTCGATACGACCATCCCGTAACCATGCTTTATCTGGACGGGGACCGCTTGCTCCTGACCCATTATTGTGACGCCGGCAATCGGCCTCGCATGGCGGCAAGGGTCTCGCCAGACGGAAAGACCGTGGAATTCGATTTTGTCGACGTCGCCGGTGGCACGCAGTACGGACACATGCACCACGCCCTGTTCACCATCATCGACGCCAACCACCACATCGAGGACTGGACTTACATGATGCCCGGGGACAAGCCCCTGCGTGCGCACATGGACCTGCAGCGGACCAAAGACGGGAGCGTATTTGAATCGCAGCTCGGTACGCCAGCAAAACCCTGACCCAAGAGCAAGAAGAAATGAACTTCTTAAGGAGAATGAAAATGAAATCCCTTAGTTTTATGCTATCCGTTGTGCTGATTTCGCTCTCCACCGTGGCTTTCGCGCAATCCGACGCGAAAAAGCCTGTTGCGCAGTCTGACGCGCAAAAGTCTTTTGACAAACTGAAAACTCTGGCGGGTTCCTGGGAAGGCCATGGGACAACCACCCCACCATCACCCGAGATGCCCGACTTCATGCAGGTCTCCCTGCGCGTGACATCCACGGGTAACGCGCTCTTGCATGAGATGAAGGGCAAGGGGAAACCCGGCGAGCGTAACGACGACGACCCCAATCACCCCGTCACCATGTTTTATGTGGATGGCGATCGCCTGCTCCTGACGCATTATTGTGACGCCGGAAATCGGCCTCGCATGGCGGCAAGGGTCTCGCCAGACGGAAAGACCGTGGAATTCGATTTTGTCGACGTCGCCGGTAGCACGCAGTACGGACACATGCACCACGCCCTGTTCACCATCATCGACGCCAACCACCACATCGAGGACTGGACTTACATAATGCCCGGGGACAAGCCCATGCAGGCGCACATGGACCTGCAGCGGATCAAAACCGGGAGCGGTATCGCTGGAAACTAAGGCAATCTGGAAAACCCAATGGACCGTGAGTGGAACGACAGTCAACCGATTTACCGCCAGCTTCGCGACCGGGTGGTCGCGATGATACTCGACGGCGTGCTCAAGGAAGGCGATCCGCTGCCTTCCGTGCGCACTGTCGCGGCCGAATACCGGGTCAATCCGCTCACGGTCCTGAAGGGATATCAGCAACTGGTGGACGAGGGGCTGGTCGAAACCAGACGGGGCCTCGGCATGTTCATCAATGCGGGTGCACGCAGTTTGTTGCTGCAGGGCGAACGGCAGAAATTTCTCGGCGAAGAATGGCCGAGGGTGCGCGCCACCATTGAGCGGCTCGGCCTGAAAGCGGAAGACCTCCTGAACGGAGCGAACAGCCGGTCATCTGGGGATGCCGCACCGTCGAAATCAACCGAGCCGAATCCTCCCAAGGAGAAGCGCTGAAGCCATGACATGCATAGAAGCACGCGGCCTCCGCAAGGCCTTCGGCAAAACCATCGCCCTGGATGGCGTGAATCTGCTCGTAGAAGAGGGCCGCATCCTCGGATTAATCGGTCCCAACGGCGCAGGCAAGACGACCGCGCTGAACGCGATTCTCGGCCTCACCCCATGTGAGGGAGAACTGAGGGTGCTCGGACGTGACCCCTGGGCCGAGCGCGAGCGGCTCATGCGCGATGTCTGCTTCATTGCCGATGTCGCCGTGCTACCGCACTGGATGCGGGTTTCACAGGCGCTCGACTACGTGGCCGGCGTGCATCCGCGATTCGATCGCGCGAAGGCGGAAGGTTTTCTTGCCAAGACCGACATCAGCCGTACCAGCAAGATCAGAGAATTGTCAAAGGGCATGGTGACCCAGCTGCACCTCGCTCTGGTCATGGCGATAGACGCAAGATTGCTGGTGCTGGACGAGCCGACGCTGGGTTTGGACATCCTGTATCGCAAGCAGTTCTACGATTCACTGCTGAACGACTACTTCGATCGCAACCGCACCATCGTGGTGACCACCCATCAGGTGGAAGACGTCGAGCACGTCCTCACCGATCTCATGTTCATCAACCGCGGGCGCATCGTACTCGATTGCAGCATGGAAGAATTCGAGTCGCGCTATCTGGAAGTGACGGTGCATCCCGAGCGTGTCGCAGCAGCACGGGGGCTCAAGCCGATTCACGAGCGCCAGGTGCTCGGTCGCAGCATCCTGTTGTTCGATCTGAAGGTCGATCATGTCGAGCGCCAGCAAGTTGCCGCACTTGGCGAGGTGCGCACGCCCAGCATCACCGACTTGTTCGTTGCCATGTTGGGAAATAAGCAGGGCAGTAAGGCCGCCGAGACACAAGGAGTGACTCGATGAATACACAATCGAACGCCGTGCCGGAGTCTTCCCTGGACTCGCAGGTGACCGCGCCCGCAGCCATTTCGGCGACTCGGCCCATGTACTGGTCGGTGCGCCGCGAATTGTGGGAGAACCGTTCCATCTATATCGCGCCGCTGGCCGTCGCCGCCCTCTATATGCTCGGCTTCTTGATCAGCCTGATGTGGCTGCCGCACAGCATGCGGGAAGTGGCGGCGCACCACCCGGCGCCTCAGCTCGTCGAGCTCGCCATGCCGTACGGCCACGCTACGTGGCTGCTCCTGGTGACCGCACTCCTCGTTGGGATTTTCTACTCGCTCGACGCACTGCACGGCGAACGTCGTGATCGCAGCATCCTGTTCTGGAAGTCGCTCCCGGTTTCGGACCTCACGACCGTTCTCTCGAAGGCGAGCATTCCGCTCGTGGTGCTGCCGCTGCTCGTGTTCGCGATCACCGTTATCCTGCAACTCTTCATGTGGCTGCTGAACATCGCAGTCTTGCTGGTGAGCGGCGCGGGCGCCGCGACGCTGTGGGCCCAGTTGCCATTGTTCCAGATGGAATTGGTGCTGCTCTACGGTCTGACTGTGATTGCGCTCTGGTATGCGCCAATCTATGGCTGGCTGCTGCTGGTCTCCGGCTGGGCGCGGCGCGCGCCGTTTTTGTGGGCCGGGTTACCGGCGCTGGCGATTGCCGCCGTCGAGAAGATTGCGTTCCATACTTCGTATTTCGGTTTCCTGCTGCAGGACCGATTGATTGGATTCGCTGCACGCGCTTTCGACCTCAAGGACAAGGGTGGCGTTCCGGTCGATCCGCATTTTATTCCGCTGGCACAAGTGGCTCCGGGGAAGTTCCTGAGCAGCCCGGGTCTGTGGATCGGGCTGCTAGTCGCCGCGGCATTCCTCGTAGCAGCGGTGCGGTTGCGCCGCTATCGTGAGCCGATCTGATGCGCATGCGCTTGGTTCAATCGGCGCGTGAGGAGAAAGAGTATGAGCACAGCTGTATTAACCGGCAAGTTGGAGCTGAATTCCGCCGAAGAGAATGATGAGCACAGCGCGATTTGCGGGCATCCTGATGGGGGCTGGGGAACTTTCGATTATGGCGTGGCTTTTGATTAAGGGCGCAAAGGTGCGACCGTTTGGCCGTGGCAGCCGCATGATTTAGCGTGGGATCGCGATTACAAGTCAGGAACAGAAATGACAACTTCTACCATCGAACAATCGCCCCAACTTTACGCAAGAATCGGCGGCGCGCTGTACCTGACCATTATCGTCATTGGCCTCTTCGGCGAGGCATTCGTCCGGGACAGGCTGATCGTATCGGGCAATGCAGCCGCCACCGCCGCCAACGTTATGTCGCACGAATCGCTGTGGCGCTTCCATATTGCCGCCGAAATCTTTTTGCTGATTTGCGCCGTTGCGCTGCTATTGATCTTGTTTGTCTTGCTGAGACCTGTCAGCAGAGATCTCGCTTTGCTGGCGGTGTTCTTCAATCTGGTATCGATCGGCATCGAAGCCGCGACTACGATGTATCTGCTCGAGGCGTTGTTTCCGCTGGGGAATGCTGGATACCTCAAAGCATTTACGCCGGAGCAGCTCTACGCCATGGCGAGTCTGTCGCTCAAATCGCATGGCTATGGCTTTGGCGTGAGCCTGCTCTTCTTCGGCTGTTTCTGCGTCATTGTCGGATACCTGATCTTCAGATCGGGCTATCTTCCAAAGACCATCGGTGTTCTGATGCAGATCGCGGGCGTGTGCTATCTGACCAATAGCTTCGCGCTGATTCTGTCCGCCGCCGTCGCAAATCGGTTATTCCCCGCCATTCTAGTTCCCGCGTTTATTGGGGAGGTATCACTCTGCCTTTGGCTTCTTG
>QIAP01000122.1 GCA_003225075.1 Acidobacteriota bacterium | reverse complement strand
TGGCCCCAATAAGTCTGCCAATAACTGTGACCGTCATGTCCGACGCCAGGTGTGTATATCGCCGAAACTGTGATGCCGGCGCGCAAGGCATTGTCGATCGCTTCATCCAAGTACGGGTCCTGCAGATCGCCGGTACCGTAGAAGCGGTCAATTCCGTCCGTAGCCATGATGACCGCGCGCCGCGCCGTGGTCGGGGGCCAGCGCTTCACCAAATCGGTCAGTGAAAAGTACGGGCTGCCATTAGCCCCTCTCGTTCCCACCGGTAGGCGCAAGCTGTGTACCCAGCGTGGTGTTCGACCCGTCATCCAGCATGATCATCAGCTCCAGCATCGCATGTTCGCCCTGTGCCGGAACCCAGTCGATCACCACGTCTCGATCATGCCCTTCATGCACCATCACGTCTTCACGGTTGACCACCGGAGTTTCCCCACCTTTGTGGGCTTCCACTGTGACCACCACATGGACGGGCGCCGTCCCCGTCGAAGATTGCTGTGCTACTGCATTTGCATCGGCGAATGCCAAGAGCGCGAATACCGCCAAAGTAAGAAGATGACTCCTCTTCATGTCTGTCTGCCTCCTCGGCAGCGATGAGCGCATCACAACAGAACCGTGGAAAGGAAACAATTGGACGATGGTATTGGCGATACTTTGGTATCGGTGGCAGTCGCCGGGCGGAGCAAGGTTCGGGTGGAGTGGGGGCTAATTCAAGTTCGTTTAACGATAAACACTGTTTTGTCGTCGATTAGCGCTTCGTCGCCGTTCTCTCGAAGATGGTTATCTTGCTGCACCGCGCAATCCAGCAATGCATTGCATATTTCCCTAGCCGAACGTCGGTGGTGCTCGCGCAAAACCGTTTCAATTAGCTCGCGCATTTGCTTGTCGCTGCCGTCGTAAACTCCATCTGTATAGAGGACAAGAATGTCTCCCGGACTCATCAGTGTGATTTCGGCGACATCGGAACAGTTGAAGTCTCTTTGGCGCAAGGTCATCGAGTAGTATTTCTTACGATCCGGGTGATCTGTGGGAATTTGCAGCCCGAGCGCAAGGAATTGCACCATGCAGCTTTCATCTATGTTCATGAACCTGCCATACTCCGCCGAAAACACCAACGGAGGAGGATGCCCGAAATTAACGAAGCGAAAAAGGCCGCCCGGGCGCACTTCGCCATAAAGCATGGTCGCGATTTCCCGTGCATTTTCTTTTTCAACTATTCCCAGTGCATTGCGGGCGGTGATCGATAGTGCCAGCCGCAGATTGATGTTCTCGAATAGCTCAGGCGTGGTTTTTCCGTATCGGTCGAGTTCGGTGAGCATCAAAGCGTGGAATGTGTCATGTACCGTGGAGGCAATCTTCGCTGAGATTATTCCGTGTCCTTGCGCGTCTACCACCAAAACGCCCGCTGTCGAACAAAGGTCGCGCAAGTCTTGGGAAACCCGCACCTGCTCAGAACTCCTTGCGAATCTATACTCGGTTTCCATTTCCCGTCTGTAGCTCGGAGTTCCTTGCAGCCATTGCACGTGATCGTCGACCGAATTGCGAACCGGGACGCCTGGAGGAAGCGGTTCTAAGAACTCCTTTGATATGCGTTGAGCCCGCTGAACGCGTGCAGTAATGTCGTAACGCTGTTGAAAATTGATGTACTCAAAAAGGTCACCACCCACAGTTCCCGCAGGAATCGAATTCCCAAACATCTCGATGCCGGGAATGTGCGGAATCGCCCCTTCCACCGGCATCAAACGCTCACGCAGGTATTCATCGATACTCGGAACTGTGTATGCTTTCGTCATAGCAGAGTCCGGTGCGGCAGTGGAATGAAAATTAGGTCCAGAATCACCCCGCCGACCTCTGCGACGGCCGATGCGATCGCGCCGCTCGAAACCGACGTCATGGGTTTCAGGACGATCGATGTTTCGGGCAACACGCTGTTCCAATCTTGTGGTTATCGTCATGCCACGCTTCGTTCAGGGGCAAGCTCTCCCGTTAGGAATTGCGCGCGGCCGTTCCCGAAGGACCAATCCTCGTCAGAGTTCGTAACCAGCGACACGACGACGTCGGACGGCGGTATGCCGCACGTCGACTCCAACTCGCGGCAGAGCAGGTTGTAGAAGCTCTCCTTCGCCTCCCGATCCCGCGGCCTTGTCGTGATTTGGATAACGACGCATTTGCGCGTCCGCGTGATGCCGAGTCCGGTGTCCTCCACGACGAAGTGTGAGGTTGGATGCTCGTGAACAATTTGGTACCGATCACGCTGCGGGATCTTGAAGACTGAGACCAGCGTGCGATGCGTGGCATCCAGCAGCGCCTTGATCTCGTCTGGGCTGCGGCCTTCGATCATGTCGACTCGAATGAGCGGCATATGCATCCCCTCGAATACTTTCAGGTTCAAAAAAAGGTCACCGCGCGAAATCTGATGACCATCGTCTGATTCCAGTCAACTGACTTCGAAAATCGGTAGTGGGCTGTTTTCAAAACAGCCCGCTACCCGAAAATCAGTACTGGCCTCTGAATCGCAGCTTCTTTACGGCAACACCGTGAAATTCACGTTGCTGGTCAAGGTTCCGTTGGAAGTGGTGACGGTGACCGGGCCGGTGGTCGCACCCGCGGGAAGCGTGGCTTTTATCAGAGTACCCCGAACTACCTTGAAGGAGGACGCAGGTACGCCGTTGAAACTGACAACAGTCGCGCCTGTTAGGTCGGTGCCCAGAATCTGGATAACGGAGCCGACCTTGCCGCTAGGGACCACGAATGTCACGAACGGTCCAAGGCCGAGATCTAAGCTGAACACCGTGCCGCAGCCGATGGAATCGAAGGAGTCGCAATTGATGGAGGTTCCTCCTTCGCTCGTCGTGCCATAGAACTTACATCCGTGTGCTGCATCAGACCGAACGGGTTCGCTCCATCAACGTGGTCGAAACTAGGGAAACTGTAGAGTGTAGTCACAGTGCCGTCGGTGGTGATTGAGAAGATCGACCCCTCCCCGTGACGGCCCCCAAAGACTGTCGTGCCGTACAGCTTGCCGTCGCTCGCTTGCACCAAACCGGCTTCGGGGTTAGCCCCGTCGATAACGTCGAAGCTGTGCAAGACGGTTACGACGCCCGCCGGGGTGAGCTTGAAAACGCTCCCTTGGCCGATGTCGCCGCCGGCGACGGTCGTACCGTACATATTGCCATCGGCGGCCAGAAGAAGGCTGCCCAGGGAAGGTGCAACGTCGGAAAGTTTCGTGAAGGTGCCGGAGGCGGTGATCTTAAAGATCGTTCCATAAGTCACGCCGTAAAGAGCGCCATCGGATCCCAGGGTTAGTCCCGCGCTGGGGTTTTGCCCCTCGCCCGCACCGCTGAAGCTGTGGAGAGATTTGAAGGTGCCAGAAGGCGTTATGCTGAACACCGTCCCGAAGTTGTTGGCTCCACCAAAGGCGGTAGTCCCGTAATACTTTCCGCCAGGCCCCAGCGTAAGAGGTGCCTCTGGGCTGGCACCGTCAGAACCAGCGAAGGAGTGGAGCACGGTGAGTACCCCCGTTTGAGAGTTCAAGCGGAATACTTCGCCGTTTCCTGAAGCGCCCCCGGAAGACGTCGTGCCGTACAACAGCCCGTTGCGACCCAGCAAAAAGCCCGCATCCGGAATGGCGCCATCAGCGCCATCAAAGCTGACCGAAGTCAGAGCCCCCTGTGGGGTCATTTTGAAGGTGGTCCCGCAAAAACATTTAACGGTTTTAGAACCGCCGATGGACGTGGTCGCGTAAATGTTGCCATCGCCGCCCTGCGTCGGAGTGACAAGGTTGGGATTTGCCCCATCGTCGAAGGTGAAGCTGTGGAGCGTGGTTATCGTTTGAGCGGAGGCGACGAGCGCCGTCGCCATCAAAACCAACGTAAGAGCAAAAAACTTCTTCCATCCGTTACCACGTGGCGGATTCTCAATCAACAGATCGTTCGCAAAACTCATAGTTTCTCCCTATCGAAATAGCGTGATTTTCTTCATGCCTGCCTCCTCGGCAGCAATGAGCGAATCACAACAGAAGTACGAGCGGGAAACAATTGGACGATGGTATTGGGGATACGTTCGTATCAGTCAGAAACATCCAAGGTGCGAAGGTCGTTATTTTCGGCGAACTGATACGAACGTCCAAAGGCCGAGGACTGTACTCAACCCCGCGTCCATGCATTCAATCGTTTACGTATCTCAACTAGGAAGGGTGTGGAGAGGTCCGATTGTTCCAAAATGACTGCGTGGATTTTGTTGCCATCGCCGCGGGTAAAAAGGTCAAAATCTTCTGGCTGCAAATGGAGTAAGTTATTTTTCAGGCATCAGGCGTGGCCGGAAACTTTTTTGGAGCGCCGCCGTTTCTACCAATCCCAACTGCTGTGACACCAGCGTTATGCTGAGCAGTTAGAAACATCCAGACCAAGAGGCAGCGAAAGGGTTGCCTTCATCGCGTTCGGGAATCTTCGGAGTTTTACTCGCTACGGCTGTCTTGTTCTTGGGGAACTCGATAACTTCACCGCGTCGGTCGCGGGGTACCGACTTCACCTTTTTCGGGAAAAGATCTCGAACGTAAAAGTCGATCACTTTCGCCATAACATCATCCCTTCCATTCGCATACGACAGAGTTGTCTACCCACGATTACCACGCGATGCTCCCGTGACGATCGCGGTCGTCTTCTCTGGCATACATTCCTTTTGTTTGAGAGTTCGGATCCAATACACAGCTGCGATTAGGCCAGAAATGCGGGGACGAATCTATTGGACGATGGTGTCGATCGACACCTTTGGATCATGCGACTCCGCGAAAAAAATACCTCTCTTCAGCACGCTGCGATGGGAAAGTAATCTGTCATCTTTGAAAGGCGCTAGATTCCATCGTAACGGGAATATCCACGTTCGGCCCAATAGTCTCTTGGCTCTTCCGCGACATATGTAATGCTGGTGATAGCCTTCACATTCTTCAAACCAAGCTTCACGGGCACCAACAGTCGGAGCGGTGCTCCATGATCCACCGTAAGGGGCTGGCCGTTGACGTGTGTGGCGAGCAGTGTCTGTGGATGGCGGGCCGTCGCCAGGTCGAGCGACATAAAGTAAGGGTCAGGATTCCCCGAGGCATCGAGATTGACCGAAGACTCCACACGCGCCCATTTCGCTTGCGACATCGGTGGGTAGGCGCGAAGCAGATCGTCGAATTTCAGACCAGCCCACCAGGCGATCCCACTCCAGCCTTCAACGCAAACCAGCCTCGTAATCTGCTCATGCACCGAGAAGCGAGTTAGGAGATTCCGAATATCGAGAGAGATGCTAAGGCCAGAAGCCAGCCCGCTCAGGGTCAGATTCCATCCGGAAATGTAGCTAGGATCAGGAGTAGCTCCGTTGTAGTTGTTCTTGAGCGAGGTAATCTGCGATTTGGTGTAGGTGGGTACCCTGCGAGTTCCAGAGTACAGAGCCTCTGCAACGTCGTCGTCGATACGCAGTGCTTTGTTTAGAAACCACTCCTTCCCTGGAGAGTCCATGTTCCGAGGCATACCCATGCGACTGAGCGTCTGTTGCGGCAGGACAAATCCAGCGCCTGCCAGGGCCGCCAGCGCGCCAGCCCCAAACACGAGAAAGTCGCGCCGGCTCTGATAACGCAAAACGCGCGGAGCCATCTCAATTGCCGTGAGGGGTCGCTCTCCAAAGAAGCTTTGCGGCTTTTTCACGGAGACGGATTTCACTACCGGTTCCATACCGTCGAAGGTATGTCGCTCTTTTTCCTCATTGTTCATTTTGCGATGACCTCCGACCGTGCTGCCCTTGTTGACCAACCTACGATCATGCTGCGCAACGTGTCCCATCCATCGGCGAAAACCAGAATCACATGCGGTACGACGAAGAGGAAGTAGACCCACATCAGCCAGAAATGCCAGACACGCGCTGCGTTGTACCCTCCGAAGAGCTCTGCCAGCCAATGCAGCTGCATGGGCTTGTGAATCGACCATCCTGTCGCGACCGAAACGAAACCGGCGACAGAAACGGAGAAATACGCTGCGCGCTGGAGCGCGTTGTACTTTGTGTTAAAGCGAGGATGCAGCCATTGGCGGCGTGCCAGTTTGGCGAGGGGAAACCCCAGGTAGTATCGAAACATCCTGAGCGCGTCAAGCAGATCGGTCCGGCGAGGCAGCAAGGAGCGCCAGGCTCCTCCCATGACCAGTCCTGCAACGTACACGATGCCATTCAGCATGAACAGGTACGCGCATGACCAATGCAGGCGCAGGGCTAACGCTAACATGCCCGGCCCAAGGCTCATGTGGTTGTAAATCCAGTCGGGTGGACTGCTGTAATGATGCTGTCCGGGCACATGGGCGCATATCCAGATTCCAATATCCGCCGCCACATCGACGTTTCCCGTATTCGGATCTGGCTTGTGTTGATAGATCGGCGAAGCCCAGTAAATCGAGATGCCACTCAGAATGAGGCCAAGAAGGATCGGCAGATTCAGCCAGTGACTCCAGCGCACCAAGAAATGGTGTTTCCCGACGACGAGCACGCCCGGTTGTTCCTGCAACGTGCTCGCAGAGTTCGGTTCGCAATTAGGAGGTGTTGACTGGCTCATTGACCGAAACCTTACTGCTTGGTATTGGGGGACGCGGCTGCAGCGATGAGAAGAATCTTGTCCGTCACAAGTGCTCCGTTTGGCAGGTTTTCAGTCGCCGCATAAATGACATCGCCATCAGCGAATGTGACTTGTTCGGGTGTGACTTTCACCACTGGGACATTTGC
>QIAP01000019.1 GCA_003225075.1 Acidobacteriota bacterium | reverse complement strand
CTTGCCACCACGTGATCTTCCTCGCCATAGCCCGCAAAATCACTTCCTGTACTTTCATCGCCCGCTCCATCGCGGCCTTCGGGTAAGAGAACATGCCTGCCATGTTCTCTTACCCTCACCGCCAGAAAAGCGGACAGATCACGTGCTATCACAACCGGACATATCATGTGCTAACGACATACGACCAGAATTTCGTTGACACATTAATTCAATTGCTACATTGTGTGGAGCGAATTTCTTAAGATAACCAAATCATTTTCACCTGATAAAAGGTGAACGTGCTGGTTGCGTCTTTCCAACGCTAAAACCACGGCTCTTCATTGGAACAATGTGCAAAAAGTCATAAGTCGAATTCATGCTCGAAACCTGAAGCGCCTAGTTGTCACTACAATCGCTCTCTTTTGCCTCATCGCTGAGAGCCGGACCGCTTTAAGCCAATCCGGGTCGGTTGCGCAACCCGCGACCGTCCGCGTCGACGCAACTCCCGGGCATATCATCAATTCGTTCGATCCCGACAGCGCTCTCGGCACTTCGATTGATGTCCTGTCTCGCAACGATATCAACAAAGTCTATACGCCGCATATCGTCCAGGAATCCCTCTCCGCAGGCTGGGGACCGATTACTTACCGAAACAACACCGAGCTGCGCATGGCCGCCTGGCACTGGACCGAAGATGGAAAATGGAGCGATGGGGCCCACAAGAGCGGGTACTTCACCGGCAGCACCGAACTTAAGGAACCCATCCGTTACATCCTCGCCTACGCGTTGCCCCATCGCGGTTTCGCTACCAGTGGCGATCGGCCGGTGCAAGGTCCAAACCTCACGTATTGGAAGAGCAATCCGTATCTGACCAGCAAGTTCACCGGCGAAAGCGATTCGCAGCACCCGCAGTGGGTAATCGTGGACATGAAGGCCGATAAGCCGGTCAGCGCCCTGCGCATCGTTTGGGCGAGCCCGTACGCCACGTCGTATCATGTGGAATATTGGGCGGGCACAGACGCGCTCGACTTCGACGCCGGACCAAAAGGCGAATGGAAAGCTTTCCCCTCAGGCGTATTGCAGAATGCCCAAGGCGGCAGCGTCACGCTAAAGCTTACCGCCACGCCGGTTACCACGCGCTATCTGCGTGTGTTGATGACGGAATCCTCGAACACCTGCGATGAGCATGGCTCAGACGATGTCCGCAACTGTGTTGGCTATGCAATTCAGCATATTGCTCCGGGCACGACAGGCGGAAGTGGCGATTTCGTCGAGGTGACGCACGATCCCGGCGAAAAGCGAACCAGCTATACCGCTTCGTCTATTGATCCCTGGCATTCCGCCGAGGATGTGAACGACGGAGGAAACTACCAGCACAGTGGTTTCGATATTTTCTTTACCAGCGGGCTTACCAACAATCTGCCGGCGATGATTCCCGTCACTATGCTTTATGGCATACCTGAAGACGCAGCCGCTCAGATCGCCTACATTGAGAAGCGTGGCTACCGCATCGGATACATAGAAATGGGGGAGGAACCCGATGGTAAGCACGCCATGCCGGAAGACTACGGCGCACTTTATATTCAATGGGCCACCGCAATCCACAAAGTTGACCCGAAGCTGAAGTTGGGCGGACCGATCTTCGAAGGTGTCAACGAAGACATCCGGGTGTGGCCAGATGCTCAAGGCCGAATATCCTGGATGGGACGCTTCGTGGCTTACCTCAAGGCCCACGGTCGTCTCTCCGACCTGGCATTCGTGTCATTCGAGCACTATCCTTTCGACCCCTGCACTATTAGCTGGAAAACTCTCTACACCGAACCACAACTGATGAAGCACATACTGCAGGTGTGGAGAGACGATGGCGTGCCCAAGAACGTACCGCTGATGGTGACCGAAAATCACCTTGCAGCAAGCCTTACAGGGCCGATGACAACGATCTTTGCGGCGCTGTGGCTGGCCGACAATGTCGGTTCGTTCTTTGAAGGCGGGGGCGCTGCCTTTTATCACTCACCGATCCAGCCTCAGGGAGTGCAGAACACTTGTCTCGGTTGGGCGTCGTGGTCGAATTTCGTCTCCGACGAAAACTACACCATCAAGGGCTACACGTCGCCTTACTTCGCCGCGCACATGATTAATCTCGAGTGGGTGCAACATCGCGCTGGCGTTCATGACATGTTTCCATCCTCGACGGATATAAAGGACGCAGAGGGCAACGTGCTGGTCACCTCTTATGCTGTGCATCGTCCCGACGGAAACTGGTCATTGATGTTGGTAAATCGAGACGAATCGAATCCCCACTCCGTGCGGGTTGTGTTTGAGGACTCCAAACGGGCCTCTTTTTTTTCAGGACCAGTCACGTTTGTGACCTTTGGCAGCGAGCAGTATGTCTGGCAAAACGAGGGCCCTAACAGTCACGCCGATCCTGACGGTCCACCCGTCACGGCTAGTCTTCCCGGGGGGCCACAGGCGACATTTATTTTGCCAAAAGCTTCGATCACTGTATTGCGTGGTAAGGTGAACGGCCTCAAATAGTGGCAGTCTGATCCTCACAAGCTTCTCTTTCCCCAAACCGCGATACACTACGGGGAGCGGCATGCCAATCTGAGGCGTAGTCCGCCGCAAGTGACACTGGTGCAGGTTCGCGTTCTATTTTTCGGTATGCTAAAGGATCTGGTGGGCCAAACCAGCGAATCCCTCAGTCTGCCTGAAGGGTCGACGTTAGGCGATCTCCTTTCCCAATACGAAAGTCGAATTCCGCGTCTGAAAGACTTCCTGCCGTCAATTGCATGTTCAGTGAACCGGGAATACGCGAGTCCAGAAGTGATACTTAGAGCCGACGACGAGATCGGGCTGCTGCCACCAGTCAGCGGAGGTTCAGCCAAGCAGCATGCCGCAATCGTGCATGAGAAGATCGATTCGCAATCAGTGACAGAGCGTCTGAAGCAGCCGCAAGATGGAGCGGGGGTAATTTTTGAAGGGGTCGTGCGCAACCATACTCGAGGACGGCCCACGCTATATCTGGACTACGAGACCTACGAGGAAATGGCGCTCGAGCGGATGGAGAGTCTCGCGAAGCAGTCTATGGTGCAGTTTCAGATTCGCGATGTTGCCCTCGTCCACCGGTTGGGACGGCTGGAAATCGGGGAGACCAGCGTGCTCATTGTAGTGGTGGCGGCGCACCGTGCCGCTGCGTTCGAAGCATGCCGATGGCTGATTGACACTCTAAAACGTACAGTACCGATCTGGAAGAAAGAGTATTTTGCGGATGGCGCGGTCTGGGCAGATGGGGAGCCTTTCCCCGCAGAAATACCTCGAGCCGAGGGCACTCCATCGGGACGGCCGGCATCTAATTGAAGCAGCCCATGACTAAGCCGGCTGTGATCTTATTTTTCTTTTTCCTTTCCTTGTGTGCCACCGGTTTGGCACAAGATCCCGAACCTACAGTGAAAGTGGACGTAAAACTGGTGAACGTTTTCGTCACGGTAACCGACGAGCACGGAGCACCCGTCACCAAGCTCAAGAAAGAAAATTTCGATCTGCGGGAAGACAACAAAGAGCAAAAGATCGCGGTCTTTGACAAGGAATCCGCAGTACCGCTTTCGATTGTGCTCGCGGTAGATACCAGTCTCAGCACTCGCAAAGATTTACCATTGGAGTTGGCTTCTGCGCGGCGGTTTGCCCATACGATTTTGCGGCCGGTGGACGCGCTATCTCTTTACCAGTTCAGCGAAGTGGTGGACGAGGTCGTAGCGTTCACTCCCGATCTTAAGAAAATTGATCGGGCAATCGATCAGATTCGTTTGGGGGCGGCAACGGCTCTGTACGATGCGCTCTATCTGGGTTCGCGAGCGCTCGAATCGAGGCAGGGACGGAAAGTATTGGTGGTCATCACAGATGGCGGGGACACGGTCAGCAAGATCGACTACAAAGAGGCGGTGCGCGCAGCGCAGGAAGCTGAAGCCATTGTTTACAGCATTATTGTGGTTCCGATTGAGGCCAGTGCGGGGCGTGATACCGGCGGCGAACACGCCCTTATCCAGCTCTCCGCCGATACGGGTGGAAAATATTTTTATGCCAGTTCATTGCCCCAATTGGACGATGCCTTTCGCCAGATCAGCGACGAGCTGCGCACTCAGTATTTGCTTGCCTACTACCCCTCCCAGAGACTGTCCGATTCGGACTTCCGCCGGATTCAGGTTCGAATCACCGGGGCGCCCGCGACTTCCGCGTTCCAAGTGCGCCACCGAGCCGGATACTTTACTTCCAAATCTCCCTGGTGACATCAAACCTGTGTTATGTCGTCCCGTCTCCTTGTTGATAAGATCACGCTTAGTATCAGGCGTTCCACACACCCATAACTATCAGTGTTGAGTTTCCGTTTCGCGGATATCCCGACGTCAGGGTTACAAGAAACCAGAGTCTACCCGGTAATTGACCCACGGGCGTGGGAGAGCAACGTGAAACCTGCTCTAAATACGTAGATTTTTTAGACAGGGGCGGACGGATTGAGCCCTGGACGCTGTGGACTATTGATTGCATTCAATTCAGTAAAGGCGTGCTGCAGTCATTTGGGTTAGAGCTTGGTTTGAACCGTGTTGTGGCCTGTGAGGCAGCATGTGTGATGAATCTTTACGTGTTCTGGAACAAATTTCTGAGCTAGTTCGTAGTCCTCTCTATTCATCCGTTAATCATTTGAGCATACAGGTGCGGTTCCGCAGTAATCCTCTTTTTTCGGCAAAACATTCGAAAGGAAGGTTGACGATGCTATCGAACCCAAGCTCCCCCCGCCGCTACGCCACGTCATTTAGCGTGTCTCTCATTACAATCGCGGTCGTCCTAGCCGCTGCACTAACGGTTTTTGCGCAGACAACTATTTCGACCGGCAGCATTCAGGGCACGGTGACTGATCCCTCTGGCGCGGTGGTGAGCGGCGCCACCGTAAAGATCACGAATAAGGCCACAGGGCAAGGCATCAGTACCACAACCAGTTCGGCAGGCACTTACACGTCGGGCGCCCTTCTTCCTGGTGAATACGTCGTGCGAGTGGAAGGGCAAGGGTTCAAGACTTCGGAACTGCCGGTCACTGTGCAAGTCGGCGTGACTTCCGCGGGCAACGTGAAGCTGAACGTCGGCGAGGCGAGCCAAGTTGTCGAGGTTCAGGCGGCCCAGCTCCAGGTAAACACGGAGCAAGCCACAGTGCAGGGTGTGCTTAACGCGCAACAGATCGATAACCTGCCGGTGAACGGACGGAATTTCCTCGATCTGGCGCAACTTGAGCCGGGAGTACAGATTCAGGATGGCGGCAACTTTGATCCCACGAAGAACGGATTCTCGTCCATCTCCTTTGGCGGCCGTTTTGGACGGACCGCCCGGATTGAAGTCGACGGAATTGACATCAGCGACGAAACCGTCGGCACCACCACCCAGAACGTCGCTTACGGCGCTATTCAGGAATTCCAGATTGGGCAGTCTTCGCTCGATCTCTCGACCGAATTAACTTCTTCTGGATCGGTTAACGTCGTGACCCGCTCTGGCACGAACAAGGTACACGGTGAAGGCTTCTATCTTTTCCGCGAAGACCCCTTTGCCGCCCGTCTTCCGGGTGGCCAAAAGACACCGTTCCAGCGCAATGAATTCGGCGGTCGCTTGGGAGGTCCCATCATTAAGGACAAACTCTTCTTTTTCATGGACGCGGAACGCACCAAGCAAGACTTGGTGTCACCGGTGCTCTCCAAGGGCGGTTTTCCCTCCGGCAGCTTTATTTCCCCATTTCGTGATAATCAACTAGTCGGACGCTTGGACTGGCAAGTGCGGCCCAGCAACTACCGGGTGTTCTACCGTTTTACTTACGAGCAGAACAAGAACGTAACAGGGTTCGTTCCTAATTCCTTCCAGCCTTTTGCGAATGTGGACCATACTCCAGTGCACGCAGGAGGTCTGGACTTTACCACGGGTAGTTACACCCACAGTATTCGCGCTGGGTACACCAAGTTTCGGAATGCGATTACAGATGCAGTGACCGGTACGAGTATCTTCAATCCCGCACCAGGAATCGAATTGGCTATTGGCGCTGACCCTACGTGTACCACTGCCAATACGGATGCGTTTTGTTCAGGAAACAATTTCCTGGCGCCGCAACAGACTTACCAGACCGACCACCAGGTTAAGTACGACGGAAGCAAGACGTACAAGAACCATGTGCTCCGCTACGGCGTCGGCTACAACCACTTGCAGGGCGGAGGCTTCGCCAAGTTCTTGGGACTTGCGCCAGCAGTTAACGCTCAAATTGCGGATTGCGCCACTTTACCCACGTGCAATCCAGTGGACCCGCTGACTTATCCTGCGAACAACGTTATATTGGGCAACGGCCAAGGCTTTTCGTCCGAGAAGCCGGCGTTCAATTTGCCTGGCGGCGGTCTGGGACCTGACAATCGCTTCTCCTGGTACATCGGCGACAGTTGGAAGGTCAAACCAAACTTTACGGTCACTGCGGGAGTCCGATACGTACGCGACACTGGCCGCACCGATAGCGATATCGGTCCAATCCCTTGTTCAGAATTGAATTCGGCGTTCGCTGGTGCGGTGACATGCACGACCAGTATCCTCGACCTGTGGGGACCTGGGCTTGGTGCTCGTGTACACCAGCCCAATAAGAATTTCGCCCCGCAACTGGGGATTGCGTGGGACCCGTCGAAGAGCGGGAAAACCGTGATTCGCGCAGGTGTCGGGCTGTTCTACGAGAATTCCATCTGGAACAATAACCTCTTCAATCGCCCCCCGCGACTACAGAAGGGACTCTTTCTGGTCACGCCCGCGGTATGCCCCAACGCAGCCGGAACGTTCACATTTCCGGACGGCTCGGTTCACCCGACACCGTTTTGTGGGCAGCCAATCGGAAGTGTTTTTCAGGATATAGTCGCCTTCCAGGCAGCCTACCAAGCGGCGGTGGTTTCGACGGGCGCTGGTGTTAACGGAGGCTTCATAGGCAATACGCTAGCATCAGGAACGTTTGCGACGGGCACCAACATGTTTGCTCCTAACTACCAAACCCCACGGTCGGTGCAGATGAACCTCGGCATCCAGAAAGAAATCCGCCATGGCATGGTGGCCAGCGTGGATTACCTGCGCAACGTCGCTACCCATACCATGCTAACTGTGGACGTGAACCATGTGGGTGATGCGCGCTTCCTCAACGTGAATAATGCCCTGGCTGCGATCACCACAACGGTGAAACCATTCGGCTGTCCGGCAGCGTCCAGCGCTGGCGGAGGCCCAAATGGTTCGCAGACGGCGATCAACTGCTATCTTGGTCCGTCGGGTCCCGCAAATGCCAGCATTGCGGACTTCTCGCCTAACGGCTTGGATTCTGGCGACGTTGTGTGCAGCGGGGGGCCATGCCCGAACGCCGCATTCCCCGGCATCAACCCCAATCTTGGCACAAACCAGATGCTCTTTCCGGTAGGCCGCTCAGTCTACAACGGGCTACAAGCCTCACTGAAACAGACTTTGACGAGCCCACTTCCCGGGTTCAAGGCCATGAACCTGCAGGTTTCCTATTCGTTCTCTCGCTACGTTTCCACGGCCCGGGACGGAGATTTCATCAACTTTGCCGAGGACTACAAGGGTCCAACCCATTTTATTGGGCCGAATGCCTTGGATCGGACGCATCAAGTCTCGTTTGGTGGGACATTCGACCTACCCTTTTATCTGCGCCTGAGTGTGATTTCCCACTTCTATAGCCCGCTCCCGGGAAATCTTCGTCTCCCGGACTCAAGCATCTTCGTAAGCGACGTAACCGGCGACGGAACAGCCGATGGAACTTCGGTTTCAAACGGCGGAAATGGAGACTTGGTTCCTGGAACCAAACTGGGAGCCTTTGGGCGGGACATCTCTACCAGCGGCCTCAACAAGCTGATCTCGAATTACAACGCTAATTTTGCCGGTCAGCCCACCCCCGCTGGCCAGGCGCTGCTGACCGCCAATCTGTTTACGCAGTCGCAGTTGGCGTCCCTGGGTGCGGTCCAGCAGCCACTGGCGTCGCCGCCGCCCGGAGAAGCCGGGCTCGGCTGGCTGAAAGCTTTCGACCTGAAAGTCAGTTGGCCTTACAAGGTGCGAGAGTACTTGACGATTGAGCCAAGCGTTGGCATCTTCAACTTGTTCAACTTCGCCAACTTCGACTCACCAAACAATTCGCTACTCCAAGCGCTCGACGGATCCCCGGGATCGCCGAATGGAACGATTAACAATGCTGCGCGTCCGGACCGCTCGGGAATTGGTTCTGGCGTGTTTGGCTTGGGTTCACCACGAGTGGTCGAGTTCGGATTGAAGATCGACTTCTAGGCAAGACTCCGGTCGTCACTTCGGCCACCAGCCTCTCATTCGAGACTGGTGGTTGTTTTTTACGCGTCAGTAGGCGAGTTAACAGGTTAATTTGCTCACGGTGCCAGTTCGCCGCGCAGGTGCTTAGATAGCTTTTCGATACGCTTGAGCTTTTCAACCGTGTCTTTCGGAAGCAGGCCTCGCTTTACCTGCTCAATGTCCGGTGGGACGGACTTCGCCAGATCTGACAATTCGCGGGCTTCCCGCTCGAGTTGCAGGTTGTCCATGCTCGATTTGCGTGTCTGCGTTGCCATGCGAGCAGAAGCTTGCGGCTGCGCCGGAGCGGGGGGATGGGGATAAGTTGGCCGATGCTGGGCGCTAGCTATCACTGTTGTCAGTGCAAATAAAAGAGCGCTAAGACATAGAACAGTTTTTCCTTCAGTCATGGGATCCCCCAGCGCGGTATTTGAGCAAAGTCTAGCGCGTTTCGGACCTAAACGATAAACAAGCATTAGATGTCTCCTCCTGGCACACTTAGCAGGTTGATCCGGCTGAGCAGTGTAAAATGCGATCATGCCCTTTAATACATCGAATTCGTCAGGAATGTCAGGCTTCATGAAAAGAGGAAAGACACCTCCGCCAGAAGAAACCTGTGAGGAGGCAGCCTATCTGAAGATGCTGGGCGAGAAGCAGAAACCGGTGAGCATCAAGCTGGCCGATGGGGAAGTCGTCCGCGGCTGGATCGAATACTACGATAAGAATATGGTGCGGTTGACACGAGAAAACGGACCTAACCTGTTTATCTTTAAACACGAAATCATGTACATTGCCGAGGATTCCGGCAAGCGGAAGGGATAGACACACCAACGTTCTTGGTCCGAGAAAATTTTGTCTCCCAGCATAGAACAGAGTTCCTCCTCGAAATGATCATTCATAAATGACAATCACTCCAGGTTCCAAAGCAGCCGGTGCCGCTAAGAATGACTTTGTGGCTGGCATGGCGGAAATCGCACGAGAAGCAGGTGCGTTGCTCATGGAATATTTGCATCAGCACGTCAAGGTCGAATACAAGGGCGAAGTTGACCTGGTGACTGTGGCGGATCGGAAGTCCGAGGCCCTGATTCTGCAGCGCATCCAAGCGCGTTGGCCCAAGCATGATGTGCTCGGGGAAGAGGGCGCGAGCATAGAGACCGGTAGTGACTATCGCTGGTATGTGGACCCGCTGGACGGAACCACTAACTTTGCTCACGGATTTCCCGTGTTCTGCGTGTCTTTGGCGCTGGAGTGGAAGGGGCAGCGGATCGCGGGCGTGGTTTACGATCCCACGCGAAACGAGTTGTTTTCGGCCGAACAGGGAAGCGGAGCTTATCTCAATGGAGAGCCAATCCACGTCTCCAAAATTGCGAATCTGGCCGAGTGTCTGGTAGCTACTGGTTTCCCCAGCCACAAACGACATAAGAATCCCAATATTTTCTTTTATCACCAGATCACCTTGCGGACGCACGGTATACGGCGCGCTGGTTCGGCCGCGTTAGACTTGGCCTCGGTAGCCAGCGGACGCTTCGATGGATTTTGGGAGTTCAACCTGAATCCCTGGGATACCGCTGCAGGGGTTCTCCTCGTCGAGGAAGCCGGTGGTGTAGTAACTGACTTCAGCGGGGGACCGTTCCGGCTTGACAGCCGGGAGACAGTCGCCTCCAACGGGCTGGTACATAAGGCGCTCCTCAGTGAGTTTGCTGCAATCTTTGAGGGTAGGGAACTGGAAGAATTGCCGAACCCGGTGGAGTACGCGAAAACACGAGGGAAATAGGCGATACAATAGAGGTGTAAGGTAAGGTTTATGGCTGAATGGCCTAGTTCTGACAGTACGTTTCCCGCGGGCGTAAAACTGTGATCAATGCACTCCTAGATCGCAAGATCGAAAAGCCTCCGGACAATGTGCGGCTTAAGGGGCGCATTCTTTTTCTGACGGAAGATCCGGAACTGATTAAGCGGCAGCTTGCAGGCGAAGATTTGCCCTGGGATACGAAAAATCCGGCTAACAATCCCAAGTTGCGTGACGATATCTCGACCGACGAAATCACGCCCGCGCACATCTGCTTCTTTTTTGACGAGACCCTGGGCGAGTTCCCCTACACCGGCCTGAAGTGCGGGAACGAACTGCCTATCCAGCGCGCGGACGTGAAGAAGGGCGGGTTCGTGGCAGCGGTAAGCGGCAAGCGACGCGGCAAGGGCTCAAGCCGCGAGCAGTCTCCTTATGCCGAGCTGTGTGCCGGAATTCGCGTCGTCCTAGCCGAGAATATCGAGCGCATTTACAAGCAAAACTGCCAGAATCTCGGCGTACTGACCTCGACGAATTTCGAGCTGATTGACAAGATCCGCGGGGGCGAAGAGATTCCGCTGTCCGAATTCACTCATGGGGAAGATGAGATTACGCGACAGATCATCGAGTACGGCGGACTTTTCAACTTCAACGTCGCGCGCATGCAGAAGAAAGTTTCTCTGCCAGTGATTGACACCAAGCCTCGCCCCATGACGGTGGCCGAGAAGATTTTTGCCCGACACATCTCGAATGGGGCAGGAAAGGTTGGCGTCAAATCGGTCAAGCCTGGCGATACCGGTTTTGCCTACACCGATCTTCGTTTCAGTCACGAATATGTCACACCCATGGCCGCTATCTTCTTCGATCAACTTGTGGGGCGTGACGCGCCGGTGAATGATCCCGCATCAGTTCTTTTTTTTCGTGATCACCTCACGTTTCTCGACGAAACGATTTCGGAGCAGAAACGAAAGATGGGCTTGCTCGATCTGGCTACGCAGCTCAAACTCAAGCAGGAAGATTTCGCCCGCCAGCGTGGTATACGACTCCATGGCGAACTGAAGGATCGCAAGGGTTCGGAAGGAATCTGCCACTCGGTTGTTCTGGAAAGTTATGCCTTGCCGGGGCAGCTGATTGTGGGATCGGACTCACATACGCCGCATTCGGGTGCTGTGGGCTGTGTGGCGTTTGGAATTGGCACTACCGACGTCTTTAATTCCTGGATCACACATGACGTTCGAGTGCGAGTACCAGAATCCGTGAAAGTATCTATCCGCGGAAAGATGCGTCGCAACGTTACCGGCAAAGATCTCATACTAACTTTGCTAAGTATGGAATACATCAAGACCGGCAAAGCGCTGGCCAAGGTCATGGAATATTCAGGCGAGGCAATCGAAGCGCTCAGCGTGGACGAGCGCGCCACCATGACTAACATGGCGGCTGAAATCGGTGGTTTCACTGGCATTGTGGCTCCGGATCTCAAAGTGGTGGATTTTCTGGTGGAAAGACGCGGAATCGATCGCAAAAAAGCGGAAGCCATGATCCAAGGGATGACCAGCGACCCGGACGCCGAGTACGCCCATGTCATCGAATTGGACGCTGCCGAGATCGCCCCCATGGTCGCCACGCCGGGTGATCCGGGCAACGGAAAATTCATTCGTGATTTGAACACCCCGGTTCCCGTAGAGATCGCGTATGGTGGAACATGCACGGCCGGCAAGAATGAAGATATGGATATGTACGCCCTGGTTCTGTCCAATGCGCTGAAGCAGGGTAAACGGGTAGCGGATGCGGTACAGTTCTACATTCAGTTCGGATCGCAGGAGACGCGCGACTATTGCATCCGCAAGGGATATTTGGAAGTTTTTCAGAAGGCCGGAGCGCATGTCATCGAGCCAAGTTGCGGCGCCTGCATTAACGCCGGTCCGGGAGTATCTACCCGGCCCGATCAGATTGTAATTAGCGCGCAGAACCGGAATTTTCCCGGCCGTAGCGGGCCGGGACAGATGTATTTAGCGAGTCCATTAACAGTGGCTGCAAGCGCCGTGGCGGGATACATCACGGAGTTTGAGCCCAGCGAAGATAGGCAGTTGGTGTCGGCCTAAGATGGCATCGGACTTGGGAGCAAGTCTCGTGCAACCTGTACCCGAGAATGGATTCTTGTTAGAATGTGCGGTTTCCATCAACCTCCGCACAGACCCAGGGAGATAGAAGTTTATGACCTATGTGATTGCAGAACCATGCATCGGAACCAAGGACACAGCCTGCGTGGATGCCTGCCCGGTGGACTGTATACATCCGAAGAAGGATGAAGAGGCTTTTGGCGAAGAAGAGATGCTTTACATCGATCCGGTGGAGTGCATCGATTGCGGAGCTTGCGTTCCGGTGTGTCCGGTCTCGGCCATTTTTGCTCTTGATGACCTGCCGGAAAAGTGGAAGGACTTCACCGAACGCAACGCGAAATATTACGGCCGATAAAGAACGCCGCAGATCTATATGCAGGCGCACGTGCGTAATTTCGACCGTGCGCCTCTTTGCTTTCAGCTAGACCAATAGCTTTCCTGACAAGTCGAGCGCTGGATGTTCGCAGTCGACAGCGTCGACCGCTTTCGAAAGCTGAAACATACAGGCTCTCTCTGCGCGCCTTTCCATCTCCCCATCCCTCGATTACAATCAAGAGTTACTCTGCTGTGAAAGATTGGCGCAGAGCAACCACACGTTATTCGGTGTCACAGCTTTACAGGCTTCCATGGCCCTGAAGGAGTCGGAAGCGATTGTCTTGCGTACTTACCCCTTACGCGAGGCGGACCTGCTGGTCACGTTGTTCACGAGGCTGGAAGGAAAAGTTCGCGGGGTGGCGCGTTCGGCCAAAAAGTCCAAACGAAGGTTTGGGGGAGCGCTTGAGCCACTGACTTACGTTCGCGCTTATTACGAAGACCGCGAACGACAGGAGTTGGCGCGGCTCGATTCCTTCGAGGTTCTGGAATCACCGCTGGCGACGGAAGTGAGCTATCCGCGTGCGGTAGCGCTAGGACACATTGCAGAGTTACTCGACGAGTTATTACCCGACCGCGAAGGCAATGACGCGATTTTCCGGCTCACGCTCTCTGTGTTAGGTTCGCTGCGTGGATCTGCCGTCTGGATGCCCGTTACCTACTTTGAGCTGTGGATCGCGCGCCTGGTGGGTTTGCTGCCGGATTTGTCGGAGTGCCTGGTGTGCGGCAAAGCATTGAACGGTCACCGGGCATTCTTCCATGCGCTTGCCGACGGTTTGATGTGTGCGGATGACAAGCGGCTGGCATCGTCGGAAATGTCCGCTGAGTCGCGTCTGTTGGCTGCTCAAATGTTCCGCGCGGCAGTGGAAAATTTCGCCGTCGAGCCGTGGCCGAAAATTCGCGGGGCGGACCTGCGGCGGTTTCTGAAGCAGACGCTGGAGCGCCACATCGAGAAGAAGCTGGTCACGGCCGGGATGCTGGAGAAGATCAGCAGTTAGCATTTTGCACTTGGAATTTAGCCGTGATGGGTCTTCTTGATGCCCTAAAGAGACGAACTGTTGTGCCAATTGCTCTGCAATTGGATTCAACCCTTTGAACCCATCCAAATCCAATCCGTCGACTTTTCAGGAACTGATCCTGCGACTGCAGTCGTTCTGGGCTGACCGCGGATGTGTGTTGCAACAGCCGTATGATGTGGAGGTGGGCGCCGGCACCATGGCGCCAGAGACATTTCTGCGTGTGCTCGGGCCTCAGCCATACAAGGTCGCTTATGTCCAGCCATCGCGGAGGCCGGCGGACGGCCGTTATGGAGAGAATCCCAACCGGCTGTACAAACACACCCAGTTGCAAGTCATTCTGAAGCCGCCGCCCGAAAATGTTCAGGAGGTCTATCTCCAATCCCTGGCCGCAACGGGAATTGATTTGCGACAGCACGATATCAAGTTTGAAGAAGACAACTGGGAATCGCCGACGCTGGGGGCTTGGGGGATCGGCTGGCAGGTCATGCTCGACGGCCTCGAGGTCACACAGTTTACCTACTTCCAGCAGTGCGGAGGCGTCGACCTGTTTCCCATCTCTGCTGAACTGACGTATGGGTTGGAACGCATCGCTGCTTTCCTTCAGGATAAAGACAGCATTTATGACATTGTGTGGTCGCGCGATCCCGAAACAAACCGGATCACGACCTACGGTGACGTGCGGTTAGTGGAAGAGCAGCAGTTTTCGGTTTACAACTTCGAAGTGGCAGATGTCGAAAAAGCATGGAGGCATTTTGAACTGTACGAATCTGAATGCAGGGCGCTGCTCAATAAGCAGGCTGCCTTGCTGGACAAAATGCATGCGCCAGACGGTGCGGGCCTAACGCAATTTCCACTACTGCCGGCATATGATTTGTGTTTGAACTGTTCACACCTTTTCAACATTCTCGATGCCAGGGGAGCGATCTCAGTGACTGAGCGGGTGGGAGTTATAGCGCGGGTGCGGACGCTGGCTGTGGGAATCGCGAAGGCATATGTGGCGCAGCAGCACGGCGAAATTCCAGGTGAAACCGAGGCAGGTCCAGCCGTGCAGAAGAAGTCGCGACCGAAGCAAGAAAAGATGTCCGCGATGTCGTGAGTCGATTTGTCCTATCGCGGCGGGTCCACAGTCAGCAATGCCTTAGAGATAGGTTGTTTACCTAATGTCAAACTTTCTGTTTGAGATCGGATGCGAAGAAATACCGGCGAGAATGATTGACAATGCTTCGGCGGAGCTTTCCCGCCGTGTGCGCGAGCTCCTAATACACGAACGTCTTGCCGATGCAGTGTCGCTGCAGGAATTTTCGACCCCTCGACGGCTGGCGGTAATTGTATCCGGTGTATCGCAAGCCCAGCCAGATATTGAAGAGCAGGTAATGGGACCGTCGTTGAAGGTCGCGTACAAGGATGGCCGTCCCGCCGCTCCTGCAGTTGCGTTCGCCGGGAAAGTCGGCCTGGATCTCTCGAAACTCGAAAAGGTGACTACGCCGAAAGGAGACTACCTGGCAGCTAAAATTATCAGAAAAGGCCGACCTGCAAGCGAAGTTCTCGCGGAGCTACTTCCGAGGGAAATCGGCGCAATCTACTGGCCCAAAAATATGTATTGGCGTAATACTGGCGAACGATTTGTGCGTCCTGTGCGCTGGCTCATAGCCATGCTGGACGATCGGGTAGTACCGTTGGCGTTCGCGGGCATTCATGCCAGTTCAAAATCTCGCGGGCATCGCATCCTGGCCGACCGCACTGTCGAGATTACTGCCGCTTTGAAGTTTGCCGAGACTCTTTGCAGTGTCAAAGTCTTGGATCAGTCCGCTCGCCGGGAGCGCATTCGAAAGGAACTTGATGCCGCCGCGCGAAGCCTTTCAGGCGCGCGCTGGCGGGAAGACAAAACTCTGCTCGACTCGGTAGTCAACTTAACCGAGTTTCCTTCGGCCATTCTGGGCAACTTCGACCGTGAATTCCTGGAACTACCGGAAGAAGTGCTGGTTACGGTCATGCGCGATCACCAAAAATATTTTGCGGTGGAGGATGCGAGCGGCAAATTGGCCCCCCACTTTCTCGCGGTGCTGAATACCGATGGCGACCCCCAGGGCATAATTCGTCACGGCCACGAACGCGTGCTGCGGGCCCGCTTCAACGATGCGAGATTTTTCTGGCAAACAGATCAGAAAGTTCCCCTGCGCGAGCGGGTGGAATTGCTCAAGCACGTGACGTTTCAGAAGGACCTGGGCAGCTACTACGACAAGACCTTGCGCGTGCAACGGCTGTGCAGTTGGCTCTCAGAGATTGTCCGGCAGAGCGGTATGCAAATTCGGCCGGGTGTTGTCCACAAAGCGGCGTGCCTGGCCAAGGCCGACCTCACTACCGAATTAGTGAAGGAATTTACCGAGCTTCAAGGAATTGTGGGTGGATTGTACGCCAGAGCGCAGCAACTGGACCCCGACTTGCCGGAAAACACGCGCTTCGCAATCGCAGACGCAATTTACGATCACTACAAGCCGCAGTCCATGCAAGATTCAGTCCCGAGGACCATCGAAGGCGCAGTGCTGTCGGTTGGAGATAAGGCGGACAGCATTGCTGGGATGTTTGCCCTGGGGCTGCAACCGACGGGTTCGAAAGATCCATTTGCGCTGCGCAGGCAAGCGAACGGCATTGTAAAGATCGTAGCCGAGTGGAAGCTGCCATTAACAATTACGGAAATTTTCAAGTCGACCCGCGCCGGTTACCCTGGATCAGACTCGGAGAAGACGAAGACTCTGACGCTCCTCTACTCGTTCATGCGGGAGCGACAGGAATTTTATTTGCGCGAAGCGAAAGGATTCGACTATGACACCGTGAGAGCCGTCATGGCGTCCAGTGCTGATCCCGACAATATTGTCGAGACAATCGCGCGCGCCGAGGCGGTTGCAGCGGTTCGTGGCTCCGAGGATTTCAAGCAGATCTCAATAGCGTTCAAAAGAATTAAGAACATCCTTTCGCAGGTACGGGATGCTGGCGTAGATATCGGCACCGACTTTGATCTGCCGGTCATGCAAGAGAAAGAGGAGAAAATCCTCGCGAAAGAAACTCGGCGAGTTTCTTCACAAGTCGAGCAGTTGCAGAAGGAAGGTCGTTACATTGATGCCTTAACTGAAATTTCGAAACTCCGCCCGGCTGTGGACAGCTTCTTCGACAAGGTCATGGTGATGGTCGAAGATGCTGGCTTGCGCAAGACTCGTCTGGCCTTATTGGCCGTCTTACTAAAGAATTTTTCCACCATCGCCGATTTCTCAGAAATCGTGACCGAAGGCAAAGAATCCAAAGAATCTACTAAACAATAAATAAATAAAGGACTCATTATGGCGACAACCACCCTCCCCGAAACCGAAGTTGAAAGAAGCGAAGCGAAATCCCCCACGAAGTACGTTTATTTCTTCGGCGGTGGGAAGGCTGACGGCAATGGCAAGATGAAAGATGAACTGGGCGGGAAAGGAGCAGGCCTGGCTGAAATGACTAATGCCGGACTGCCGGTTCCTCCGGGATTCACCATTCAGACTGAAGCCTGCCGTGAATATATGCGCCATAATTCCGTGTCTGAAGAAGTGAATCAGCAGATGGAGGAAGCACTTCGTCGGTTGGAAAAATTGCAGGCACAAAAACTGGGCGGCGGAGAGAACCCGCTGCTGGTAAGCGTCCGATCAGGGGCAAAGTTCTCCATGCCCGGCATGATGGATACGATCCTCAATCTGGGTCTGAACGACGAAAGTGTCGAAGCGCTAGCCAAGCGAAGCAAGAATCCACGGTTTGCCTACGACTCTTACCGGCGACTAATTCAGATGTTTGGAAATGTCGTGTTGGAAATACCGAAGCCGGTATTCGACGAGGTTTTTGACGCGAAGAAGAAGCAAAAAAAAGCGAAGCTTGACACCGATCTTGATGCGAAAGCGCTGAAGGAAGTTATTGACGAATACAAGAAAGTCGTGAAAAAGCATACCAGGCACGACTTTCCGCAAGACCCGCACGAGCAACTGATGATGGCGCGTGACGCGGTATTTCGCTCGTGGCAGAACGATCGCGCCAAGACCTATCGCCGCCTCAACAACATCGATGACATGCTCGGCACTGCCGTCAACGTGCAGGCCATGGTCTTTGGCAACCTCGGTGAGACCAGCGGCACGGGCGTCGGCTTCACGCGCAACCCCTCAACTGGCGCGAAAGACTTCTACGGAGAATTTCTGCTCAACGCGCAAGGCGAGGACGTGGTCTCGGGTGTGCGTACGCCGGTTGAAATCCGCGAACTCGAAAAGATCATGCCCGATGTCTTTAAGCAACTCCGGGAAATCACTACTCGGCTGGAAAACCATTACAAAGACATGCAGGATTTTGAGTTCACCATTCAGGATCGCAAACTCTACATGTTGCAAACGCGCAACGGCAAACGCGCCGGCCTGGCGGCAGTGCGAATCGCCATAGAGATGGTGGAAGAGGGCCTGATCACGAAAGAAGAAGCGATTTTCCGACCGGAACCTGACCAGCTTGTTTACTTTGTTGTTCCGCGGCTGGATGAAAAAGATGTGAAACTTGAGAACGTGCTGGCGAAAGGCTTGCCTGCGTCTCCTGGCGGCGCGGTGGGCCAGATCGCCTTCACCGCAGAGGATGCGGTGAAGATGGCAGGCCATGGCACCGAGAAGAATCCGGTGATTCTAGTGCGCGCGGAAACCTCGCCGGAAGATATTGAAGGCATGGTGTCGGCCGCCGGCATCCTGACGTCTCGTGGCGGCATGACCAGCCACGCCGCAGTGGTCACACGGGGCATGGGGAAGTCCTGCGTTGCAGGCGCGCAGGAAATTGACGTTGACGAGAAGAAGCGCGAGATACGCGTGAAAGGGCAGGTTTTCAAGGAGGGCGACTGGATTTCGCTAGATGGATCCATCGGGCGTGTGATCAAAGGCAAAGTCAAAACAGTTCCACCCGATCCAAATGATCTGAAATTGCTCGATAAATTTATGAGCTGGGCGGAACCCTACCGCACGACGAAGGTCCGTGCCAATGCCGACATTCCGCGCGATGCGATCAATGCGCGGAAGTTTGGCGCCGAAGGGATCGGCCTTTGCCGCACCGAGCACATGTTTTTCGGCGAAAAGAAAATCGGGCACATGCGCGCCATGATTCTTGCCGATAACGAAAAAGATCGCCGAGCCGCACTCAAGAAACTGTTGCCGATGCAGCGCAAGGATTTTGTCGGAGTATTCCGGGCAATGAACGGATTCCCCGTGACCATCCGCACGCTGGATCCGCCGCTGCACGAATTTCTGCCGCCTCGCGAAGAACTCATGGTTAATCTCGCGACCCTGCCGTACGCAGACGCGAAACAGAAAAAATCGCTGGTGTCGAAGTATCGCGACTATGGAGTAAAAGCGGCCAATGATTTGAGGAAGATTTTGCCGCTACTCCTAAAGCGCATCGAGCAACTCCATGAGGTCAATCCGATGCTCGGCCATCGGGGCTGCCGGCTCGGGATTACATATCCCGAAATCACAGAAATGCAGGCGCGCGCTATTTTCCAAGCGGCCGTGACGGTGGCGAAAGAAGGTGTGAAGGTCTATCCGGAAGTGATGATCCCCTTGATCGCCACGGTGAAGGAGATGGCGAACCAGGCCGCGATCGTTAATCGGGTGGCCGAAGAAGTTTTCAAGGACAAGGAGCAGAGAGTCGACTACCTGGTGGGCACGATGATTGAGTTACCGCGGGCCGCCCTGGTAGCTGATGAGATCGCCAAAGAAGCACAATTCTTTTCATTCGGGACCAATGACCTGACGCAAACCACTTTCGGCTTCTCCCGCGACGACGTGAATAAGATTCTGCCCACCTATATAGAAGAGGGAATCCTCAAGCAGGACCCGTTTGCAGTCCTCGACCGCGAAGGCGTAGGGCAACTAGTCCGCATAGCGACTGAGCGCGGACGGAAAACTAGTCCCAATCTCAAGGTAGGAATCTGCGGTGAGCATGGCGGCGATCCTTCGTCAGTCGAGTTCTGTCATCAGATTGGGCTGAATTACGTTTCCTGTTCACCCTTCCGCGTGCTTACCGCGCGGCTGGCGGCAGCGCAGGCGGCAGCGAGCGACACTCTGAAAGGGGAAGGGGGAAGGACGAAGTAATGCTAGGATCTGAACATAACAGACGACTCGTAACCTAGCTTACTGCACCTTCTGAAGTCGGGCGATCAGCTTTTGCGCGAGATTTTCGCTGGATTCGGACCATAACAGCCGTGCACTAGCGCCCGTGTTTTTCTCGACCTTCATTGTGAAGTCCACCAATTTGTGCACGTTCGCGCGAACGTGCTCTTCCGCTTCCGCAGTCAGCGATACTTCTTCCTGGAGGAAGGGAGTTTCGAGGCCGAAGTCCACCTGGATGTCGCCCGCCTGCTGCGATGTGCCCTCATCAAAATCACTGCCCTGAGCAATGAACCTCACCAGGCTCGACCCGAACTCCCATTGCTGCCGCTCAGCATCTAGCGACCACAAGTCCCAATGCGCATCGAATACGTATGCATAATCTTCATGCAGCAAGTCGGATGCGATCTCAGCAGCGTCTTCCGGCGATATGCCAGGCCTGAACTTTCTTTCCAGAATAGTCGGTTCGCTCCAGGAAACGGGATGTACCGCGATATAACCAACGCCAGGTCTTAGTTGCGAAAAGGGGAACTGCCGCAGCACTGAAACCATGCCAGGCATTATCTGATCTTTCTCGAAACCGGGGAACCAGAGACTAAGGTAGAGAGGATCGGGCATGGCACTCGCTAGACCGATAGACAGCACACTGCTGTTTCGATTGTAAATCGTTGGAGGCAACGCTCGGAAGAGTGGCAGCGGAGCGGCTCACTTTTTTCGGACGCACCAGCAAAGTCGAGTCATAGCCTTGAATTGTTCACAGGAAACCCGCTACTCATGGAATTGAAAATCGAATCAGAACTAGAAGTCACAATTGGAAGTTTTGACAGTGCTGAAAGTGCCCTGTTACGATCAGGCATCGATGCAAGACGCCCACCTATAAGTGGTCCCCGTCGTCTAGCCTGGCCTAGGACATCGCCCTTTCACGGCGGTAACACGGGTTCAAATCCCGTCGGGGACGCCAAATCTTTTCAGTAACTTACCGCCATTCGCTAATTCCGGGGTGGGGACACACTGGGGACACAAGTTTTCCACAAGGCCGCCCTCCCGCGCCGCCCGAAGACAAGCGACAACCCTGTTTTGGGCCGTGCGCTTCGCCTTGGTGACGGCCTGAGCGTAGACGTCCATCGTGATCTTCGCCGAGCCGTGTCGCAAGAGTTCCTGCACAACC